>JAWSUX010000209.1:0-8167 GCA_033852215.1 Colwellia sp. | reverse complement strand
GGGCCGATAAGGAAAATATTACGTTTTTCTGCCATTAGATTTACTTAATTCTCGTTTTGTTAACTGGTTCATTCAAAAGACTTTACTCATTGTTTTATTCAATATAATAAAAATAAAATGCTTTTGATATATAAGAAGTCCCCTACGGAAATTTCAAGGGCGTAATTATCGCAATTATTAAGGCTGAATTGCAAGTAAGATCGTCGATAACTTAGTAAAACTTATCTTACGAGGTTATCAATACGTTCATACATTATGAAAAATAGGTTAAGTGGTATTAGATACACTACTTAACCCATATATTATATGCTTATATTAGAAGTGTTCGGTTACAATGCGAGGAGTAACAAAAATTAATAACTCTTTTTTCTGATTCGTTTCACTCGAATTTCTAAACATCCACCCCAAATAAGGGATATCACCTAATACGGGGATTTTAGAAACCGAACTAATAATTGCTTGTTGATAAATACCACCTAATACTATGGTCTCACCATTATTAACCAATACTTGTGTGCCAATACGCTGGGTATCAATAGCGGGTGCTAAACCACTTTTCACTTCAGAAACGGTATCTTGAGTAACTACTAAGTCAAGAATGATTTTATCATCAGGCGTTATATGTGGTGTAACCGTTAAACTTAAGACTGCTTTTTTAAACTGTGTTGCGGTTGCACCACTTGAAGAAGCTTCTTGGTAGGGTATTTCCACCCCTTGTTCTATGTAAGCTTCTTTTTGATTCGCCGTAGTAATACGAGGGCTTGCAATGACCTCCCCTTTGTTTTCTTTTTCCATAGCTGATAATTCAAGATCTAAAATCATACCGTTGGCTAAACGTGCTACTTGAAAAGCAATTGCTCCTGCTGGGTTTACTACCGGTAAATTAACATTCAAGCTATCGCTAAGTTGTGGTACTTTACCTTGCCCTGGGGTGTCTGATAATATCCCACTTGCAGTATTATTACCCTCTATACTACCAGACGTCGAATATTCACCATCCGTACTAGTAACCCCCCAGCGAATACCTAATTCTTCGTTAAGGTCATCTTTCACTGTAACCATACGCGCTTCAATAACAACTTGTCGTACAGGAATATCTAAGATGGTCACCATACGCCTAATATCTTCAATACTTTTAGCTGTATCGCGAATAAGCAGAGTATTAGTACGTTCATCAACTGAAACAGTACCTCGTGCTGATAAAATACTAGTATCTTCATTTTTAATCAGATCAGCGAAGTCCATTGCTTTGGCATAGTTGATTTGTACATATTCAGAATATAATGGTGATAACTCTTCAACTTGTTGTTGTGCCTGTAAAGTCTGCGCTTCACGTGCCGCTAGTTCATCTGCAGGAGCTACCATTAAGATATTACCTTGCATACGTTTATCAAGGCCTTTAACTTTTAAAATAATGCTTAAAGCTTGATCCCAAGGCACACCATCTAATCGCAAAGTGATATTACCGGTGACGGTATCACTGGTAATTAAATTAAATTCATTATAATCAGCAATAATCTGTAATACTGTTCTGACAGGAATATCTTGAAAGTTTAATGAAATACTACGACCGTTAAAGTCATCTGTTTCACCTAAATAACTTGGCGCTTTTTCGGCTTCTTGTTTTACCGTTAAGATAAATAAATTACCCTCTTGCTTTTGAGAAAATTCAAACTTTGATGCTACATCAACAACTAAACGCGTATTACGTCCGGCTCTAAAAGTTTCAATACCCGAGACAATAGTACCGAAGTCAGTGACATCTAATTTATAAAGCAGATCATCAACAATCTGTGTATTATGAAAATCAACATTTATTGCCCCTAGTTTATTATTTGCATCAACAGCTAAGGTACTATCTTTTAAATAAACTAATATTTGTGCATCATTATTATCATTAAGTCTAAAATCTATCGACTCAACCTGATTAATAAATTGTTCACCTGCAGGACTTAACGATTCAACAACCTCAGCAGAATCACCATAGTTAAAAGTAATCGCAAATTCATTATCATTCTTCAGTGCCACATCGAATACCGACAAAGCCTCTAAATTGATCTTTGCAACAACTTTACCTGTAGTGGCATCTAAATTAATACTTAGCACACTTGCATGGTTAACTAGTGTTTCTTTTATTTTTTCATCGAAAGTACTTGCTTCAAAAAGCACCTCGACAAAGGCAGGTGCCACTGAAGTTTTAACTTCTGGTAAATTTGTTATAACTTGTGAAAAGTTAAAAACCAACTCAATTTGATCTGATTGTATAGTGTTATATGAAATACCAACAAGTTGATTTTCAGATGGCTCAGTTTCAGCTGCACTAATAGAGATTGGCAGTAACACAACTGAAAATAACAACGGTATAATAAACCAAAGTTTTTTAGCTGTAGCAAAGCTTTTATTATTTTTCATTAGATTGAATAGCATTATTATTTCCCTTACTTATTTGGCTCTGATTTAACAATTTTTAATTCAGCTTCTCGTTTTACCCAGCAACCCGAACCATCAGGGCTTAATTCAATAATTTTCACGTTTTTACCACTCACTTCTGTAATTATACCGTTAAATAGCCCTAGATAATTGCCAACAGCAACTCTATGTAATGTTAGGTCGGATGCTTCCAGTAATGCCCAAAGTGAACCATCATCACCTAACGTTCCTCGCATGACTAAATCACCTAAGGCATATTTTTCTAATGGCTGTTTTCGACGATTAGCATCAGGACTCAAACACCCTGACATTTGCTGAATTTTTTGCTGAATAACCTCGGCTTGTGGCAAAACAAAAGGGCTACGCCGATCATCAGCAGAGTATTCAATATGATTAAAAGGGTGTACTTCTGGCATGGGTTCAATGTAATTATTTGTTGTCGATTTAACTTGTTCCATATGTACTTTAATCTCACTAGTATCATCAAAACAACCTGAAAGCATAACCAAAGTAACCAATGCGGATGTTTTAAAGCTAGACCATTTAGCATTAGGTATTATCATTTATCTGCCCCTTGCTCTGCTTCTTTATAGCGATAGGTTTTTGCTTGTAATTTTAAATTTAAGCTTTCAGAATCATTTTGCGTTATATCAATAGTAAAGTCATGCAAAGTTACAATTCTTGGTAAGCCTGCAATTTTACTAACAAATTGCCCAAAAGAATGATATGTACCAATAACTTCAATATCTATAGGTAGTTCAATATAAATTTCTTTACTTATTTCGGATTGCCATTCTAATTTAACAAAATCTAAGCCACTGGTTGTACCAATAAAAGTAATATCATCTAATAAACCTGGCGTTTCATGGCTATTAGGTAAACTTCTTAACTGATTGGCAAAGGTGTCTTCTGCTTCCATCATTTGCGCGCGAAATAAATCAAGGTTAGCAGCAACGTGGTACTTACCTCGGTAAGATTCTTTAAGTGTTTTTTCTTCAACATAAGCACGATCAAGTTGCTTAATTTGAGTACTAATTAACCCCATATAACCTAAAAATAGTACTACCGCAGCTAAAAATATAGCTAAAAGCAACTTTGCTGCTGCTGGCCATTGACCAATATTATCTAACTCTAAGTCGTCGAACTGGGATGCATCAAATTTTATCATTTTTTGCCTCCTCTATTAGCTAAAGCAGTACTTTTGTCATTAACTAATCCTGTGATTTTCACCTTCATTTTGAAACTGCTCAATAGTTTTGGTGATCCGTCATCGACGATAATTGACTCAGGCGTGGCATCCATAAATAAATCTGATAACTCAATCGCTCGAATCATATTTGCTAAATGGTTATTTGATTCACTTTTACCCGTAAGGTATATAGTGTTCCCTTGCTTTTCAAGTTCTGTAATATAAACACCGTTAGGAATGATCTTTGCAATTTCATCGAGCACTTGTGTACCAACATTTCGACTACGCTGTAATTGCTCAACTACATCAATACGCTTTTGTAGTTCTGCCTTTTTGTCATTAAGACTACGAATTTCAGTAATTTTGACATCTAGCTGTGAAATTTCATTTTTTAGATACTGATTTTTAGTATTTTGACCATCAATACGTGCTTGATAATAAAAATTCACTATTAAAATTAAAACGAAAGAAATCAAGCCTATTGCGATTAAAATACTAAAATATTCTTTTCGTTTTGCCTTGAGCGCAGCTTCACGCCAAGGGAGTAGATTTATATGTGCCATGGGGTAAAACTCCTTAAAGCTAAACCAGTGGCCACCATTAATTGCGGTGCAATACTAGTCAATTCATCTTTATCAATTGAAGCACTAAGTGTCATTCCATTGAAAGGGTTAGCAACAACGGTATGAATACCTAACTCTTCGCTTAATAAGCTTTCAACGCCTTCTAATGCAGCCGTCCCACCAGAAATAAGTAAATAATCAACCTTATCTTGACCACTTGTAGTCAAAAACATCTGAATTGCACGCCGAATTTGCTGCATCAAAACAGTGTGAAAAGGAGCCAGCACTTCAAAAGTATAATTTGGCGGCAGATCATTAGATATTTTTGCCTGTTCAGCATCATCGAAAGACTTATTATAATAAGAAACAATTGAGCGGGTATATTGTTCACCACCAAACATCTGATCTCGACTATAGATATGCTTTCCTGCATCAGTTGCCGAAAATAAAGTTACCGTAGCACCAATATCGACCATAGCGACCATTTTATCTTTAGCGTCATCTGGCAATAATGGTAAACATAAATCATACGCTCTACCTACAGCGTAAGATTCTACATCAATGACTTTCGCATGAAAGTCACCCGCCTCAAGTGCTGCCACTCGTGCTTCAATTGATTCAGTTCGTGCAGCACTTAATAAAACGTTAACCTTACTAGGATCAGATTCATTAACATCTAAAGTTTCAAAGTCAAGACTCACTTCATCCAAAGGAAATGGAATCAGGCTATCAGCTTCTATCTCAATTTGACTGGCAAGTTCTTCTTCTGTAAGGGCTACATCCATATAAATAACTTTAGTTATCACCGTTTGTCCAGAAACTGCAGCGGCGGCATCCGTTGCGCTAGCCGATATGTTTTTCCTTATTCTCTCGATGACATTACCAACCGCTTCAATATCTTGAATTTCACGATCTATCACGGCACCACGAGACATAGGTTCAATGGCATAATCTTCTAGGATGTAACCTTCTATACCCTGGCTTAGTAAAACAGCTTTCACTGCATGGGAACCAATATCGATTCCCACCATCATTGGGATTTTATTTTTCCATATATTGTCTAGCATAACAGTCCACAGATCTTATTTTTGTAATTATTTTAGACGTAAAATACGCATAAATACATTTATCACATGCTTTTACACGATATACTAGTATTATCTTACAATTTTATCCACTAAAAGAGTTTTTCTTGTGTTTTCAGTAAAGAATCTAATAAAAATCAGTTTGCTATTGTTAATTTTAGCTTTTTTATCTGCTTTTGCATTATACCTGAATATGCGTAGTAAATTACCTGATGTTAATTCATTAAAAAATATTCAATGGCAAACGCCAATGCAAATTTACAGTAAAGGTGGTTTACTTATTTCCCAATTTGGTGAAAAAAAACGTATACCTCTCACTTATGAAGAAACGCCAAAACAGCTAATCAATGCACTTTTGGCAACAGAAGATGATCGTTTCTATTTACACTTTGGCGTTGATCCTATTGGTATGGGACGTGCCATATTAGGTAAACTAATGGGGCAAGATAAGGGAGGGGCTAGTACTATTACCATGCAAGTTGCACGTAATTTCTTTTTAACTAGAGAAGTCACTTATACCCGAAAAATAAGGGAGATATTTTTAGCTTTTCATATTGAAAGTCTATTAACAAAAGATGAAATCTTAATGTTATATATCAATAAGATTGAGTTAGGTCACAGATCCTTTGGCTTTGGTGCTGCAGCACAAGTTTATTATGGCAAAAATATAGATGAGCTTAATTTAGCTCAAATAGCAGTTTTGGCAGGTTTACCTAAAGCACCTTCAACGCTAAACCCTATACGCTCACCAAAACGTGCTAAAAATCGCCGCGCTGTAGTATTGAGACGTATGTTAGTAAGTAATTACATTACAAAAAACGACTATGATATAGCTAAGTCAGCCAAAATAACAGGCAAACGTCACGGTGCTGAAATAGCATTAAGCGCACCTTATGTGGCTGAAATGGCGCATAAAAAAATGATTAAAATCTATGGACAAGAACAGGCTTATACAAGTGGTTTTAAAGTATTTACAACCATTAGTGAGAAATTGCAAACCGCAGCCCAACAAGCGCTTAAAAATAATTTAATTAACTACGATCAACGACATGGTTACCGTGGCGCTTTAACGTCTTTACGCCCAGAGTTTAAGAAGGAAAAATTTAATAGAATTAACTCTAAAACTATCTCTGATGCAACGGCTCATTCTCTTGAAGTAAAACCTCAACAACCAATAACTGCTGTAGAAGTGGCCGACGCACTAAGTCAGGTAAATTATTATCAAAATTTAGTACCCGCGGTTATTATTAAAGTTAATGAGTTATCCGCAGAAATCATATTAAGCGATAAGAAAACCGCCACAATTAATTGGTCTGGTATGTCATGGGCGCGTGCTTATATTAGTGATCAAAAACAGGATAAAGCACCTAAATTCGCTAATGAAATATTTACTTATGGTGATATTGTTTTAGTCGAAAGAAATAACGATACCACATATCGCTTAAGTCAACTTCCACAAGCTAGTGCAGCCATAGTATCTATATCACCAGACAATGGTGCCATTAAAGCTGCTGTCGGTGGTTTTAGCTTCAAACAAAGTCAATTTAACCGTGTCACCCAAGCTAAACGCCAAGTAGGCTCTAACATTAAACCTTTTGTTTACTCTGCCGCACTGGAACATGGCTTCACGTTAGCTTCTTTAGTTAACGATGCTCCCATTAACCAATGGGATAAAAGCTCAGGCATTGCTTGGCGTCCTAAAAATTCTCCCGCAAAGTATGCAGGTCCCATTAGAGTACGCTTAGCTTTAGCGCAATCTAAAAACGTAGTAGCTGTACGATTACTAAAAAGTGTTGGTTTAGATAATATTATTAATCACCTTTCCTCTTTTGGTTTTGCTCCTGATGAATTACCTCGTAGTGAGTCACTTGCACTCGGCTCAGCATCACTAACTCCTTTAGAGGTCGCTACAGGCTTTGCCAGCTTTGCTAATGGTGGTTTTTTAATTGAGCCTTACTTGATTGAACGAATAGAAGACAGTAATGGAGAAACAGTTTACCAAGCTAACCCTGTACAAGCTTGTGACCCCTGTATCAGTGAATTACAAACAGATCATAGCGATGTAAATTTAGCTGAAGATGAAGATAAAACCAATATAGAGTCGATAGCAGATAAAGAGATTCATTCTGCACCAAGGGCTATTAGCGCACAAAATGCATTTTTAATTACCGAAGCATTAACCAGTGTTATTTGGGATGCTGATTGGTCTGGCTCTGATGGCTGGCAAGGCACTGGTTGGCGTGCCAGAGTATTAAAACGTCGCGATATTGCGGGCAAAACAGGTACAACAAACGAAGCGAAAGATGCTTGGTTTTCTGGTTTTAGTCGACGATTAGTCACCACCTCATGGATTGGTTTTGATGATCCAAGTCGTAATTTAGGCAGAAGTGTTTATAACAATAACTTGAATAAAAATCAGATCACAGGTAAAGAGTTTGGCGCCAGATCAGCACAACCTGCTTGGATTGATTTTATGAGAGTAGCACTGACTGATTTGACTGTTGAAGCGTTCCAACCCCCTGCAGAAATTGTTTCTGTACGCATCGATAAAGCAACGGGGAAACTTACCACTAAAACCGACAAAAGCAGTCGATTTGAGTATTTCAGACTGAATAATTCACCATCTGAATATTTGAATAAAGATGACAGTGGTGATATTTTTACTGGCAGCAACACAGAAAAAGAGGAAGAGGAGTTGTTTTAGTCAAATAGTGGAAAGTTAAATAATACCGTTAACTTTAGACAATAGTCATAACGCAGGTGAACTAAGTTACCTGCGTTATTTCCAAGTTATATTGTTTTAATGAAAACTTTTGGGTTACGCTGAATATTATACATTTTTTGTTTACCTTTAGGTAAACCTGAAGTTGGCTGCTCAACAAAACCTTGCTCTTGAAACC
>JAWSUX010000208.1:0-10869 GCA_033852215.1 Colwellia sp. | reverse complement strand
TGAATCAGGCCAAAATGCACAACTCGCACCAGCAGCAGAAGTTGTTGCGGCGAAAACGTTGACTATTTTATATGCGTCACAAACAGGTAATGCAAAAGGTGTAGCTAAGCAGCTTGAACAAAGCGCTGTGGCGGCGGGTATCAGTGTTAATTTGAAAAACATTAGCGACTACAAAGCTAAGGGTTTAAAAAATGAGACTCATTTATTAATTGTTGCCAGCACAAATGGTGAAGGCGAAGCACCAGACGATGCGATTGAATTTCATGAGTTTTTATTAGGTAAAAAAGCACCTAAATTAGCGAATTTAAGCTATAGCGTTTTGGCTTTGGGCGATAGTAGTTATGAATTTTTCTGCCAAACAGGTAAAGACTTTGATGAACGCTTAAAAGAGTTAGGTGCAAAGCAAGTTAGCCCACGTATTGATTGCGATGTTGACTATGATACTGACTGTGAAGCATGGATTTTAAGTGTTGTTGATACCTTAAAAGAAGAATTAACTCAAACTGATGCTCCTTTAACATCCGTTGTTGAATTTACCACTGCAGGTGCAACAAGTGTTTACAATAAGCAAAACCCGTTATCGGCTGAGTTTTTAGTTAGTCAAAAAATTACTGGGCGTGATTCTGCTAAAGATGTGCGTCATATTGAAATTGATTTAGGTGAGTCAGGCTTAACATACCAAGTGGGCGATGCTTTAGGTGTTTGGTTTGAAAATGATGAAACACTTGTTAATCAACTTTTAGTGCAGTTGAAATTTTCGGGTAGCGAAAAAATAAGCCTAAAAATTGAAGGTCAACAACAAGAGGTTGAATTAAAAGCAGCGCTTATCTCTCAATTGGAAATCACGCAAACAGCACCTGCATTTGTTGAGTTTTGGGCTGGTTTAACTAAAGATGAAACCTTAGTTAATGTTGCGAGTGATAAAAATACAACACGTGAATTTGCCGGTGTGCACCAAATAATTGATGTTGTTGCTATAGCCAACGCCGATGTTGATGCGCAAACTTTTGTTGATAATTTACGCAAAATTACACCACGTTTATATTCTATCGCCTCAGCACAATCTGAAGTGGAAGAAGAAGTTCATTTAACTGTTGGTGTTGTTGCTTATGATGCTGACGGAGCAACGCGCACAGGTGGTGCTTCGGGCTTCTTAACTCAACGTCTTGAAGAAGGCCAAAATATACGTGTCTTTGTTGAACATAATGACAACTTTCGCCTACCAGTAAATAACGATACGCCAGTGATTATGATTGGTCCTGGTACAGGTGTTGCACCGTTTAGAGCCTTTATGCAAGAACGTGAAGCGCGTGATGCTAGCGGTGATAACTGGATGTTTTTTGGTGACCAAACCTTTACACAAGATTTCCTTTATCAAGTTGAATGGCAAAATTACTTAAAGTCAGGCTTGTTAACTCGCATGGATGTAGCATTTTCGCGCGACCAAGCCGAGAAAGTTTATGTGCAAGACCGATTAAAAGAGCAAGCAAGTGATGTTTTTTCTTGGTTAGAGCGTGGTGCCCACCTATATATTTGTGGAGACGCAAACCGTATGGCCAAAGACGTGCACAATACACTAGTAGCAATTATTAGTGAACACGGCAAGTTAAGTACAGAGCAAGCAGAAGATTATTTAAAAGCATTAAGATCAAACAAACGCTACCAGAAGGATGTTTACTAATGAGCAACGATACAGTGAAAATAGCAGAGCCAGTACTTGTCGTTGAAGGTAAATTAGCCGATAACGAACGTATGAAAGCCGAAAGTGATCACTTACGTGGCACTATTGTTGAAGATCTACAAGATAGAATGACTGGTGGCTTTACCAGTGATAACTCTCAGTTAATTCGTACTCATGGTATGTATCAGCAAGATGATCGTGATATCCGCGCTGAACGTCAAAAGCAAAAACTTGAACCATTACATAACGTGATGTTACGAGCACGCCTACCTGGTGGTATCATTACGCCAGCACAGTGGTTAGGTATCGATAAGTTTGCTGATGATCATACGTCTTACGGCAGTATTCGTTTAACTACCCGTCAAACTTTTCAGTTTCACGGTGTATTAAAACCAAATATCAAATTAATGCATCAGACATTAAATAGCATTGGTCTTGATTCAATAGCTACAGCAGGTGATGTAAACCGAAACGTACTTTGTACTTCAAACCCTGTTGAGTCTGAATTACATCAAGAAGCTTATGAGTGGGCGATTAAACTTAGTGAACATTTATTACCAAAAACTCGTGCTTATGCAGAAATTTGGTTAGATGAAGAAAAAGTAGAAACGACAGAAGGTGAGGAAGTAGAGCCTATTTTAGGTAGTACTTATTTACCGCGTAAGTTTAAAACGACCGTTGTTATTCCACCAAATAATGATATTGACGTACATGCTAACGATTTAAACTTTGTTGCGATTAGTGAAAATGGTGAGTTAATTGGTTTTAACGTGCTTGTTGGTGGTGGTTTGGCCATGACTCATGGCGATAATGCTACTTACCCACGTTGTGCTGATGATTTTGGTTTTATTGCTAAAGAGCATACGTTAGCAATAGCTGAAGCGGTAGTTACTACCCAACGTGATTGGGGTAACCGTGTAAACCGTAAAAATGCTAAAACCAAATACACTTTAGACCGAGTAGGCGCAGATACCTTTAAAGCTGAAGTTGAACGTAGAGCAGGTGTTAGCTTTAGCGAGTCTCGCGCTTATGAGTTTACGCATCGTGGTGATAGTTTCGGCTGGGTTGCTGGCGTTGATGGCAAACATCATTTAACTTTATTTATTGAAAATGGTCGTATTCTAGACTTCGCAGGTCAATCACTGAAAACTGGTATGCGTGAAATTGCTAAAATTCATCAAGGTGATTTCCGTTTAACGGCTAACCAAAACTTAATTATTGCAGGCGTCAGTGAGTCAGACAAAGCGGCTGTTGAGCAACTCGCTCGAGATCATGGTTTGCTTAATGATGGTGTCTCAAATCAACGTAAAAGCTCAATGGCTTGTGTTGCTTTCCCAACTTGTCCGTTAGCAATGGCCGAAGCAGAACGTTACTTGCCAAAATTAGTGGATGACGTTGAAGCTATTTTAGCAAAAAATGACCTTGCTGATGAAAGCATTATTTTACGTGTCACAGGTTGTCCAAATGGTTGTGGCCGTGCAATGTTGGCTGAAATAGGTTTAGTTGGTAAAGGTCCAGGTAAATACAATATGTATTTAGGTAGTGACATTGCCGGCTCTCGTGTTCCTAAAATCTATAAAGAAAATGTTGGTGAAACAGATGTTTTAGTCGAAATCGATAAATTAAGTGCCCGTTGGTCTGCTGAACGTAATGGCGATGAAGCCTTTGGTGACTTTGTTATTCGTGCGGGTATTGTTGACGAAGTGAAAGTTAGTGTAAGGGATTTTCATCATGTCTAGTGCCTTAGCGAGTACAGGGAAAGAGGTTATTAATAACCGCTTTCCTGCGTCATTGCCTAAACCTTGGTTAAACCAGTGGAATGAACAACTTGAGCAGCAATCACCTATTGCCCGTGTAGAGTGGGCAATGGAGAATTTGCCAAGCCAATTTGTTTTATCATCGAGTTTTGGTATACAGTCGGCCGTCATGTTGCACATGATGACGCAAGTTGATAATAATATTCCGGTATTGCTTACCGATACCGGACATTTATTTCCTGAAACTTATCGTTTTATTGAGCAGTTAGCTGACCGACTTAAGCTTAATTTGCATGTTTACAGCGCAAAAGAGAGTGCGGCTTGGCAGATGGCTAAATATGGCGAAGAGTGGGCGACAGATGATGAATCATTAAAAGCCTATAACCGTCGTAATAAAGTTGAACCATTAGAGCGCGGTTTAACAGAGCTTAATGCGGGTACATGGTTTTCTGGTGTTCGACGTCAGCAGTCGTCACACCGAGAAAATTTGTCGGTTGTTAGTATATTGCGTGGTCGTTTTAAAGTACATCCGATTATTGATTGGTCTAACAAACAAGTACACGAATATTTAACTCAGCATAATTTACCTTATCATCCATTATGGGATGAAGGTTATGTCAGTGTTGGTGATGTACATAGCACAAAGCCATTAACACTAGGTATGACTGAAGAAGAGACTCGATTTGGTGGTAGCCAACGCGAATGTGGTTTACATACGGATGGTGACGGTATCTAACTTTGTTCGTTATTAATCACTACTGACTAAAAAATGTTGGCTTAGCTGACTTTTTAGATAACTTAAAAACTCATCATTGGGTTTGTCTGTTATTAAATTAGCTAGTTCAGTGCCAAGTGGTGTGAACTTGTAAAACTGCAAGCTGACTTTATCTTTTCTGGCGCTAAGCTTGAACGGTAATGCATTGAAAGTGAAGTTAAGCGCCTCTTCTTTACTCATAATACTCGATTCACTTTCCTGCATATATATTAAATGATTTTCAGCTAAGGTTAATAAGTCGGCATAATTTAAACCAAAGTGGCTTAAGTTGACTTTGACCTCTCGATCCTTAGCAAAAAAATTGAATAAACCAGGCTGTTGATAGACGCCTGAAATGAGACGAATATTTTTTTTGCTTGCGTCTTTAAGTGCTAAAGAGCAGGCTTTGGCTAGCAATTTTGCATCAATGATACTCATATCGCGAAATGTTTTTAGCGCCTTATAAGAAAATGAGCCTGGCTTTGCTAACTCGGCAGATAAAATTTTTGCCCATAAATCTTGCATAGTCGGATTACTAACGTCTTCAGCTAAACCAATATAACGGTTAAACCAGTCATGATCCGTTCTTGCTTTGATGTCGTGATTGGCGGCATAGATTAACGTTTTTTGAATGACATGTTCTATATTTTGTTGTTTACGTAAATGACTTAAACGATTACGCTTATTGGCTCTATCTTCTATTGGCATTTGCTTATCGCTAGGCAATAAAGCACCATCTATTACAAATTGTTTTGCTAGTTTTAGAAACTGAGGCGAAGCGGATGATTCTGCAGACTTACTCTTTTTAGCTTCAATAATTACACTTTCACTTGAATCATCAGCGCGTGTATCGTCAATTATTTTTTCATCTGAAAGATTGCTGTCAACTACCAGAATATCGGTTTGTTTGTTTTTCACTTTACTCACTCCCTCAGCCGATATATGTTGCTAAAATTTTCTATAAAGCATAAATGTGTTGTATGGATTTATTGTATGGATTTATTGTATTTTGTCAAAGTGACTTTTATAATCAATTGTAATAGTGTAAAAAAGCAGTATTAGGTTATAGTTAAATCAAAGTTAAATTGAAGAATTTAGCAGAATTATATTTATAGTGAACTAGTTAGCTTATTTGAGTCTTAGCTAGTTACTTGAGGATAGTATGCAAGCATCAGAAAATTCACATGATGGTTTTTTATTTATCGATGATAGTGATGAAGATGATATTTTAGCTCAAGGTAGCGAGGCTTCATGGCAAGTATTAATTGTTGATGATGATCCTGAAATTCATTCGGTTACCCAGCTAGCGTTATCAGATCTAATCGTATTAGGGCGTCGTCTTGAGTATTTACACGCGTATTCGGGCCAAGAAGCATGCCTGCTAATTGAAGATAATCCTGATATCGTATTAGTTTTACTCGATGTAGTAATGGAAACGGATGATGCGGGTTTAAAAGTTGTCAAATATATTCGAGAAGATTTACATAAACAAGATATTCGCATTGTCTTACGTACAGGGCAGCCAGGTTACGCCCCCGAAGAAAGTGTTATTAAAGAGTACGATATTAATGACTATAAAACGAAAACAGAATTAACTCGACGCAAGTTAGTTACGGCTGTTTTTGCAGCTATTCGTTCTTATCAACAAATCGCTACAGTGAATGAAAATCGCCTTGGCTTAGAAAAAATTGTTTCAGGTGCCGCTGAACTTTCTACACAACATTCATTGGGTGTCTATTGCGACAGTGTATTATCTCAATTTAAAGATTTAATAAGCAATGATATTTCTGCTGTTTTTTGTGCCAGAGGACAGGGTATCATTGATAATGTTGATGACTTAAGTTTTTATATTTTAGCCCAAACTGGTTTTTCAAGTAATTTAGTCAATAAAAAATTAGATACTTTAAAAAATGAACAAGCAAACAAACAAGTAAAAACATGCTTTTTACAGCAAAAGCATGATTACCAAAGTGATAGTTTAACTTTATACATAACTAAAGATGATTACCGCGCAGTTATATATGTTGCATTAAATACTCCGCTTACAGAAACTCAAACTCAATTACTTAATGTATTTCTAACAGCTGTTGCCGTTGGTTATGAAAACGTACACTTATTTCAAAAGCTTACGAAAGCCGCATATAAAGATTGGCTGACTAATTTACCAAACCGATTAGAGTTTTTACGCTTACTTGATGATTTTTCTCAACAAGATGGCAGCGATGATGTTGCTGCATTAATCGATATTGATCATTTCAGCGATATTAATGATGCGTTAGGGCAGGATATTGGTAATAAGTTATTAACAGCTGTTGGTCAACGTATGCAAAGTATGGGAAGTTCTTATAAATTTGCTCGGGTTGGTGCTGATGTTTTTGGCATCATTGGGCCTGCAAGTAGCCTAACACCAGAACATTTATTGGCTTTATTTTATCAGCCATTTTCGGCCGGCGAACAACATTTACCGGTCAATGCTTGTTTCGGCTTTTGTACTAAAGAACATGCTGAAAGCAGTGGCGTGAAAGTATTAAATCAAATTAATATTGCTTTAAACTTGGCGAAGAAAAATCGCGTTGAACACTTTGCTTATTATGATCCTGAAATTGAAGATCAAATGCAATGGCGTTTGAATATGATTAGGCAATTACGTACGGACTTTTCTAATGACTGTTTAGCACTTTGGTATCAACCTCAACTTGATTTATCAACAGGCAGGGTCATTGGTGCAGAAGCCTTATTACGTTGGCGCACAGCTGATGGTGCTTTTATTTCTCCTGCGGTATTTATTCCCTTGGCAGAATACTCAGGTTTAATTATTGAGATTGGTAATTGGGTTGTAGGTCAAGCTTGTCAACAGTTAAAAAAACTAGAGAGCACTTTTCCAGACATTAGTATTTCGGTTAACGTTTCTATTCCTCAATTTAGGCGAGATGATTTTGCCGATACCACTATCGGTACTATACAGGCTCATCAAATAAAGCCAAATAAACTAGAGTTGGAGATTACAGAAAATATTTTAATGGATGAACCACAAGTTGTTATTGAGGCTCTAGCTAAATTAAAAGCTCAAGGCATTAGTATTGCCTTGGATGACTTTGGTACAGGATATAGCTCACTGAGCTATTTGCAAAAATTACCTTTGGATCGGCTAAAAGTTGACCGAGCATTTGTCACTGATATTGATAAAAAAGGTCAATCAGTTATTGCTGAAACAATTATCAATTTAGGTAAGAAATTACACTTGAAAGTCATTGCTGAAGGTATTGAAAAAATAGCACAACAAGACCGTTTAATTGAACTAGGCTGTGATGAAGTACAAGGTTTTTACTACGCTAAACCTATGCCAGAAAATGAGTTCCTACAGTTTTTAAATGCACAAAATAAAAAATAGGTCTAAGAAGTTAGACCTTAGTTTTTAATTACTATTCTACTATTTATCCTTTTCTTTCTTGAAATATTAATTCATTACCTTTATCGGGTTTTAATGGAATTAACAAAGCCAAACCCAGTGAACAGCACGCAAAAGCAGCACCAATGTAAAACACCCAAGATGACTCGGCAATCCATAACATACCAAGTAATGCAGGGATAACCACCGCAGCAATATGGTTAATAGAAAAGCTTACAGCAGCGCTTGCAGCAATATCTTCAGCTTGGGCTATTTTTTGAAAGTAAGTTTTAATGGCAATAGCTAAAGCAAATAATAAATGGTCAATAACATACAGTGCGGCAGCTAAGTTGGCACTTTCAACCAAACCATAACTGATAAAGATAATGATCAAGCCTACATATTCAAATTTTAATGCGGCTCTTTCACCAACCTTACTAATAAACTTGCCAATTTTGGCAGCAAATAACCAGTTAAAAACATAATTTATTAAAAATAATGCACTGACATCTGCAACACTGTAATTGAATTTTTCAACCATAAGAAAACCTGCAAAGACAACAAATATTTGTCGGCGGGCACCACTGAAAAAGGTCAACGCATAAAAAAGCCAATAACGCTTTCTTAATACTACTTTTTTCGTCTGTTCAGTTTTTTCAGGGAAATGTTTAAATGACAAAGCTAAAAAAAGAGTTAGTAATAAGCCGATAACACCAAACAAGATGTAGGTTGCTTGATATGACCAAGTAAACTGTTTCATTAATAGCCAGATACTTGAAAAAGCGAGTAATGAAGCGATGGCCTTAATAGATAACATTCTCCCCATAAAATGGGCCGTTTTATCTTTGTCAATCCATTGCAGTGTTAGAGATTGACTAACTGTTTCATAATAATGGAAACCAATAGACATGAGTATAGTGGTTAAATATAACCCCAATACGTTAGGGAAGTAGCCAGTAAGTAATACCCCAATACTAGTTATCGCTAAAGACAGTAAAGCAAAACGCTGCTCTTTAATAAAAAGTAATACATAGATAGCAGTGAAGGCAAGAAACCCTGGTACTTCTCTAAGGCTTTGCAGTATACCAATTTCTACACCAGTAAAATTAGCCTTTTCAATAACAAAATTGTTCAATAATACCATCCAAACAGAGAACACTAATGGCATTGTAAATGCCATCGCTAACAATAAGTTTTCTGGTTGATTAAAGTGTTTGATAAATTTCTTCATGGGTAAACTTGTGCCAAGCGAAAAAAAGAGCAGAAGAGAAATATTTTACGTTAATTATTTATTATTAACAAATAGTACCTAAGAGAGCTATTCACTAATTTAGATTATTTTCAATAAAAATAGCACCTTGTATCGTGTTGGATCCGGTTGATATAAATAATTCAAACGCTTGTTTAAATAAGTTTGCTATTCAGTATATTTCAAGGCACACTCAGTCAACTATTATTAGTTATCTACACTTTTTAGAGTGAAAATAGCGCTAAAAAATCTAGATTAATTATCAAAACATCAACACCACTTTTAGGTGAAGGAGACGAAGCATGATATATCAAGGCAAGAGCCTTTCAGCCCAATTACTCGAAGACGGCATTGTAGAATTTAAGTTCGATGCTCAGGGATCAGTAAACAAATTTGATCAAGCAACTTTTGAAGAATATAAAGCAGTAATTGCAGCAATTAATAATTGCAGTGATGCCAAAGGCGTTATGGTTACTTCAGGTAAGTCTACATTTATTGTTGGAGCCGACATCACCGAATTTTTAGCTTCATTTAGTCAGCCTGAAGACACGTTAGAATCTTGGACAAAAAGTGCATCGGATGTTTTTGACTCATTCGAAGATATTCAATTACCTACCATAGCAGCTATTAATGGTGTCGCTTTAGGTGGTGGTTGTGAAATGACTTTAGCATGTGACTACCGTGTTGCTGATACTAATACCAGCATAGGACTGCCAGAAGTTAAACTAGGATTGATGCCTGGTTTTGGCGGTACTGTAAGACTACCTCGACTTATCGGTTTTGATAATGCGGCAACTTGGATGTCAACAGGTAAAGCATTTAAACCCGCGGCAGCACTTGCTCAAGGAGTGCTTGATGCGGTTGTTGAACCAGAAAATTTACGTGCTGCAGCGATTAGCATGCTTAAATTAGCCATTAACGGGAAATTAGATTGGCGTGCCAAGCGTCAACCTAAACTAGAACGATTAGGTTTATCTGAAACAGAGCTCGTCATGTCATCGACAACATGTAAGGGTATGATTGCAGCTAAAGCAGGCAAACATTATCCTGCGCCAATGGTCATGATAAATACCTTAATTACTAGTGCTAACTTAGACCGCTCTGGTGCAATGGCTGCGGAAAATGCTGGTTTTGCTAAATTAGCAAAAACTGATGCGGCAACAGCGCAAATTGGTTTGTTTATGGCAGACCAAGTGCTTAAAAGCAAAGCAAAAAAAGCAAGTAAACTTGCAACAAAATCTGTCAACAAAGCGGCGGTATTAGGTGCGGGCATTATGGGGGGTGGTATTGCATACCAATCAGCCTATAAAGGCACGCCGATCATTATGAAAGATATTAATGATCAAGCACTTGATTTAGGCTTAACTACCGCAGCAGGCATATTAACTAAACAAGTTGAACGTGGTCGTCTCAATGCTAAAAAAATGGCGGGTGTGTTAAATAATATTACACCAAGCTTAAGTTATGACAGTGTTAAAGATGTAGATATTGTTGTTGAAGCGGTTGTTGAAAACCCAAAAGTGAAGGGCATGGTTTTAGCTGAAGTTGAGTCAGTGATCAATTCTGACGCTATCCTAACGTCGAACACTTCAACTATCTCTATTGATTTATTGGCACAAAGCGTAAAACGTCCGGAAAATTTCTGTGGTATGCACTTTTTCAACCCTGTTAATAGAATGCCATTAGTAGAAGTTATTCGTGGTAAAGATACCTCGGATGAAACGGTTGCAGCAGTGGTTGCTTATGCAGCGAAAATGGGTAAATCTCCGATTGTTGTTAACGATTGCCCCGGTTTTTATGTTAACCGTGTTTTGTTTCCATATTTTGCTGGTTTTAGTCAGTTAGTACTTGAAGGTGCTGACTTTACCGCTATCGATAAAATAATGGAAAAAGAATTTGGTTGGCCAATGGGACCAGCATACTTACTTGATGTTGTTGGTGTCGATACTGCTGATCACTGTACAAGTGTTATGTCATCTGGTTTCCCTGTACGTATGAAAAAAATTGACAATGATCCCGTAAGCACTTTGTATGCTAATG
>JAWSUX010000629.1:0-485 GCA_033852215.1 Colwellia sp. | reverse complement strand
CTTCACCACCAAATTTACCACCTGCATGAAGTACAGTCATAATAACTTCAGCGGCAGAAACCCCCTCTTCGGGATGGATTTCAGTAGGAATACCACGGCCATCATCTCTAACTGATACAGAGCCATCAGGGTGAATTCTCACTACTATATCTTTACAGTGACCTGCTAATGCTTCATCAATTGAGTTGTCTAAAACTTCAAAGACCATGTGATGTAAACCAGAGCCATCGTCTGTATCTCCGATATACATACCGGGTCTTTTTCTTACTGCATCAAGTCCTTTAAGTACCTTAATACTGGACGAGCCATATTCGTTCTCTACTGTCATAGCTTTAGCCTACTCACTCATTACTGAATTATTAACAGGTATTACATTGCCATGTTTCACGTGAAACATGCTATGTTTTTCTGTTATGCTTCCTACCAAATTAGTACTTTTATTGAAAATAACATCATCATAAATAAAGGGTTTCAAAACACTTTCT
>JAWSUX010000207.1:0-6545 GCA_033852215.1 Colwellia sp. | reverse complement strand
CATTGGTATAGCCAAACGAATAGTTTTTATCAGCAGCCAAGCGACGACGAATCAACCGCTAGTCAACAAGCACCTAAAGAATTAACACTATATGACCAAACTAAAACCCTTGGTTATTTAGGCGTTGCTAACGTAACAACCGCGATAGCAAGTGCGTTTTCATTGCTTAGCAGTCCAATAGAAAATACGTCAGTAATATGGCTAGTAGAGCACCAAGTAAACAGTAATAACAAACAATCCCCCGTAGCAAGCGTATATAAAATAACGTTAGCAGACAGTGAATGATTTTCGCTAAAACGAACATAAATGAAGGGACGTATTATGACTACCTATTGTAACGCAGGCGCAGGAAATGAAGCCCCAAACATTCAGTATGATATTGACAGATTAACTGCCGATGTAAGAAGTGACGGTAATCAAGCATGGCGACATAATAATGTTGCCTTGTTATCGCTAAACATATCTTCAAGAAGTCATGACGCATTAGGCACTGCTTATGGTGTGGCAATATTTCCTGATAAAGCGGCAAGCCAAGACGCTTTTATTACCGAGTGTGAGCGCCCTAAATACGCAGGTTTTACCTTAGGTGAAATGGTCAATCAATTTATATCTGACTATATTATTCCACCGCCCGATTGGAATGAGGAAGAAAAACAACCAATTCTACCTTGGTTAGAGCCCGTAACCGGGCTTGATGTTAATGCGCCACTTACTGATTACGCGAGCCTATTAACGCTAGTAGAAGAGCACATAGGTTGGGAAGTGGGTACAACCGAAACCCTTGAAAAAGACAGTGAAGCAGAAGCGCCGACGGTAAGTACGGTGAGTGGTAATAACGTATTAATTAATGGACTAACGGCGGTACATGCCGACAGCGGTGGTGTATTGCAAACTATTGACGTATGTTTAACGCCCGTAGGTACCAGTGTTGTTCCCATTCCTTACCCTAATGTAGCACAGTCTTCCGACGCAGCAAGTACGGCAAGCTCTGTAAAAATAAATGGTAACCCCGCGTGCAATATAAAAAGTAACTTCTCAAAAAGCACGGGTGACGAAGCAGGTACTAAAAAAGGCGTGGCAAGTGGCACAATACAGGGTAAGGCGGAGTTTATATTAGGCTCTTTTGACGTTTTTATTGAAGGCAAACCGGCGGTTAGACAGGGCGATTTAATGGTTTCTAACAGTAAAAACACCCCGCCTATGCCACTTACTCAAGCGGGTGGGGCAATGCCACAAGGGCTTCAAGTAAATAACATGAATGCACTACCACCAAAAGAGAATGCCAAACGAATCATTATCAAAATAGCAGGTAGTGAAAATGTTGAACATGACATGGTTTCAAAAGGTTAAGGACAACTAATGAGAGTAACAACACACGATAATACCAACGTAGAAAGCAATCATCGCGAGTTAGTGTTTGAAAATATAGGAACAGACAACGAAAATTTATCATTAGTTATTTTTGACTCACCCCCCGAGGGTGTGAAGGCGTTTGCAGAAAAAAACTATTATAAAATCCCTTTGTACCAAGTACAAAGTCGTGAAAAATCTAGCACAGAAGCCGATGTTGAATTGGTACATATATGCCCTAAACGCTATGCACAAGCAAGTACTAAAATAACGGATAATGAGCATTGGTTACGAGATGGTTATTTTTATATTTATGTGGATGGCTATTTATGGCGTGAACTGAAAGCTTCTTACAATGCAAAAGAATTCTTCACTACTTTTAGTGATGTTAATCTTAGGGTGCAAAAGGGAGAGCAGTTATGGAAAAAAAATAAAGGCTACAGAGAGGCAACAGGTAAGTCACTTAAATCGATACTTGTACCTTATAAACTACAAGGTACAAGCTGTAAAGTTGAAGTAGCCTATTCTGAAGTTCAGTGGTCATGGCGACAAGTGCAAGCATTTGGGGGGATGGCTCCAACAGACCCACGATTAAACGGTCATGAGCCAGTTAAAATAGACGAAGCGGATAAAGTTGAATCTGCACAACGCCGTGCTAAGCGTATGACCGAACTTGACAAGTTGGGACAATATCAACAGGGCTATAGCAATCAACAACACCCTAAACATTTAGTGCTGCCTTTTATTAATGCTTCAGCGGTATATAACCCCATTGTTGACGATGAAATTGGTCGTGCGCGCGAGGCAGCTAAAGAAATAACGTCAGCACGAAAAATGTTAGATTTACTGCAAGTGTCATCTGCATTTGAGAGCAGAATGCCCCTTGGCAAAACCATGCCAAAAGTGACTAAAGAGCAGGCGGGTAAACACGCCATTGCCCAAGTTGTTCAAAGTCAATTTTTTGCCTTTCCTCAACAAGTACAAAATAAAATTAAAACCTTAGGTGAAGATAACGTCAATGAAGCGGAAGTTGAACTCGCTTCCGACTATAAAGAATGGGCTGAAGACTCGCTAAATACTGATGATCTCAGGCAATACTTAAAAACCGAAGACGCATTTCAAATAGCTGAATTTATTAATGAAATAAAAACAAAGTCGTTTGAAATTATTACCCAAGAAAGTGACGTAGGTAGCTTTTATCAGGCAGTATGTGATTATGCTTATTTCAAAGATAGCCGCCGCTTTGAAATGTATGAGGTTATTAGTGATGTTGTCGCACCACTAAAAGATACAACGGCTGACTTAATTAAAAGTTATATCATTTCTGAAGCAGATCAAACCCAACTGGCCGAAATAGACAGGCAAGACATGGGGCAAGAAGTGGTGCTAAAAGTTATCGGCAGCCATTTAGACGACATTGACTCCAATAACAATATGCTTGAATTGGTTAAGTTACTGTTTCCAAAACAAACAGGCGATAGCTTAAAAGACTATGAAAGTTATGCCGATCCCAGCATTGCTTTCGACCTCAGGTTTGATGTTGACGACTTTATCCATTTTAATGAAGACCAAGGGCACTTAAATGACCCTAAATTGCAGCTGGTTAGGCGTGGTTTGCAAGTGGTATGGGGGTTTTTAAATATAGTTTTAGAAGTGCCGACCACCATGTTTGTGATGAATAAGTATAACCAACCGTTTAAAACGGCCTATGCATCACACATTAAACAAGAAGAGTCGTTAAAAAAGAATAGCGAAAAACTAAATAAAGATATTAAAGGGTTAGAACAAGAAATAGCGGCAAAAAAAGCTGAAATAAAAGCGATAGAAAGCCATAAGCAGAGTATGCATGCTGAAATTACCGCACAAGGGCTTGATCCTAAAAAAGCCGATGCGCAAATAACTGTGCACCTTGAGCAACGCCAACAAGAGTTAGAAGGGCTGCAACAAGAGGCGCGCCAAGCAAAAAATGCCAATATTCGCACTAAACGTCATATTGCTAATTTAAAATCCGCAGGGCAAGATTTATTAACCTTAGATGGCAGTGTTAAAATTAGAAATGTTGCTGTACGCCAAAACCCCTACCAGAAGTTTATGCATTTGTCTGACATGGTTACCGACGGTTTAATTAATGAAATAGACATTGATGCTAATCAATATCTATCAGGTAATTTGCCTGACAATAAAATCCCCTTAAATTTTTTAAATAGAGTGGAACGAGCAAAGCAAAAACTCAGTGATTTTAATCGTGCGAGTAGTGGTTTAGTTGACGCCATGGAAACAGGCAATAACGTGCCTAAAGCAAAGCTTAAAATTAATAATAAACACAGTATACAAGCACGATTAGACCACCTTGTTAACCTAGATGGCTCATTAGATGAGCTAGAGAATATGTTTAATGACCAAATACTAAAGGCCGAACAAAGCAAGCAAGTACTGCACCGTAAATTATTAGTCATTGATGGTACGGCGTTGTCTAGTAACGTTCAGCAGTTAAAAGCTAATAAAGATTTTTTGAAAAAAGCTAACATAGATAAAACCAAAGTTGATTGGGATCTCATTGCTTATGAAGAGCACACCAAAACATTATCCACCTACAAAAAATGGCATTTAAATCCCGCGTTATTTAATAAAGCGTTTAATGTAATGCTGCCCTTTGTTGCCACCATGGAAGTGGTTAATTTTTATCGAGTGGTAGAAAATGAAGGTAGCTCAAGAATAAACAAAGTATCAGCAGCCTTTGATTTAGCGGATTTAATGGTCAGTATTGGCCGTAATATTGCAGAGCGAAGAGTAGGCCTTCCTACCAATACGCAAGTGCAAATATTTCTTGATAGTCCCAGTAAACCTGTTAATACAGCACAAACACGTTTGTTAGGGCGAAATGTAGCTACACTGGCGTTAAAAGTCACTTTAATTGTTGCTTCAGATACCTTGTCATTTGTGGCTAGTGGTATAAGCATGTATTGCGCCTTGGTTGATATGAATAAAGCGCTTGGGGTAGGTAATACCGGTTTAGCGGTTGGCCATGCTATTATGTCTGTTGGTTTTGCGGCGATGACCGTTGGCTCAGGGTTAGCGTTAATGGGGCATGCCAGTTTAATTGCCGTTATTGCAACAGGGCCTTTTTTTCTTATTGGTTTAATTGCCTTGCTTATTGGTGCCGTTGTTATTTATTGGTTTACTGAATCGGCTATTGAAAGTTGGTTACAGGCCTGCCCATGGGGTAAAGAAAAATATACCGATGACGATGCTAACAATAGCAGTATACGCGCTAGTCAATGGCTTTCTAGGCCAGACTATTGTTTAATTGACTTATATAATGTGCTGTATAGCCCCTACGTTAATGTTGATAGTAATCTTATGACAAAGCAGGTGAATATTACCGTTAACGTACCTAAAGCAGCCAGAGAAAACGGCCTAAAGTTCACCTTAAGTTGGCGTAAATTGTCTAAAGTATTAGGCTCGCCTGAGAGTCAATATCAAGATATTTCGTTGAAACAGTTAGAACACACCAACGGCTCTTGGCAGTTATTACTTAATCGCTCGGGGTGGAAGTACGGGGTTTCTTATAGCCAATTAATTAAGGTGTTAGGATTAAAAGCGCAAGACAATATTGAATTAAAGGCCTCGGTTGTTGCTTACCCCGAAGGAAAAGGTATGAAAGTTTTGGCTAATTTTGACAGCGAGTTTGCCTTACCTGTTAGTTATTACAAAGCCGGTAAAAAACCTGAAGGTTTTTGGGCTGACGATAACCGGCCAACGACACATAAACCCAGTGTGGCGATTAGTAGTCGTCGTGTGGTATTAAATAATCAGCCTTTATATCCATTAGATTATGGATATTAACGTTATTAAGTGCTTTTACTAACACGGTGTAATAATTAGTGCGCGACAAGATAAAAAATAGGATTGACGATGACGGCTAGCGAAAACTCGGTTAAAAATGAAAATAAGAGTGAAAATGAACCCACCACCCATACCTATACGTTATCAGACGGCTCAGTGCGTACATGGGTTGATAATCGAACGCCTGAAGAGCAACGTGCGGAATCTGATGAGCGAAGAAAAAAATGGCGTGAAGAGAATCCTAAACAAGCGGCTGAAAATCGTTTGCGCTCTAGTAACCTAAGTAAATACAGAGAATCAGGGGTTTTGAATCAAGAAGTGCCTCATGATTACTTGCATCAACAAAGCTACGAGCAGCGCCTTGCTAAGGCTGAAGCATTAAACGGTTGTCAGTTTAAAGACTCGCCGCCTTATAAAAGCAAAGCATGGGGCGAGCCGATGGACAGGGTATTACACGATAAAAACGACGGCTTTGCCAATTTATGTGATGGACAAATAGCGACACTAAGCCGTCTTAATGGTTTCGTAACCTTTTTGTCAATCATGCAATTTATTTGCGTCGTTCTTGCCATTCTTGTTTTTCCTATAACAGGGCCATTATGGATAAGCCCAGTCTTATTGTTACTGGCTATAGGGATGAATTATTTTAAAAATGTGGTGGAGCCTTACGACCAGTTTGTGTTTGAACGTCATAATGGCTTGATAAAAACCCCTCACAATTGGTGGCGCCGCGCTTTTTATATTCCTTTTGAAGATATTGAGTGTTATGACGGCGGCGTAGTTAAATCTGCCCGTGGTGGTGGTGCTAGGTCAACCGCTAAGTTTCGTTGTATGAAAACCCCTAAGCGCTATTACCTGACAACACCGCAATTTATCTTACGATTCGGAGGGCTAAGGCAAGTAACTTGGGCTAGTTATTTAGCATTTATGGATACCAGTCAACCTGTTTTACCTCGTTTGCATCAGAGCATAGAATACTATTACAGCATTGATAAAAATGCGTTGTTAACTGCACCTTTTCCAGAGGTGATGAAGCAATACCTTGACGCTGATGATATTCAAGTTAATCGAGAGGATGTTTGGTAGTAGTACCCTTGTTATTGTTAATTTTCAATGGCGAAAATTAACAATACATTTTTGGCATGACGACAACCAATTTATCAAAGTATCATTAAAACAAATGGAGAAAATTAACGGGGCAAAATGGCAGTTATTTTCTAGCCATAATGCTGAACTTATCTCAACAAGACGCAATAGAATTTGGTGTTGTCGCTCGTGAATTATGCTTACAAGAAACCGAGCGACAACTTAAGCAGCTTTCAGCAACAATGCCAATATTCGCACTAAAC
>JAWSUX010000628.1:0-903 GCA_033852215.1 Colwellia sp. | reverse complement strand
TAGCAAATGCAGTATTAGATGGTACTGATGCTGTAATGCTTAGTGCTGAAACTGCAGCAGGAAAATACCCGGTAGAGACAGTAATAGCCATGTCTAATGTCTGTTGTGGCGCTGAAAAACATCGTTCTGTCAATATATCTAATCATAGAATGGAGTTAACATTTAGCGAGGTTTCTGAAACGATTGCTCTATCAGCTATGTATGCTGCTAACCATTTAGAAGGTGTTAAAGCAATTATTTCTTTAACCGAGTCAGGACAAACCACTAAATTAATGTCACGTATCACATCGGGTTTGCCTATATTTTCTCTGTCTCGTCATGATAAAACATTAAACAAAACGGCAATTTATCGTGGTGTTTATCCTGTTGCTTTTGATTCAACACAAAGTAATGATGAAAGTTTAAGTGATGATATTTTACAGGCTGTTTGTGAGAAATCTGATTTAATAGTCGGTGATAAAATTATCCTTACTCATGGTGATTTAATGGAAACTGTTGGTGCTTCTAACACATTAAAAGTACTAATTATTGCTAAAAAGCATCTAGCTTAACTTGTCAATTAAAAGGTTCTAGGTTTTAAGACCTAGAGCCTTCAATTTATAATCCCCATATCTATATAATAATTAAGACCTAAACCTAACTATTAACAAGGAGATATTTTCACTCTAGTTATTGCCTAAATTGATAACATAGGACCTAGAGGACAACCACCCAAAAGGTGCATGTGTATATGGTAAACTTCTTGACCACCATCTTTATTACAATTAATGATCAAGCGATAACCTGCTTCATCAATCCCTTCATCTTTAGCAAGTTTCTTCGCAACAGTGATCATACGCCCTAAGGTTAATTCATCTTCTGAAGTTACCTCATTAACTGTTGCTATCACTTTATTTGGAACAA
>JAWSUX010000206.1:0-1661 GCA_033852215.1 Colwellia sp. | reverse complement strand
CCGCTTATTGCGGCGTTATAACTCAAATGAAATTTAGTCGCGTATTCAAAGAAACAAAGCTAATCTGGGCTTCCAAAATTAATATCGCTGATGGCACACTAAGTGAAAATGGCGGTTACTTTGCTCAATTAAGTGCGGAGTGGGATTTGGCAGAAGAGAGAGTATCTTCATTAAACGAATTTAATGAGTTAATGGTATGGGCAATTTTTTGTGGTCTTCATAAATTAGCTATTGAGACTCTAAAGTCAGGCGGTAATGAATATCTATTAAAAATGTTAACCGTCGCTATGTACAGTATAAGTTTGCTGAGAGCTTAAAGAACTATGAGCGTGCCTTAAGAAACTCATATGTTAATGATCTTGAGTTATAACAAGTCATTAAAGCAGGAAAATTTACAGTTGGCTTTTTTCACTGCGTTCAACATTTTAGCCAACTATAAATTTCCTCTTAATGAGGCGTTATGTATATGAATATATTTAAGCATCGTTGCCCTAAATGTAAAAAATTTCATAAGTTGAGTGGAGTTTTAGAAAACACTAAACCATATGGAATTTCTATGGTTGGCAAATGCCCGAACTGTGGTGTTGAATTGAAATTAAACTTTCTTATTTTAACCCTTCTAGTTATTTTGGGCACTACAGGTTTGTTTGGAATTATTGAGTTAATATCAGTCTTTAATATTTATATAATTTTAGCCTTAACTTTATTCTTGGCTATTCCCATTTTTATAGTGGGTATGTTCTTTGCCTTTAGTCTATATAGGCGGAGTTAAATATACATAACAAGCTGTTAAACAAGGACAAAAAACAGTTGGTTTTGCTCCTTCGTCGCTAATTTTAACCAACTATTTTTTGCCTGTTAACAGGGCGTTATGTACTCAAAGGAGATTTTCATTGGAATCAACTGTAAGCGTTAAATCTGTAGAGGAAAGCTATAAAGAATTTGAAGCGCATTTACGTTATTCGACTTTTTGGAAAAGGTTTTTTGCTGGTATAATCGACGCTTTTTTTATTTATATTTTAAGTTATGTATTTGAATTGTTTTTCCCTGATGCAATCAATTCGTATGTAGTGATTTTTTTTACTTTTCTTCCTTTCATATATTCAATTGGCATGCACGGTCATTCTGGGCAAACTCTGGGGAAAAAATTTATGGAAGTACAAGTTACAAACTCAAAAGACGAAAAATCTATTACATATTTACAAGCATTCCTTCGAGACCTAATACCCATCATAGGGTTAACTACGATGGTTGTAATGTCACTTTATACTCCTGAAATTAATACTGTTGAAGATATGGAACAACATAAAGACTTTTATCGAATAATGGCTATTTTAGGTGCAACAAATATGATCTGGTATATTTCAGAGTTCGTAACTATGTTGTTTAATAAAAAGCGTAGAGCTGTTCACGATTATATTGCAAGTACAGTGGTAGTGCGTACATAACAAGCAATTTAATAGGACTAAAAATAGCGGGCTGTTCGCTTCGCTACCATTTTAGCCCGCTATTTTTAGCCCATTAATTGGGCGTTATGTTTCACAAGGAGCCGTGTGCAGTATCTAAGAATATTTAACTTCATCGCTATCGCAGCTTTAATTGTTATTACCTGTTTGCAAATGTACGCATTTGGTTATTATCGGTGTTTTTCAAGACAGTTG
>JAWSUX010000205.1:0-26651 GCA_033852215.1 Colwellia sp. | reverse complement strand
GTTAATGTGTTACCTGTGACGTAGAGTTTATTAAAACTCTACGTAAATAATAAAAGCTAGTGTCGTTTGAATCATCAAACACACTAGTTTTTTTTTAGCCAAAAAATAAAACATTAAGCTTGATTATCCAAAGGCTTTGGCTTTTTCTATCTTAATTTTATTAACTTCTCTTATCACTGTGATATATTAATTTTTCTTGTCTATCTAGATGTGTTTTATAGATGCATTTTAAAAAACTAAGTCATATTAAGCGTTGATGACAAAACAGTTACACTATTGGGTAATTGTTGTAGTATGACGGGGTTGTTTATTTTTAATAAGCTTATTATTTAAGGAAAAATCTTGCTGCCATCTTCAACTAAACAATTATTATTGCTAAATACTAATGCAGAGCGTTTTGAAACACTAAAGAAACTTCTAGTAGAAAATACTTCCTTAACAATATTAGCGGTCACAACGACTAAATGTGCGATTGATATATTGAAAAACCAAGCTATTGATTTTATTGTTAGTAATATTAATTTAGATAATTTTGATGGCTGGCGTTTAGCGCGTATGGTTCGCTCTGGTGTATTAAAGTGTGCGAGTGATACTCCGTTTGTTTTAGTTGCAAATACTTGGTGTGAGCATTTAGCTAGTGCGACAGCACGTGAGTTTGGTATTAATCGCCTCATTGCTTTTTCTGAATGTGACATATTACCGAGTATTATTAATAATAATGAATTAACTCCACTTGAAGACATGAAAAAAGCTTCTTTATTAGTTATTGAAGATAATGTCGATACTCGCCAGCTAGTGAACAGAATACTAGCGACGCGTTTTAATATTGATAGTGCAGAAAATGGTGAGCAAGGTTTAGCCCTTTGGCGTGAAAATGATTATTCATTAGTTTTACTTGATGTTATGTTGCCTGGTATGTCAGGTAATCAAGTACTTGATGTTATGATGCAGGAGAAAACAGGTCAGTCAGTCGTTATTATGACAGCTAATCACACCATGGAATTAGCAGAAGAACTCATGTTAAATGGCGCTGCAGATTTTGTTACCAAGCCTTTTCGGGCTGAACAATTACGCCGTGTTTGTGAAACGGCTGCTCGTCGTGAAGACTTTATTATTAGTAATAAACAGTTTGCTGAAAAAGTTGATTCGTTAAATACCAGTAGAACACAATATAAACAGGTTTCAGAGCAACATCAAAGCTTATTAGATCAACTGGGCTCTGTCATTATTGAGCTGGATGAACACGGTAATATTTGTTTTTTAAATAAAGCGTGGGAAAAATTTACTGGCTATTCTATTGATGAATCTAATCAACGCTCGCTACTTGATTTTATGGAAAATCCAGCACCTGCAGGAAATTATGTCTCTAATGATTTGAAAAAAATCTTATTGGGCAATGTAAGTTCACATAGTTTTGAATTTCGTCTTAAAAATAAATTTAATGAAGAGTTGTGGGTTGAAGCACGTTTTGAAATAGCTTCAGGTGAAGCTCATAAAATGGGCTATATTTCAGGCACAATTGATAATGTCACCTTACGTAAAAAAGCACAAAATGATCTAGAATACTTAGCTATGCATGATGGTTTGACTGGCTTATTTAACCGTCTATATTTCGAAAGCGAATTAAAGCAATATGCCGCACTGGCTGCTCGCGGTAATGGCCCACATGCTTTACTCTATTTAGACTTAGATCGCTTTAAAGTAATAAATGATACTTTGGGGCATCATCATGGTGATACCGTTTTACGTAATATTTCAGAGTTGATTCGCTCAAAAATTAGATCGAGTGATTTCGTTGCACGTATTGGCGGTGACGAATTTGCTTTGTTATTACCTAATACAAATCAAACAACTGCATTTGATCTGGCGAGTAACATATGTAAGTTGCTTGATGACTATCAATGTAAAATTGAAGGAAAAGTATTTAAAGTTAACTGCTCTATTGGTATTGCTGATATCAATGGAGAAGAATTTATTCATGAAGATTTTACCGCACAAGAATACATGAAGCGAGCTGATATTGCGCTTTATGCGGCTAAGAAAAGAGGCCGTAATATAGCACATATTTATAGTGAAAATGATGTCTTAAGTAAAGATTTACAGGCGAGTTTAGAATGGGCTCGAACATTACATGAAGCGGTTGCCGAAGATAATTTAATCTTACATTTTCAGCCTATTGTTCATATTGCTAGTGGTGAAGTGGCCTATTACGAAGCGTTAGTGAGATTAGAGCTTGATGGAAAAATAGTTATGCCAGGAGAGTTTATTCCTTCATTAGAGCGTGAAGGTGATATGAGCCTTCTTGATAGACAAGTTATTAGCAAGGCTATTTCATACCTATCAGAGCATAAAGGTCTTTCTAGAATAGCGATTAACCTGTCAGCACAAGGGTTTAGTGACGCACACTTACTACCGCTGATAAAAGACAAATTACAACAATATCAAGTTGATGCTAGTCGTATTATCTTCGAATTAACTGAAAGTGCTAGTTTAAGTAATATTACCGCAACTCAGGAAATGGTAGATAAATTAATCGCCTTAGGTTGTGCCTTTTCGATTGATGATTTTGGTACAGGGTTTAGTACTTTCAGCTATTTAAAACAGCTACCAGCCCAGTCTGTAAAAATTGATGGTTCGTTTATTGTGGACTTAGCGACTAACCCCGTAGATTTAGCCTTAGTTAAGGCTATCTATGAAGTTGCTACAGCATTAGGTAAAAAAACGGTTGCTGAGTTTGTTGAAAATGAAAGAACGCTCAACATGCTTGCTGATCTCGGCATTACCTATGCGCAAGGTTATTATTTAGGAAAACCTAAACCGGTGAATGAACTATTCAATTAGGATGAAGTGACGGAACATATACTCGTTACCATTCAAGTGCTCTGAAACATGCATCTTGAATGACAACGGGTATGATAATAACATAAGGTATTAAATGAAAATCTCAATATTAGCTAAAGAAAACCTCCAAAAGGAGGTTGAACTAAACGAAAATTGGGATAATTCTGATTTAATCATCGAATATTTAAGATTACTTGAAGTTGAGTATGTATTTGGAGTGCCAGGTGGTGCTATTGAACCACTGTTTAATGCCTTAGCAAGAAGATCAAAAGATGGTGGGCCTAAAATAATTGTTGCTCGTCACGAAGCTGGCGCTGCTTTTATGGCAGAAGGTTATGCAAGAGAAACTGGTAAGCTTGGCGTATGTTGTGCAACCACAGGTCCCGGTTCCACTAACCTTTTAACGGGGGTTGCTTCTGCATATGCTGACAATGTACCGCTTTTAATTATTACCGCACAAACCCCTTTACCTAAGTTCGGCCGAAATGCTTTACAAGATTCCTCTTGTACCGCTGTAGATACCGTTTCTATTTTTAAACATTGCACTCGCTATAGCACCCTTATTTCGCATACTGAGCAAATTAATACCAAAGTAATAGCTGCTATTATGGCAGCAAACAGAACACCCAATGGCCCTGCCCATATTAGTATTCCTTCAGATATATTGCGCCAAAAACCGACAAAAGGCTCTGAAATTAAAGTTGCACGATTAGTTCAAGAATTTACGTTAACCGACAATGATGCAATAGATAAATTAACGTTAATGTTATGTCATTCATGGCGTGTTGCGTTGTTTTTAGGTAAAGGGTGTGGTCCTGCAATTGATGAAATTATGCGATTTTCCGATTTGACACATGCACCTATTGTAGCGGGACCTGCGGGCAAACGCTGGGTAGATGGGTATCATTCGCGTTTTAGGGGCGTATATGGCTTCGCTGGTCATCAAAGCGCACACGACACAATGGAAGACAGGGATATTGATTTATTGATTGCGGTTGGCACGCCCATTACTGAAATAGGGACTGGAGGCTGGGGTTCCCATTTATTAAGTGAACGCTTAGTTCATATTGACTCGACCATAGAACATTTTTCTCGTACACCCATGGCGAAACATCATGTCTGTGGTGACTTAAAATTGATATTCATGCAACTCAATAAAAATATTAAACAAGGAATGAAATGGGGTCGTTCATGGGGCTCGGTTGATCCCATACAGCAAAAGTTTCAGAAGGAAAGATCTGAACAAGCTTCTCATGGCTATCAAATGACATTAAATGACCCAGAGTCATGTTATTCAGATGCGATCCCTTTAAAACCTCAGCGAGTTGTCTCTGAGTTTGCTCGAGCTATTCCGTTGAATTTTCGCTTACATTTAGATGCTGGTAATACTTGGGCTTGGTTCACGCACTATTATCATCGAAAATCGTCAAGTGGTTATTATCATATCGCTATGGGATTCGGTTCTATGGGCTGGGCTATAGGAGCTTCAATTGGCAGTACTTTTGGCAGTAAAGAACCTTCTGTGTGTATTACGGGGGATGGAAGTTACCTGATGTCAGGGCAAGAAATTACCGTAGCACTGCAGCATCAATTACCTGTTATTTATGTTGTATTAAATGATGGTGTTTTAGGTATGGTAAAACATGGCCAGAAGTTAGGCGGGGCAGAAGAAGTTGGTTTTGAATTACCTGAAGTAGATTATGCCCTGATGGCACAAGCCATGGGAATAGAAGGTATAACGATTAAAACACCACAAGAGTTAATGGAAATTGATTGGCAGCGTTTAGGAAATAAACAAGCGCCAACCATGATCAACTTAATTATCGATCCAAACGAAGTTCCACCCATGGGTCAAAGGGTTAAGGGCTTAGCGGATAAAAGTCAATCAGCTACGCCAGGGGGGTAAATTATTATGTCACAACTAAAACCTAAATATCATTCAAGTATTTGGTTTGAAGAATCAGAACCGAATGATCCATTTTCGGCAAAAAATTGTTACAGCCATGGCTATAATGTATTTGAGGATATATTACCAAAAGCAAGTTTGTGCGAATATTTGTATCTTCTATTTAAAGGGGACCGTCCAACACCAGAAAAATTGACTCTTCTCGAAAAAATAGCAATAGCAATAGCTAACCCAGGCATGCGTGATGAAAGTGTCAGAGCAGCAATGAATACAGGTGTTGGGGGCTCTACAGCGGCATCAAGTTTAATTGCTGCTATAGGTGTTGGTGCAGGTCAGTATGGGGGTGCACGTGAAGTCTATACTTTAGTTAATCAATGGCATGTACTCGGTACCAACCTAGAAAAATGGCGGAGCTTTTTAGTATCTCCTAATGAGGTTAATAGCCAAATAGATATATGGCCTGAATATGAACATGCTCCAGGGTTTAATCCCAACGGTGAAAGTTGTGCAACGCCAACTAAGCAATGTTTAGCGTTATTTTCTACGATATCTCCCTTCGGAGCATTATCTTGGTTAAATGAATTCAGAGCTGAATTGGAAAAAACCACGAATAGCCCACTCAGTATGTCTGGTGTTATTGCTTGTGCATTATTTGATTTAGGCATGACAGCTAAACAAGCAGAAATGCTTTATTTATTACTACGGCTTCCTGGTGCTGCCGTTCACTCTTTAGAGCAAGAGCAACTTGGCTGGAAGAAGTTCCCATTCTTTGGCAAAAATACAGTACTTACCGACGATCCTGATGCGATAGCTAAACCTTCAACAGGAGCACTTAAAAATGGGTAATGAATTATTAATTCAGCATGAAGATAAAATAATTACCAAAATGGGCAAGGCATTTTTAAGTGAAAGGGTTGTCTTTAGAGGAAAAGATTTACATCGAGACTTAAAAAACACTTCATGGTTAGAGTTATTTGCGTATGGCATAACAGGCAAGCGTTATAATCAAGCCGAAATAAGTATGTTGAACTTTATTTGGGTAAGTACGAGTTATCCTGATAAATCGATTTGGCCTAACCATATTACGGCACTAGCAGCTTCAACTCGCAGTACGCCGTCATTAGGCTTAAGTATAGGAATGTCAGCTTGTGAAGCGTCTATCTATGGAGGTAAGCCTTTCAAAGTTGGCATCGACTTCTTTTTACGTGCAGGTAGATGTATAGAAAGTGGCGTCGAGTTAGAGCCGTTTGTTGAGGATGAATTAGCAAAAAACAAAATTATTTATGGTTACGGTCGACCATTAGCCAGTAGTGATGAACGAATTCCTCATGTGGTCAATTTTGCTAAAGAGCAAGGTTTAGCTGATGGGCAGCATTTAAATATTGCCCTTGAATTAGAAGCCTTAATGAAAAAGAAAAAAAGCTTAAGTATGAATGTAGCTGCAATATATACAGCCATTGGCGCTGATCTTGGTTTTAGTCCTGAGCAGTTTCACCTATTCATGATCCCTTGTTTCTTTGCAGGTATGCCACCTTGCTACATTGAAGCAAAAGAAAACCCTGAAGGCTCCTTTCTTCCTATAAGGTGTGATCGCATTAACTACACAGGGCATAAGAAGAGAAGCTGGTAAGCACTAACATATATACTTAAGTAGCTGTTAGAGTAGACTCATACCGCCATCAACCACTATTTCATCGCCGACAATATAATATGATTACTCGGAGATAAGAAAAATATAGCTTTGGCAACCTCTTCTGGTTGACCAAATCGTTTGATTGACTCTTGATTTCCTCCTGAAAGTAACAAGTTAAAGCTGATTTCATAGAAATAATTTTACAAGTGATAAATTAAAGCTGATGCTAGCGCTTGTTATTAATACGGTTATATTAGCCAACATTTATACCCTAAAAATATTTTGTCACATCAAAATAAAAGCCTCTTCCCGCTTGGGGTAAATCATTTGGAATTGCAATAGAGGGGTCTACAGCACTAGGACCCGTACTAGGTTCAGTTATATCTTCATCAAATAAATTATTTGAAGTAAGTCGAATATCCCAGCCTGGCAATATATCCTTATACTGAACTGATAAGGTTGAATTAACGTAAGCATCTACAGCCTCTCTTGAATCGAGAGTGTTTCGTTGTTGTTTACCAACATAATTTACTTGAGCATTGATTGATAAGTTATCAAGTGCCTTCCAGTTAACTCTAAAATAGGCTTGATGATTTGGAGCGCCGCCTAAATCGTCGTCAACCATTCTATCTGTTGCCTTTTGGTATGAATAGTTAGCCAATAATTTTAATTGAGAGCTTACCTTATATTTAATTTCAAACTCAGTACCATTGCCGAAAACTTCGCCTTGATTTTGAGCTGTGGCTGTTGGTTGGCCATCGTCAGGGATAAAATCAATTAAGTCTTTTATTTTATATTTGTAAATATTCAAATTAAAATCAAAGCTTTCTGAAACCTTATAGTTAAAGGCTACTTCTATAGTACTGATTGTTTCAGGTTTTAAGTGGGCGTTTCCAAGTGCAACAGGGTTATTTACAACCGTTGTTTCGGCAAAGGCAGGAGCTCGGAAAGCTTCACCATAAAGAAATTTGGTCGTCAGTTTTTGACTTGTTGTCCATACTAAAGCTAACCTAGGATTTGTGGTTGAGCCAAAATCAGAGTAGCTATCGTAACGCACTCCAGCGGTTAGCTCCCAATCGGGAGCAAGATAAAATTCACCCTGCACATATATAAAGTAACTATTTCGGTCTGATTCGGGCATAAATACCTCGTCAGTACCTGATACATCAACAAGTTCGCCTCGGGGACTTAGGTCGGAGTAAAAGTTTTTAGATTCTTTAACCTTATATAAATCTTCATTACGGTAACCAAAACCAAAGTCTACTTTGTGATCACTCCAACCTTCATATATAAAGTTAGTTTTAGCTATGGTGGTTTTTTCAAACCATTCGGGGTTACCAATTAAGGCGTCAGGAAAAGCGCCAAAGAGTGTCCCAGGAGGCAATAACCATAAATTTTCTTCTATTTCTTGGTTTGACCTATAATGACTCAGAGATAAAAAGGAATTAATATCATCAGCCAATTTAAAAGTGTAATTTATATCGAACAATACTTTTTTAGATGAAAATTTTCCGTGAGGATCAATCGCTTGAGCTATTCCATGACCTGTACCAACATCAGATCTATCTTGGTAAAGGAATTTAAAATCAAGATCTTTATAAGTCATTTTTAAATTTAAGTCATAGGCTTTATAACCGACTTGAGCTGATCCAGGAGCAAAGGAAGCAGGGGGACTAATATTCAATGCATCTAAATTTGATTGTGCATCCGAATCAATAACCGAATCATGGCCATCTGTTTGTGAAAACTCGCCAGTTAAAGAAATATTAACGTCATCATTACTATACTTACTGATAAACCATGCTTCTTTAGTATTAAAACTGCCTGCTCTTGCTCCTATTTCAGTTTGTTTAATATCATCGGCATTTTTTGTAATAATGTTTATAACGCCAGCAAAAGCATCTGCTCCGTATATCGCGGAACCAGGGCCACGGATTACTTCAATCCTCGCAATTGACTTTACAGGAAATGCACCCCAAACAACATGGCGATCACCGCGCACTGCACTGGTGAGAGGTGTACCATCAACGAGTACAAGCGTTTGAGGGTTAAATTGGGTAGAAATCCCCCTTATTTTAAACTTAGGGGCATTGGTTTGTGAAGAGAAAGAAACATGCAATCCTGGGATGGTCTCTAATACTTCACTGAGAGTATTAGCACCCATTTCTTCGATATCTGAAGATGTGACTACTGATGCAACTGCTGGTGCTTTAGATATAAGCTTTTTACTTCCTGTAGCAATACTAACAAACTCTTCGTCACCATAAAAGTCTTCTAATGAATCATCTATAAATTCATCACTCTCACTTTGATAGTGTTGATCATAAAAATAATCCTCTGCTAATAATAAAGGTGAATTAATAGCAAAGGCACTTATTAATGATAATGTTAAAGCATTTTTATAAAGTGGCACAAAAAATTCCTTAGTCAATTTTTATAGTTATTTTAGTTTATATTTTATTATCAAGTACGTTCGTAGCTACGGAGTTTTAGAACCTGAAAATATTAATAATTTACCTTTGAAGTTAACCAATATCCTCGTTCCTCTAAAGGATAATCTTCAGCGATAACACCATTAGAAGCTTCTCTAGCGTCGCTATCAAATACATTTTTAGCCGCTAAGGTCAGGGTCATATTATCAAAACCTGTATAATTAACTGTTAGGTTAGTTAAATTGTAATCATCAATTTCAGCTCTTGAATCTGTGGTAGCTCTAGTTCTATCTATTATCCAAAAACTAGCTGCATATAAACTTAAATCAGGCATTATCTGCCACTGAATATTTATATCAAAACTATCTTGTGGTGCATCAGCGATAGAATCGTTATCGCTATCTTCGGCATCTTGCCATGCGTAACCCACTTTGATTCTTATTTGTTCATTTAATTGCCAATGTACTTCAAACTCACTGCCTATGCCGTCCTGTTCAAGGACATTTTCTTTTTTACCTGCAACAACACTAATTAAATCTGTTGCTTGGTATTTATAGACGTTAAAAAGTATTTTCCAATCAAAACTAGGTCGGTAATCGAAGGCAATTTCCCAAGTGTCTATTTCTTCTGGTTTTAAATCAGGGTTACCAACGAATACTGGGTTGTTGCTAGTATATAATTCACCAAAGGATGGTGCCCTAAAGGCGCTACCGTAAAGTAACTTGCTCGTTAAATTATGTTGTGTTTGCCATACCAGTGCTAAACGAGGGTTAATTGTCGAACCAAAATCAGAATAGTCATCATAACGAATGCCTGCAGTGAACTCCCAATCACTGGCAAAAGCCCATTCATCTTGTAACGATATATAAGAAAGGCGTCGTTCATTGTCGCCAATAAAAATATAAGGGGTACCTTTTACACTGGTTAAGGTGGCATCTTGGGTGGTTTGACCTGGTTCAATAATACCTGGTCCAAAATTTTTCCATTCGTCCGTTATCTCTTCGGTATTCTTATAACCTAATTCGCCCCGAAAATTATGTTGGTTTATTCCTGAATAGGTTGAAGTCAATTTAAAGCCGTAGTATGTATCTTCTGTTTGAGGTGCACCAATAAATCCTTCGGTATACTCAACCCCATCTGCATGGTTATAACCGTCAGGAAAAATTTTAAAATACGAGAAACTTTCATACCTTTGATGATATAGATTAATCTCAATGTTAAGATTATCAGTGATAGCTTTTTTATAACCTAACTCTATATTTGTTTGCTTGCCAGTAACTATATCACTATCAGATAATGCCTGAGCAGCGCCTGCTCCTGTACCCCCTTCTATATCAAGGTGCCACAAATTCGCATAAATACCTTTAAAATCAAGTTGAGCATGTAAGTCTAAATAACGGTGACGAGTATCTAATGGTCCAGGTGCATTTGAAAGTTCAGATAAGCCAAAAAGGTGAAGTAAATCGGTTTGCACAACTCGACTAGAGTCACCGCTGGTATCTTGCCACTGACCATTAAAACTGAGTCTAAGGTCATCTTGATGATAGCCATAATTAAACCAAGCACTTTTAGTATCAAAGGAGCCTATCTTGATCCCCACATCATTGTTAAAGGTACTTTCAGTACCTTTGGTAATAATGTTGATAACACCTGAAAACGCATCTGCACCATATACCGCAGAACCAGGGCCGCGTATTACTTCAACGCGGTCAATTAAATTAACCCCTAAGTCAAAGATATTCCACTTCGCCCCGTTAAAAGCATAAGTGGTCCGTGCCCCATTAACTAAAACTAATACTTGAGAGTTTTCAGCTGTATGGATACCTCGGATAGAATAAGAAGGATTCATTCTATTAAAGTTTGAGGGATAGGTATGAATACCTGTAACAGTTTCAATTACTTGATGAATGGTATTTGCGCCCATGGATTGGATATCATCGCTAGTAATAACGGTGGCTACTGCGGGTGCTTTATGAACTGCTTTTTTAGTGCCTGTAGCAATACTGACAAACTCTTCGTCACCATAAAAATCGGCTAAGCTCTCTTCTAGTTCTTCTTCAGGAGAATATTCATTTGCTGTCACTATTGTTGCATTGAGCGTTAAAGCAGTAATAATTGATAATGATAAAAATTTTGCAGTAAACAACATGAGTACACCTTAAATTAATTAAGTATTATTAATGTTTCTTCAGTTTAACTATCTTCTTTAAGCGGTAACGTTACACTAAAAGTTGAACCTTGATTTAACTTACTTTTCACCCCTAAATCCGCCCCCATTAATTGGCAGAAATTTTGCGTAATGGCCATGCCTAGCCCTGTCCCTTCAAATTGCCTTGTTTGACTCGCATCAACTTGAGTGAACTGTTCAAAAATGTAATTTAATTTATCTTCGGGGATACCAACACCCGTGTCACTGACATAAAAATATAGAAAATTATCATCGTTGTAAATATCGAAAGTAATTGTGCCATCTTTAGTGAATTTACAGGCATTGCTGAGTAAATTTAAAAATATTTGCATAAGCTTTTGCCGATCAAGCGTTAATGTTGTAAAAAGCTCTCCAATATTAAGGATCAGGTCGTTGTTGTTTGCTTTTGCCATTGGTCTTACGGTATCGATCGTCTCGTGGATGAGTTTACTAATATTAACGGGTTTTAAGTGTAAATCCATACGACCAGCCTCAATTTTTGATAAATCGAGAATGTTATTAATAAGTGCTAGTAGGCTGTGTGCGCTACGGATGCTTCTGGTCAAGTCTTCAACTTGAACGTCCATACATTCTAGCTCTAAATCTTCACGCACTAAATCGGTATAACCAATAATCGCTTGTAACGGTGTACGTAATTCATGGCTCATTACGGCTAAAAACTCAGACTTATGACGACTAGCCGTTAAAGCCCCGTCTCGGGCAACAATTAACTCTTGTGTTCTTATTTCAACTTCAGATTCAAGCGTGTCGTGACTTCTTGCCAAGGCGATATTTTGGCGCTCTAGAATTTCCATCATTTGATTATAAGCTTGGGCAATTTGTCTGAGTTCAAGTGCTCCAGTTACTTCTGCTTTAGGGTATTCTCCTGTATCACGTGCAACATCCATTGTGTGGGACAATGCCTGTAAGGGTTTTACCATATGAGTAATTACCGAGAGCATTATTAATGATAAGACTAACGCTATCATTACACCTGTAAAGGTATTGTTAATAAAAATACTGCGTTGTACTTGATGAAGTACCCGTTTATTATATTGCACAAAAACATGACCAATATGGTGATGCTTTCCCCCTATATCGTCGGGATCTGCGAACTCGCTTTCTAAAGAGTCATCGCTGTAAGTTACTCTTGCAGTAAAAAACCAAAACTTATCATTCTCAAGTAATAATTGATGTGTTGAAGTGAGTTTATCCACATTCACATCTTGTTTATTAAGTGACATACCATCTGAAATTACTAGCAATTCACCGTTATCTTTATAAACGGCTACAGCATCAACAGAATTAAAGCTAAGTGCTCTATCTATCGCCTCTTGGCCATTTTCAATACTGTCAGTTAATAGCGCTAAAATACTTTGTTCAGCAAAGTTTAAGGTTATCTGTAAGCCATTTTCAATCGTTGCTTCGCTAATGGCTTTACTACTCTGCCAGGCCGTTAATGCTGATGTGATTATTGTCATGAAAATCACTAATAGCATAAAGATGCTTAGTAATTGTCTTTTAAAGCTTGGGTGAGATATTAATATTTTTTTATTTTTTATCATCGGCATCACTTGGGGAAAGTTAATTCAAATTGCTGCTGCTGTTTAGCGCTATATTTAAGCCCTAAATGTGCAGCAGTACGTAAATTTACTGCCAACAGTGTCGACTTTAATGGTGAAAAATTTTGTTGTTCAGGTTGCTTATCAAGTGTTTGTACCATGGAGAATAAATTTTTTCCTAACGCGAAGTTATCAGGATAAGTTGAAAATAAAACGCCACGTTTTGCATGAGAGGGCTTGCTAGAAAAAACTACAACTTCTTTTGACCAAGATTTTTCTAAAATAAGCGGCAGGGTAATTTTGTCATTAGAGGAGATACGATCTAGAGGTAGCCAAATAGCATCTTGATTTGATACACCCGAATTAAATAAGCTTTGATAAAAAGTAATGGCTTCCTTGGTATTAGCAACGAGTTTACGTTGTAGTGTTAATCCCTGTTGTTGTGCTGCAGTTTCTGCTAAGTCAATTAACCAAGTACTTCTTTGACTATAGGCCACGTGTATAGTTTGGACATTAGGTGCTACTTGCTTTAAATAATTAAACAGATAACCTGGATCGGTAATTAAACTAATGCCAGATATGCCATTGGGACCAATGGGGAGTGCGCCACAAACAACATGAAAGGCTTTGTTACCATTTGGTAGTCGTCGTTTAGATAGCTCTTTTGCTAATTTCCAGCCTGAACGACCTAAAACTATTACTTTAGTTATGTTTTCACTGGTTAGCTGACTCGCTATAACATCGCTATTAAAGTGCTTATCAATAACGAACGTCTTAAAACTAACGTTTTTTTGTCGCTCATTTGATACGCTATTACTGCCTGAAATAATTTCTTGATATATGCTGCGGTAGGGCTCTTTAGCTTTAGGGTAAAAAATAGCAATTTTGTTGATTGGCGCCGCATAAGTGATACCACTCAATAGCGTTAAAACTATTGCAGTAGGTATTAGGGTTATTAATAAATAAACTTTATTGAATAAATAAGCGTTCAATCATGCAGCCTAGGCGTTACTAATATCATGTCAAGTATATACTTTTCAAGAGTAAGGTCAAAGACTTATACAAAGTGTGTTTTTTTATCAGTAACTCTATCTTATTTTTTATTTTGACAAAATAACTAGGGTTCTTTGACGAATCAAATAACCCTGATTTTTCTTATTTATTTGTGCTTTATTGAAACAAAATTTCAATCAGCAGTTAGAAGTTATAAACCAAGGTAACAGATGTTTCAGTGTTAGTGTTTTCAAATTGAGCTTCTACTTCAGTATCGTAATCAATACGAAAAGAAAACTTAAATTGTAATGATTCAATTAGTTTGGTGGTGATTGAACTTTCTGCTCGATAGCTACTATTTTTGCTCGACTCTAACGCTTGTTTAGCAACAAAGTATTGTTTAAATTCAACAAAATCATTAATTTTAGCGGTATATAATGCTTGTGCTTGAATAATCGTAGCGCTTTCACTGCTTTCATCTATGGCTGCAGTTTCGTCCGTTGCTGAAATAGCACGTAAAGTATCGTATTTTACACCAGGACCTATATCAGCAAAAAATGAACTTGTTGCTGTTTCCCAGAAATGGCGACCCCAACCAGCAGATAATGAACTTTGGTTAACAAAACCACTGAACTTATCTTGCTCATAAGCGATGTTGGCGTAAAGATAATTTTTGCCATTTTCACTTAACGAGTAGTTAGTTTGGGTAATGATATCCCACTTATTGTCCGTGGTTTCGAGTTCATCATCACCGGCTTCATTCTCTAATTCTGTTTTCTTAGCCAGGGCATTTATATTAATAGCGTTGCGCCATTGGTCTTTTTCGTATTTAAGGTTAAAGGCAGCTTTAATATCGCCACTTTTAGTGTTACCGCTTTTAAATAAAAAGCCTAATTCTGCAGAGGTTGTATAGGCTGACTTTTCTTCAGAAAAAGCATAGGAAGTGGTTAATGGTAATAAGCAAAGTACAGCAAGGGTTAATTTGGTTTTCATGAACGTCCTTAGTTTCTTTAAAGGCTACTTTAAAAATTTCTTTAAAAAATGCCTTAATAAAGGTGATAAAATTGAATAGGATATAATTGAGGGCGATTCTAACAAATTTTAAAACAGAAATTAACATGTCAATTTTAAAAGGGAACAAGCTTTGGTGTTAGTATTTTATCACCTGCCTGTACCCCCGAAATCACAGCCACTAATCCCTCTTTATTTTTTTTACCTAAACGTACAAAGCGACGCTCAGGCTGACCGTTAACATCAAGCCAAACAAAATTAAGTTGTCCTACAGTCGCTATCTTACTTGCAGGTAAATAAAGTTTAGTGGTTTGCCCTGCGGGGATAAGTATGCGGGCATACATGCCAGGTAATAATACGTCATGATTATTTACCTGTGATTTTTTCTGGTAAGAAATACTTATTTTAACCAAAAAGCTGCGTGAGCCGGTATTGGCTGCGGGGACAATTTCTTCAACTAAACCCTTTAAGGTTTTATTTAATGACGGTAATTCAACGTTTATGCTTTGCCCTTGGCTTAAGGTTAATGCGAGCGTTTCACGTACTTGTGCTTCAACCCTTAACGATAAAGGGTTATACAGCGATAATAACTTAGTGCCAGGTTGGGCTGTGTTGCCAGGCTCGGCAAAACGGTCAACGACTTTACCGTTAATCGGCGCACGTAACGTGGCATAACCTAAGGTGGTTTTTGCTTGTTTTAGTCCTTGTTTAGCCGCAGTTAACTCAGCGATTATACTTTGGTAATCTGCTTTGCTTTTATCAAGATCAAATTCAGAAACGATGTTCTTTTGATAGAGCTCTTGCGCTCGTTGATAATTTTGCTCTGCTTCTTTATGTCTCGCTTGCATAGCATTAACTTGCTCACTTGCTTCAATAACTTGTGAACTTAAATCGTTTTGCTCCAAAGAAAGTAGTATATCGCCTTGTTTAACGTTATCGCCCGCCCGTACGTTAATAGCATCTATTCTTGCCAATAATCGTGATGATATTATCGTTGCTTGTTTTGCGGCTATACTGGCTGAAACGCCTTCATAAATAGTGCTTTTTTGACTTGTAACAATATAACTACTGTCGTCATTAATGGCAGTAGACAGGGGGTGGGATTGTGGTTTTATTTGAGCTGCTATTTTGTCATTAAAAAAACCAGCTAACCAAGCCACCATCATTAATAACAAAGCAAGGGTGAGTACGGGCACTATTATTTTTTGTACTCGATTTTTCTGTTGTTTACTCGTTGTATTTGCTGTTTTGTGTGTCTTCATCGTTAACCCTTGTTACTTGTCATAGCGGTTGTACTGGTTGTCGTATTGGCTGTTGCATCGTTATTATCTGGGCCTAACTTTTCTTCTTTATCAAAAACTAAACAATAAACAATAGGTACAACCAGCAGGGTAAATACGGTAGATGAAATAATACCGAAAATAATCGCAATAGCTAAGCCGCTAAACACCGGGTCTAAGGTAATAATTAAGTTACCAAGTAACGTTGTGCCAGCGGTTAATAATACCGGTCGCATACGAACAGATCCCGCCTGTAATAGTGACTCTTTAATGCTTGCACCAGCATCACGTGCTTGGGTGATAAACTCAATAAGTATTAGGGAATTACGTACAACAATACCGGCAAGCGCTATCATGCCTATCATGGCTGTGGCAGTAAATAATACCGGCTCAGGCGCACCTGCAATTTCACGTTCACCAAACTGATTGAGTAAGAAAAAACCGGGCATAATACCGATAACGGTTAACGGGATCGCGGACATAATAATCGCTGATAGTGCAGCAGAGCCTGTTTGAATAAGTAAAACAATAAAAATAGCGCCAAGAGCAAAAATGAAAGCGAGTCCCATATCGCGAAATACACGAAGTGTTATACGCCATTCGCCTTCACCACTCCATGATAATTCAATATTTTCAGGTAGTTGCCAGTGTTGGTTTCCGCCACTGGTTAAAAAAGTACGAGCCTGCCAATTATGGCTAATACTTTCTTCCTCATTATTATTCGCTGAATTATTGGTTAAATTACTGGTTGAGTTACTGTTCGCTGAGCTAAAGTCAGCGCTTACATCGGCAATAATGGCTGCAGGTGTTCGTCCGGCAATATCAGCGGTAACGTAAACAACAGGTCTTAAATCTTTGTGAAAAATAGCTTTGTCGCTAATTTGTGGAATAAATTCGCCTAGCTCTCCTAAGGAAACCAGAGGTTGTGGCGCTATATCAATCCCCTGAGCGGTAGTACTTTGCACTATACCTGCTTGTCCTTTAATGGTGATACGCTTTAAGTCGCTTAATGATTCGCGCTCTTGTATAGCCAGCTTTACGTTAATGGTTAAAGGAGATGCTTCATTATCAATATGCATAAAACCAGCGATATCACCTTGATTAGCAACCTTTAGAGCTTGATTTATGTCAGCGGTTGAAACGCCCGATAAGGCCGCTTTAGTTTTGTCGGTGATAAAACGTAACAGTTGTTGATCGTTACTTACAGTAGAGTCAACTTCAACAGCGAAGGGCTCTTTTTTCAAACGATTTTCAACTATAACAGCAGCATGTTGTAACTCACTATATTGCGTAAATTCATCACCATACAGCTCTGCTACCAAAGTGCTTAATACGGGAGGACCAGGTGGAACTTCAACAACTTTAAGTCGTACATCGCCTTTATTAAGATCAGCTAAGTGCTCTCGTAACCTCAGTACAATGCCATGCGATTGATGCTCTCGTTTCGTTTTGTCAATTAATAATACGCGTAAGTCGGCCATGTAGGGAGTATGACGTTGATAGTATTGTCGCACCATGCCATTAAAATCAATAGGAGAGGGTAAGCCAACATAACTTGCAATACTGGTAACCTCAGGAAACTGCTGTATTTTGTTTGATACCATTTTAGCCATCGCGGCTGTTTGTTCTAAGGTGGCGTTTTCAGGCATATCAATAATAATTTGTATCTCATTTTTATTATCAAAAGGCAGTAATTTTAATGGCACTAAACGCAATACAGGTAACATAGCGGCAGCAATGAAAGCGAATAATACTAACCATAAGACTAATTTTCCTTTACGGCGATCTTCTAATAAGGGCGTTAGCATTTTTCGGTAAAATTGATGAAAGCCAGGTTGCTTATCTAATTGACTGCCTTGTTGAGAGCTTTGTTGAAAGTTTTCTTGTGTTGTTTGCTCTATAGGTTTGGCTTTAATAAATTTATCAGCGAGCCAAGGTGTAACTAGAAAGGCGACGAGCGTTGAGCTGATCACGCTTAAAGGCACATTAAATGCCATTGGTGCCATGTAAGGTCCCATCATGCCAGTGATAAACGCGAGAGGCATAAAAGCTAAAATAATGGTCAAGGTTGACATCAACAATGGCACTCTTATTTCGTTTATGGCGCTAACTATTTTATCTTGCACTGTGTCTGATTTATTCGTTAGCTTTTCATCATTTAACTCTTTATTATTTAGATAGCGCTCAATATTATCAACCCCTGTAATAGGGTCGTCTACCAATAAGCCTAAAGACAATATTAAAGCGAATAATGTCACGCGGTTGATGGTGTAACCAAAAATCAAATCTAAGGATAAGGTAATGCCATAACAAATAGGCACGGCTAAACCGACTACAACGGCAGAGCGCCAACCTAAAAATAGCCAAATAAATATTACTACCGTAAAAATAGCAAAAGCCAAACTCGTGGTTAAGTTATTTACTTTTTCATTGGCTGTTGCACCATAATCACGTAATACTTCAATATGCACATTTTCTGGAAAAATGTTACGTTGTAATTCTGCCATTTTTTCATGTACAGCTTTAGCTACTGTTACAGCATTACTGCCAGGTTGTTTAGCAACACTGATCGTTACCATAGGGTGATCAGTTCTACTTTTTCTCCCTGCTAATTTATGATTAAAATCAAGCCATGCATAAGTGTTTTGTTCTCTTGGGCCATCAATAATAGTGGCAATATCTTTTAACAAAATAATACTGCCATCAACGACACTAACAGGGGTTTCTTTAAGCTCGGTTACGGTGCGATAAACATCACCACTTTCTAAACGAATAGATTGCTCGCTTAGCACAATATTGCCATGCTGCGCTAAAGTATTAGAGACACTAATGGCATTGAAAACATCACTAATCGCTACTTTACGCGCGGTCATTTGTTCAGGGTTCAAATTGACTTGAACTTCTCTGCTGCGACCACCGACTATATTTACTTCGCTTGTATTCTCTATTGTTTGTAAAAAAGTAGAGATTTCTTCGGCCAAACGACGTAAACCATAATCATCAATTTGCTGACTGTTAGTGCTGTATAACCCCAACATAATAATGGCAACATCATCAACTTCTATCGGTTCTACTCGCCAGTAGGTTGCTATTGCAGGAATTTTATCGGTATTAGAGTGCAACTTATTGTAAGTATTTAATAACGCTCGTTCACGATTTTCACCAACATAAAAACGCAAAGTGACCACTGACTGAGCGTTATTGGTGACAGAGTAGACATGTTCAACTCCTTGAACTTGTGCTAATAATTTTTCAAGCGGTGTCGTAATTAATCGCTCTACTTGTTTTGCATTAACACCAGGGGCGTCAACAACCACATCGATCATGGGTACTACGATTTGTGGCTCTTCCTCACGGGGGGTGAAATTTAGCGCCATAACGCCAGCCAATATTGAAAATACCAAAATAAAAAGCGGTAACTTGCTTTTTAGCACACTCGCGATAAATCTCGAGGTGAAATTATTTGCTGTTTTCATGAAAGCTCCCTATTTTAGGCGACTTGTTTGACGTTTTTCTGCCTACTGGTTGTTGTTACTACAAAATTTTTCTTGTAATACTTTGAGCAAACTTTCTATTTTTTCATTGCTAATACGATAATAAATAGTTTGAGACTCTCGTCTTGTTGCAACTATTTCACTTTCTCTAAGTTTAGCTAGATGTTGAGACAGTGCTGACTGTGACAACTCTATTTTTTGATTTAAATCACCCACCGTCAGTTCATTGTCACTTAAACAGCATAAGATCATTAATCGGTAGGGGTTAGAAAGTTGTTTTAATATTGCTGCAACTTGCTGAGCATTTTCTGCTAATTGTTGTGGTTCAATATTCATAAAGTTCACCTTATGATAAAGTTAACTTAGTTTATGCTTATTTTCTAAATTAGTAAAGTCTAATATAGGTTTGCATCAGAAAAAAAATACAGCAAGTAATGAATAAGTGTGTTTAACATTACATTTAACTTTTAGAGGATATTGTTATGACAGTTAATGAAGCGCTTCGCCTAGTTGCCGGCACTATGATTTTAATTTCACTTTATTTAGCTATAACGTTTTCACAAGATTGGTTATGGTTTACCGCTTTTATTGGCGTTAATTTAATACAATCATCATTTACAAAGTGGTGTTTGATGATGACTATTTTAGAAAAAATGGGCTTGAAAAACTCTTCACAGCGTTAGCTATAACTAATAAGAATAAACAAAGTGAGTAAAAGCAACAGTAACGAAAAAAGGGTTCGATATGTTAAAAACAATTCCAGAAGTGCTTGCTCAAGCTAGAGCATCACTTAATACCGTAACAGCGGTACAAGCTAATATTTTATGTAAAGCAAATAACGGCGTGATTATTGACGTGCGAGAACCAAGCGAATTTGCGCAAAAATCAGCGGTAGGCACTATTAATATCCCACGTGGGTTATTAGAAATGAAAATGTTGCAAATGTATCCTGATGCCGAACTCGCTATTTTTATTCATTGTGCAACAGGCGCAAGATCAACTTTTGCTGGCGAACAGCTACAGCGTATTGGTTATCAAAATGTATCCGTTATTACCTGTGACCTTGAAGGGGTTTGTAGCGCTTTTTGTTAAAAGTTAATTATCACAATATAATGTAAATAAAGGGATATTCATGAGCAAAGTATTAGTCATTGATTATTATAGCGACATTTTATGTGTATGGGCTTGGATAGCACAGCGCCGTCTTGATGAGTTAACTAAAAAATTAGGCAATACAATTGAAATACGTTATCGCTATCTTGATGTTTTTGGCGATGCGGTAAATAAAATACCTGATCAGTGGTGTGGTAAAGGCGGATATAACGGTTTCGCTAAACATGTTGTTGAGTCTGCAGCCCCTTATGATGATGCTTTAATCAACTCAGATATCTGGCAGAAAACTCGACCAACATCATCGGCCAATATTCATCTGGTATTAAAAGCTGCGGAACTTGTTTTTGGTAAAAGAGATAGCATTCAGCTTGCGTTGAATTGTAGAAAAGCTTTTTTTATCGAAGCCAAAGATATTAGTCAACTTGAACTGTTATTTACGCTAATTGAAGCCGCAGGACTTGACGCTAATTTGATACGCGAAACATTAAATGATGGCACTGCAATGGCTGCATTGATGGGTGACTACCAGCAAGCCAAAGCCCAGCACCTTAAAGGCAGTCCATCGTATATTATTGATAATGGTCGGCAGGTTTTATACGGTAATGTCGGTTACCGAATATTATTAGCGAATATTGAGGAGCAGTTAAAAACACCGAAAAATGAAGCAAGTTGGTGTTAATAGGTGAAAAGTAAATAAACAGGCTATTTACTTTAGCGCATTTCTGGTTATATCCAGTTATACCCAGTCAGGCACAATATCAGCGTTAATCACTTCGTCATAATTTGGACGCTGCCTAACGATAGCAAACTTATCACCTTTAACCATAACTTCAGGTGCTAACATACGCGTATTGTAGGTTGATGACATAACCGCACCGTAAGCACCGCTGCTCATAATGGCAATTAAATCACCTTGTTTTGAATGATGTACTTGCCGTGCTTTAGCAAAGGTATCACCCGTTTCACAAACAGGACCAACAACATCGTAGGTTGTTAATTCACTGTTGTGCTGATTCACGCTATGTATTTGATGGTAAGCTTCGTACATACTGGGTCTGATTAAATCATTCATGCCTGCGTCTAGCAGTAAAAACTTTCGTTCTTCACCGCTTTTAACAAAAACCACACTTGAGACTAAAATTCCCGCATTACCTAATAACGAACGACCAGGTTCAATGACAATTTTACAGTTGAGATGACCTAACTCTTTGTTAACAATATCAGCGTAATCTTGCTTGCTTGGTAATATCTCATCTTTGTAGGTAATACCTAAACCACCGCCAACATCAATAACACTGATATCATGGCCGTCTTCTCTTAACTCAGTAACTAATTGTGCAATACGTCGATAAGCTTCAGCAAAAGGTGCTAGTTTTGTCAGTTGCGAACCGATATGTACATCAACACCTTGTACTTTTATACCCGGTAAACTAGCCGCTCGACTATAGGCTAAACGTGCTTTAGAAATAGGTACACCAAATTTATTCTCTGCTTTGCCTGTTGATATTTTTGCATGGGTTTGAGCACACACATCAGGGTTGATGCGAAAGGCAACGTTAGCTACCGTATCAAGTTGTGTTGCTACTTGGCTGATTAATTCTAGCTCTGGCTCTGACTCGACATTAAATTGAAAAATATTTAAGTTAAGGGCATATGCAATTTCTTCGGCTGTTTTTGCAACGCCAGAATAAACAATTTTATTGGCAGGAATGCCAGCGCTAATTGCGCGGCGTATTTCACCCATAGAAACAACATCAGCGCCTGAGCCTAATTTTGCTAACGTAGTTAATACTGCTTGATTACTATTGGCTTTTACCGCGTAACAAATTAAGGTTTCTTGATCTGATGAGTCTTTTGAATTAGGGCTTGAAATAGCCTGAGAAAAAGCCGCTTGATAAGCGATATAGCTGTCTTCAATGGCACTAGCTGAATAACAATAAAAAGGCGTGGCGACATTGGCTGCAATATCTTTAATTGCCACATTTTCAGCGTGCATAATATTGTTTACGTGAGGGAAATAGCTATTGGGCATCATAAGAAATTGCAGCTCTCAAAAAATTACGTGTTAATGGTTAGCAGAATAACAGTGAATCTTACTATGTGCTAGCATTGGCATAATTATATCAGTAAGCCCTTTAATGGAATTCAAGGTAAGAAAATGAATACTGCTCGCTTATTATTCACTTATTTCATCATGTATTATTTTATATTTAGCTTTATATGCTGCTTTACTTTGATATCCGTTAGTCAGGCAAGGGATTTCAGTACTGATGTTATTGGTATTACTGAAGCACACTTATCTGCTGATTTTTGGTTAAATAAGCAAAAAAGTAAATCGCAGCTTTTAATGACTTCTGCACAAATTGATAAATTTAATAAACAGCTTATTCGTGAAAACCCTTATATATTATCGCCATTATCAATACCTGATTTTTTAACCGACGTTGAGCTTAATGAAAAAATTAATAACATCAGTAGTACACCATCAGCACCGCGTTTTTATGCTATTGATAAGCAAGTTACTACTGAAAATTATGCAGGTTATATTGAAAATACAAATCAAATTAACGTGCAGTTGAAAAATGAAGTGTTATTCGCTTTAGTCGTTAAGCGCACGGCTTTAAGACGCTTTCCAACGAGTGATAAAGTTTATAAATACGCGGAAGATAAAAAGCTAAGTCAGTCAATTGATAAAAAAAATGTAGCTCCCCCATTAGAAAATAGCTTAAAAAAACACCTTGAAAAAGACTTGGATATGTTTCAAGAAAGTGCTTTGTTTATTGGCGATGCGGTTGCTGTTTTACATACATCGAAAGATGGTCTGTGGTATTTAGTACAAGCTTATAATTATCTTGCTTGGTTACCTAAAACTGATGTGGCTATTGGTAATAAAACTGAAATATCGGCTTTTAAAAATGCTACAGATTTTGTTGTGGTAACAGGTAGCAAGGTTTTTACGCGTTTTGTACCTAGTTACTTTACCTACCATAGCCAATTAAGTGAGGTACAACTAGATATGGGCATACGTTTACCACGGGCTAAACGTGGTGATTATGGTGATAGTTTGTATGGTCAAAACCCTTATACAAGTTATGTCGTTAAGATACCTATTAAAAATGCGCAAGAGAAATTACACTTTGCTTTGGTCGCCATCGCACGTTCGCAAGAAGTGAGCGTTGGTTATTTGCCATTTACGCAGCGTAATCTAATAAAACAATCATTTAAATTTTTAGGTGAACGTTACGGTTGGGGCCATGACTATAACAGCCGTGATTGCACGGGGTTTGTTGATGAAGTCTATAAAAGTTTTGGCTTTATGATGCCAAGAAACTCTGGTCAGCAAGCGAAAAGTGATTATGGTCACAACCAATTTTTTGAGAATACTACAGTCCATGAAGATAAATTATCTGCTATTGCGAAGATGCAGGTTGGTGATCTTATTTATATACCGGGCCATGTGATGATGTATTTAGGGCACGATCAAGGTAAGCCTTATATTATTCATGATGTGAAAAAACTGTCATATAACAATAAAGATGGTGAGTTATATCAGGGCACGCTTAATGGGGTTTCTGTTACGCCGTTACTTCCCTTAAAAGATTATGTGAAAAATATTACCAGTATCAAACGTATTAACAGTCAGTAGCGTCAAACATAACTAAATAATAACTAATCAAGAGCTAAGCAGGAATAGAGTAAAAAGCTTATGAAAATAACCAATATACGATTTGCCAAGCTTATTGTGCCGCTTGTTACTCCCTTTAAAACAGCGTTGCGTACCGTTGAAAATATTGATGATTTAGTGGTGATTATTGAAACCGATACCGGCGATATTGGTTATGGCTCTGCGCCTGCCACACCGTTGATCACTGGCGATACTCATGGCGCAATCATATCGGTAATAAATACACTATTTAAACCGTATTTAATTGGTCGTGAACTGAGCAATTTCAACCAACTTATTCACTTTATCCAAACCGCAGCGGTTCATAACTCTAGCGCTAAAGCCGCAATAGAAATAGCGCTTTATGATCTATGGGGAAAATTTTATAAAACCCCGTTGTATAAGTTATTAGGTGGCGGTGAAAATAAGTTAAAGACAAATATTACCATCAGTGTTGATACTATCGACAAGATGGTCAGCGATTCTCTTAAAGCGGTAGCACAGGGCTTTGATGTCTTAAAAGTGAAAGTTGGTGAAAATATACATCAAGATATTGAGCGTGTTGACGCTATTTATCAAGCGGTGGCAAAAAAAGCAGATATTCGATTAGATGTAAATCAGGGCTGGACAGCTAAACAAACCGTTTTTGCTGCGGAAAAATTAGCGGCTAATGGTGTTGAATTAGAATTAATAGAACAACCTGTTAAAGCCGATGATATTGCCGGCATGCGTTATGTTTCAGCGCGTGTTTCAACCCCTATAATGGCTGATGAAAGTGCTTTTAGCCCAAAACAAGTGCTTGAGCTCGTTAATAGTCATGCTGCTGACATTATTAATATTAAATTAATGAAAACGGGTGGTTTATCTAATGCCATTAAAATTGCGGATATATGCCAGCTTTATAATATTGAGTGCATGATAGGTTGTATGCTTGAGGGCAGCATTGCTGTTGCAGCAGCGGCACACTTAGCTTGTGCTAAAGCGCAGGTTATAACGAAAATTGATCTTGATGGTCCAATATTAGGACAATATGATCCTGTACAGGGCGGTGTTAATTTTGATCTGGCAAATATTCAGCTAAGTGATGCACCTGGCTTAGGTATTGAAAGCATTGATGGTTTAATTGAGTTGTAAATAAGAAAGGTGAATAATGCATAATTTATCGAAGCAAAAAAAAGCAGTAAAACAAATGATAAATAGTTTTTTAGCGATCATTTGTTTTACTGCTCTTGCTGCTTGCTCTAATACTAATAGCGCTGCCAACAGCGCAACTCAAAAAAAATTGACTTCACCTCTACAACTAGCAGTGCATCAACAACTGGTTATCGTGATTAGTGATAACTGGCAAGCTGACAGTGCTTTGTTATATCGCTTTGATAAAATTTCAGGCCAATGGCAAGAAAAAGGTCAACAAACTCAGGTTACGCTAGGGCGAACTGGCTTGGCGTGGGGTATAGGTTTACATGATGAGCAACTCGGACAGGTAAAAAAAGAAGGTGATGGTAAAGCCCCGGCAGGAATTTTTACCTTAGGTAATGCCTTTGGTTATTTGACTCAGCTTAATACCCTGCTTACTTATCAAAATATGACAGCGAATGAGTTCTGCATTGATGTTAATGGCTCACCTTATTACAACCAAATAGTTTCTAAAATTGACGTAGGAGAGCAGGGCATTAACGGCTCATCTGAGCCAATGCGTCGAGATATTCATTTAGCGGGTGATAATAAGTATAAAAAAGGTTTAATAGTGCAACATAACCGTGGCAATATCAGTGGCGCAGGTAGCTGTATTTTTATGCATATTTGGCAAGCACCTACGCTAGCAACTGCAGGTTGTACAGCGATGAGTGAAACTAGCATGACAGAATTGCTTGCTTGGTTAGATGCTGCAAAACAACCCTTGTATATTGCTTTACCTCGCTCGGAATACTTAGCTAAAAAATTGGCATGGGCTTTACCTGATTTACCATAGGTAATTAAGTCAAACTAGCGCACTGTGTAATTGGTCTAATAATTCAGGGGTGCTTATTACCTGTTTCTCCATATCGAAATTAGAGACAAAATTTGTTGGTTTCGCGTATATCAAAGAGTTAATCATACTGTTTGGCACTGGTCATGCAACTTTTGAGTAACGAACAAAATCCCACTAAGTCTCTATCCATACTACTCTCTGGTAAGTAAATATGAAAACCAAAAGCCTGATGTAACGTTTGGCAATGGTATAAAAAAGCCGCCAAAGGACCCTTAATGATTTGCCCTGATGATAACGTAAAAAAATTAAAGTTAAGCTGAGCTTCCTCAAATGATAATAGACCTTGCATCACAGCTAAACTCATTAACGGTTTTTGCTCGTGTATTAACCTATTGGCTAAACGAGGAGATATTTGCGCTGCTAAGTCATCAATGTTTTTTAATTTAATACCGAGGTAAGGCAGCTCTATTTGCGTTAAAACAGAGGTTTCTCTTATTAAAGAAATACGTTGAATTTGTTGCCAGCTTATCAGCCAATGACCGTATCTATGGTTATATTTAAT
>JAWSUX010000204.1:0-7568 GCA_033852215.1 Colwellia sp. | reverse complement strand
AGTTATATTAGTTAGTTATATTGATAGATATGTTTTTTCGTTCTGTTATAAATTTTATTTTGATGGAAATTCTCATCGCATAAAGCTTGCCAACTCGCTATTTTTACAAAAAATATTCCTAGCCTAATTAGAATGCTAGCTACAGAAATAGCGAGCTTTTTTTATCAAAAAGGAGAAAAAAAAGTTAATTTTTTTGTTAGAAAACTGTTGAAAAAACTAAAGGCTGTTATCGATGGGGGTAGATAATGTTATCCACAGAAATTGTGGAAAGCTCAAACGTTTATAAAATTCAGTTTAACTTGTGGATAACTTTGTTATTAACTTTTATTGTATTATGTCTGGTAAAGATAAAGCTATTCTTCATCGCTATTTTCAGCAATAAAGTGCTCTGGCATTACGCGAACGGTTTTAACCATATTACCAGATACATCAATGATTTCGACAGGATAACCTGAAATTCGAAGGCTAATGTTACTTTGTGGTATCTCTTCCAAGTACTCAACGATTAAGCCGTTTAAGGTTTTAGGGCCGTCAGTGGGTAATTGCCAAGACATTTCCTTGTTAATNNTCTCGAATACTGGCGCTACCGTCAACTAAATAACTGCCATCTGGTTGTAGTGTTACTTCATCACTCGCTGTTGGCGTCATGGTTGTCGTGAAATCACCAACAATCTCTTCAAGAATGTCTTCTAAGGTAACCAAACCTTGAATGTCACCATATTCATCAACAACTAAGCCTAATCGTTCTTTAGCACGCTGAAACTTTAATAATTGAATATTTAGCGTAGTACCTTCTGGAATGAAATATAATTCACGTACAGCTCTTAATAAAGTCGCTTTAGTAAATTGGCTCTTTGATAGTAATTTTAAAGCGTCTCGTGCATGAATATAGCCAACGACATCATCAATGCTATCTCGATAAAGTAATACGCGAGTATGGTTGGCTTGTGTTAATTGTTTTTGAATTTTTTTCCAGTCGTCATTAACGTCAATGCCTACTAATTCACTGCGTGGGATCATAATATCTTCGACAACAACTTTTTCAAGATCTAAAATACTAAGTAACATATCTTGATCGCGTTTCTGTAAAAGTGCGCCGGATTCGTTTACAACGGTTCTTAATTCCTCATTGCTAAGGTTATGTTGTTCGCGTTGCTCTGAGCTAAGACCAAAAAGCGTTAAAATTCCATTCGTGATCCAATTAACAGCAATAACAAGCGGAAAAAATAACTTAAGTAATAGGTTTAAAACTATGGAACTAGGAAACGCTACTTTTTCTGGGTACAGTGCAGCTAATGTTTTTGGGGTAACTTCTGCAAAAATTAAAATCACTAATGTTAGTGCTAAACCAGCATAAACAATACCAGCATCACCGAAGTATCGGCTGAAAATAACCCCCGCGACTAATGAGGCAAAGACATTAACTAAGTTATTGCCGATAAGGATCAAACCTATTAACCTATCGGGACGATCGAGTAATTTACTTACTCGTTTAGCGCCTCTATGTTGTTGTTTTTCAAGATGTCGTAAGCGATAACGGTTTAATGACATCATGCCTGTTTCAGAGCCTGAAAAATAGGCGGAAATGAGTATCAAGATACCAAGGATAGTAAAAAGCATCTCTGTAGTTATTTGGTCCAAAAAGGGGAGTCCTTTATTATTTAATAAGAAACTACGGCGAATTAATTATCGTCGATGTTATGTTGCAAAGTATGCTAACTAATCGTTAGCATATAGTTACAGTTAATGGTCTATAAGTTATCGTAATTATTGCTGCAAGTTGCCATGTTACAAAATGAATTCTCTAACAAACCGACTACCAAAGTAAGCTAAGGTTAACAGGCCGCTAGCACTAATCATTAACACTAATACTTTATGTCCGCGCCAGCCTTTTTCAAAATGGCCCCATAAAATAATACTGTAAAGTGCAAAAGCCATTAGAGATAATACTGTTTTATGTGCGTTTTCTATGGCTAAAAATCCATCTAAAAAGATGAAGCCGATTAATTCACTAATAAATAAAATTGCTGTGCCTAAGGTCAAAATACTAAATAGTTGTTGTTCAACCTGCATTAATGGCGGTAAATGTGCCACTGCGGTAAGGTTTTTGTTTTTAAGCTTTAGGTTTATATAAGTGACCTGAAAAGCATATAAAGTAGCGATAATCAAAACACAGTAAGCAACAAGAGCTAAACCTATATGGCTTAATAAAATGACTTTTTCTACAACCAATGGAATAGACTCTATTGGCGGAATAAAAATAATAACAAGCTGCCACAAGCCAGTAAAAGCATATATAACAGGTAAAAGTAAATTCACTTTAAAGCGTAAGGCAACAATAGTAACGCTTAAGGTAATGAGCAAGCTCACTAATGAAATTACATTAGGCAAATTAAAGTTAATATTACCTGGGTGATCTTGTACGTCAGTGGAAAAGAAAAGCTGAGCATCATTAAGTGCATGCACAATAATTGCAAAAACAGCTAAGCTGAGTACCAGTTTAATATTTGGGCCTTTGGGATGAAATAAGCGTGAGACTATCGCTACCGTAGCTAACATATAAGCAACAAAAGCGACACTAGAGCCAATAACCAATAAATTCACAGAAGGATTCCTAAATAAGTCGACAGGTAAAAGTAATTTAGCCCTATAACCGAGCCAAAATTATTCTATCAGATAAAAAAGCTAACGCCATGAAATTAATAACAAGCATTGACCTAGCTTAATAAATTATTTTGATACGTTGTGTCATAACATTATTTCAGTATAAGCTTTCTTAATGGTTTAGTTGCTAGTAAAACAATTAATGCTGCGCAAGATAAGCCGAACCATTGAGGAAGTAATTCATGACTGTGTTGCATTTGTTCGCCTATGTTAATGGCAAAAAAGTTAAGACCAAAGTCAAGTAAAAGTGCGAAAGCGATGGCACATAAAGCAACACCTAATAAATAACGAATAAGCACACTTGTTCCCATTTCACTTTTAATAACGCCTAATGTCGATATGTTTGTTGCAGGGCCTGCCATCATAAAAACTAATGCCGTGCCGGGAGATAAACCAGCCAAAATAAAACCTGCCGCAATAGGGGTTGATGCGGTTGCGCAAATATACATAGGAATAGAAATAACGATCATGATTAACATGGCAGGCAGACCACTACCGTAACTAAGTAAGAATTCAGTGGGTAAAAAAGTACGTACTATCGTGGCAAATAATAAACCGATAAATAACCAAATAATTATATCATCGATAAGTTGAGTTGATGCGTAATAAACGCCCGACTTAGTTTTACTTATGAAATTATTTTTAGTTTGAATAGTTGTGTGTTTACTTGAACAGCAGCTCGTTTTTTCTTTTACTTCTTCAACAACCTTGTCATTGCTACAGCAGCTTGAGGCCGTTGTGGTCGTTTGCTTGACTTTTATCTCATCTTCTTTAGCCGAAGCAACTAATAACCCCGTAATAATTGCAGACATAATAGCAACGATAGGGCGGTAAATAGCAAAAATAGGACCGAGTAACGCGTAAGACACGGATACTGAATCTACACCCGTTTCTGGAGTGGCAACCAAGAAAGCAGAGGTTGCAGAGTTTGATGCACCACTACGCTTTAATTCCGTGGCAACAGGAATAACCCCGCACGAGCATAATGGCAAGGGTGCGCCAATAAGGGCTGCTTTTACTATGGCTGATTTTCCTTGCCCTAGATGTTTACTTAATATTTTGCTTGGTACCCAAGCTTTCATTAAACCCGCAATTAATAAACCGAGTAACAACCAAGGGCTCGCTTCAGCGCTTAACTCTAAGAAGTTATGAATAAATAAAGTAATATGTTCCACTAGGTAACCTTGTCGTGACTTTATCAGTATTAATAATATAGGACTAAATTATATCATATTTAGCAAATTATCCTTGCTAAAACTTTTCATCAGTCGCATCTTCAAATCAATTGGGTATAATAGCATCATACATTTAGCTAATATTTTCGCCTTAGAGTAATTCATGTTTGACAATCTTTCCGAACGTTTGGGTAAAACCCTTAAAAATATCAGTGGCCGTGGCCGTTTAACCGAAGACAATATAAAAGATACTTTACGCGAAGTGCGCATGGCCTTATTAGAAGCCGATGTGGCGCTGCCTGTTATTCGTGATTTTGTTGGTAAAGTTAAAGAGCAAGCACTCGGTGTTGATGTTTCTAAAAGCCTAACGCCTGGACAAGTTTTTGTAAAAATAGTGCAAAAAGAACTTGAAAATGCGATGGGTGAAGTCAATGAAGCTTTAGATTTAAAAGCGACACCACCAGCAATCGTTTTAATGGCGGGTTTACAAGGGGCAGGTAAAACCACCTCAGTTGCTAAATTGGCTAAGTTTTTAACCGAACGTGAAAAGAAAAAAGTTTTAGTGGTTAGTGCCGATGTTTATCGTCCTGCTGCGATTAAACAGCTAGAAACGTTAGCGACTGAAATCAATGTTGGCTTTTTTCCAAGTGACATTAGTCAAAAACCGATTGATATTGCTAATGCTGCGATAGACCACGCTAAGAAAAATTTCTTTGATGTATTAATTGTTGATACCGCAGGTCGTTTACATGTTGATGAAGCCATGATGGGCGAAATTCAACAATTACATGCTGCGATTAATCCAATCGAAACGCTTTTCACTGTTGATGCCATGACAGGTCAAGATGCGGCTAATACAGCAAAAGCTTTTAATGATGCCTTACCATTAACAGGTATTATTCTGACTAAAACTGATGGTGATGCCCGTGGTGGTGCCGCACTCTCTATTCGTCATATCACCGGTAAACCTATTAAATTTATGGGTGTTGGCGAAAAAATTGAAGCGTTAGAACCATTTCATCCAGACCGTATTGCTTCACGTATTTTAGGCATGGGTGATGTTTTATCACTTGTTGAAGAAATAGAGCAAAAGGTTGATAGAAAACAAGCCGAAAAATTAGCAAAAAAAGTAAAAAGTGGTAAAGGCTTTAATTTAGAAGATTTTCGTGATCAACTTGTGCAGATGAAAAGTATGGGTGGCATGATGGGCATGATGGATAAATTACCGGGTATGGGTAATATGTCTGATAAAATTAAAGATGGAATGGGCGATAAAATCACCGTGCAAATGGAAGCTATTATTAACTCGATGACACCGGGTGAACGAGAACGTCCAGATATTATTAAAGGCTCACGCAAGCGTCGCATAGCTGTTGGCTCTGGTACGCAAATTCAAGATGTGAATAAATTACTTAAGCAATTTACTCAAATGCAGAAGATGATGAAAAAAATGTCTGGTAAAGGCGGTATGAAAAAAATGATGCGCTCAATGCAAGGTATGATGCCACCAGGTGGCGGTGGTATGGGCGGCGGCGGTATGTTTGGCCGTTAATTATTCTCAAAGGTTTTATTTTCTTTTATAAATGCTTGCTGTTTTCAGCAAGCATTTTTTTTATTTACTATAGTTAAGTTAATTAAAGTGCTGTTGCACTAAAACAAGCCTGTAGCTAAATTTATGAAATGATTCTTTATAATTTATAAAATAAGGTTGGTTTATCATTCAATCATTTAAATGGAGTTTTCTGAGTCCTTAATAAACCAAAAAGTAAAAATATATGAAAAAACCACCTTGGTTTATTTTTATTTTTACTTTTATTTTTTTATTTCTCGTCAGCAGTTCTGCTTGGTTTGCTTTGGATCGAATAAAAGAAGAGTCATTAAAAAATATTAAACACTCACTGCAAACCGTAACTAAAACAACTCATGAAGCGTTAAATATTTGGATAAAAAATCGGCGGATTGGTATACAGGAAATAGCGCAAGACGAAACCCTGATATCATTAACACAGCAATTATTACAGCCTAATAATGGTTCGTCGAATAAACTAAAGTCTGATCATTCAGTCGGTAGTACGCTAAAAAAAATACGTTTCTTTATGAAGAAAAAAATGAAAAGTCACCAAGATATTGGTTTCTTTCTCATTTCAGTTAATAAAATAAATATTGCATCAATGCGGGAGAGCAATCTTTATGAAACGAATGTTATTTTTGAAAAACGCCCTGAAATATTTCATCGTATGTTTAAAGGTGAAACATTATTCGTACCACCAATAAATTCAAATGTTTCCCTACAGAGGAAAGATGGTAGGTTTGCTGATAACTTACCAACGATATTCATTGGCACACCTGTTTACGATCATCAGAAAAATATTATCGCCTTATTAACATTACGCATTGACCCTAGCTCTGATTTTTCACGGATAACTCAGTTGGGGCGTATTGGTGATAGTGGAGAAACATATGCGTTTGATGATAAAGCCATGCTAATTACCAACAGTCGGTTTGAACATCAATTGCAGAAAATTGGTCTAGTTGCCTCACAAGAGTCGTCTATGTTATCCATTCGTATCGCAGACCCTGGTGGAAATATGCTTCAGGGTTACGTTCCAAATATGAATCGAAGCCAGTTCCCCCTTACTGTCATGGCCAAAAGTGCCGTTAAAGGAGAAACTGATTTTAATGTTAATGGTTATCGTGATTATCGAGGCGTTACAGTTTTTGGTCACTGGATTTGGGATAGCTCACTTGGTTTTGGTCTGGCAACAGAAATTGATCTGGAAGAAGCACTAGTTCCTAACTATAAAATGCGCAATATTCTTATATTGGCTGTACTGTCCATTGCTTCAGTATCGTTAGGTGGTTTTTTCATTTGGATAATTATAGAAAAACAAGCAAATGCAAAACTTCAGCAAGCATTTGCAAAGTTGGAAGATATTGTTGCAGACCGAACCAAAGAACTTCAAGCGCTTTCTTATCAGGATAGTTTAACTGAAATAGCAAACCGTCGTAAATTTGAGCAAATACTTGAGCAAGAATGGCATAGGGCATTGCGATATCAAAAAGAACTGTCTTTAGTCATGATTGATATCGATTATTTCAAACCTTATAATGATAATTACGGACATATTCAAGGTGATAGCTGTTTAAAGGAAGTTGCTCAACTCCTTGATAAAACTAGTCAAAGAATAACCGATGTGGTTGCACGGTATGGTGGAGAGGAGTTTGTAGTACTTCTTCCAAACACATCATTAGAGCAAGCGAAAACGCTTGCCGAAAAATTTCGTCAGAAAATAATTGAACAAAACATCGAACATCAATTTACCCAATTAGATAATATTAATCGGGTGTCTATTAGTTTAGGTGTTAGCGCGATGATACCCTCTTTAGGCAGTTCACCAGCATTACTAATTAAACAGGCCGATCTTCAACTGTATCTAGCTAAAGAAAATGGCCGTAACAGAGTTGAATAAACTTATTTTGTTTGAAACTCACTTATATAATAGGGCAAACGGGTTAAAACTATACAGATGAAAAGCCTACGGTTAGCACCTTCATCCCAACCTGCTTTTAGTCGCTTAGTTTTAACACCTACTTTTACGCTTTTTTCATTCTTTAGTAGATTTAGTGCTATTTTATTGTAAGTTGCTAACCAACTGCCTTGTTGATATTCCAAGGCAGTAATGCCTCAATCTCCTCTACTGTTTCTGCTTGGGGTAATAACGTGAAGAC
>JAWSUX010000203.1:0-3010 GCA_033852215.1 Colwellia sp. | reverse complement strand
TGTCGTTGACTCGGTTGCTGCATTAACACCTAAAGCTGAAATTGAAGGAGATATGGGTGATTCACATATGGGATTACAAGCACGTATGCTTTCTCAAGCCATGCGTAAATTAACGGGGAACTTAAAAAAATCTAATACCATGCTCATTTTTATCAACCAAATACGTATGAAAATTGGTGTTATGTTCGGCTCTCCGGAAACAACAACAGGCGGAAATGCACTCAAATTTTATGCGTCGGTGAGACTTGATATCAGACGTATCGGTGCAGTAAAAAATGGTGATGAAATTGTTGGTAACGAAACACGTGTTAAAGTGGTTAAAAATAAAATTGCACCACCATTCAAACAAGCTGAATTCCAAATTCTTTATGGCCAAGGTATTAACAACTTAGGTGAATTAATTGACTTAGGTGTTAAAAATGAGTTTGTTGAAAAAGCAGGTGCTTGGTATAGCTGTAATGGTGAACGCATAGGTCAGGGTAAAGCTAATGCTGCAAAATACTTTGAAGAGCATCCAGAAATGGCTAAAGATGTAGATGCTAAACTGAGAAATTTATTTTTATCTAAAAACGTTCCTGTTGAAGCAGAAAAAGAAACCGTAACAGAATAAGATCTATTTATGTTTTAAAGCAATAATGACGGTTATTGCTTTTTCTTTCAGCGAACAGCTAGAGCTGCTGGTGGCTCTAACTGTTCGCTGAAGTTTCAATAAAAACATAGAATTATTGTCTTCGTGTTTATCTTATGAGTTTTGGTAAATCAATAATAAAATATCCAAAGTATATAATTTACTATCAAATTCAGTTTTTAAAACGCAAGCTTAGAAATAGGTTTGCGTTTTTTTTGTTGTCATTAATAAAATAAACGTTTAGACGTCTATACGTTTAGATGTTGACATATCTTGCAATCTAAGTAATATACAAAAACAGTTCATTTAAGTATGTTTACGTACTTTTGATAGCTATTTTTTGTTACTATTTCCTGTTGGATTTTTGTTAGAAAGAGGTATGGTTTATGCCCATTAAAATTCCCGATAAATTACCTGCACTGTCTGTGTTGGCTAATGAAAATATTTTTGTCATGTCCGAGCACCGAGCGGCAAATCAAGAAATTCGTCCAATGCAAGTTGCTATTTTAAACTTGATGCCAAACAAAATTGAAACGGAAGTACAAATTCTTCGTATGCTTGCAAATACACCATTGCAAATCAATGTAGAGTTTGTTCGTATTCACGCTAATGTTTCCAAAAACACACCGAAAGAGCATTTAGATAATTTTTATTGTTTGTTTGATGATATTAAACACAAGCAATATGATGGTTTGATTATAACAGGTGCGCCATTGGCATTGCTTGATTATAGCGATGTGAGTTTTTGGGACAAGATTTGTGAAGTTTTCGACTGGGCAGAAAAAAATGTCACATCTACGATGCTTTCTTGTTGGGCTGCACATGCCGCGTTATACCATCATTATGGTCTGAATCGCCATCTACGTCAGAAAAAACTGTCTGGGGTATTTCAACATTATCCGCTGGATAAAAAAGAAGAACTCACACGCGGTTTTGATGAAAGTTTTAATGTACCGCATTCTCGTTATGGTTATATCAATTTAGCTGATTATCAGAGCATTGACGAACTAAATGTTTTAGCGCAATCACCTGAAGCGGGTGTGTATTTAGTCGCTAGCAAAAATAAACGTCAAGTTTATTTAACCGGTCATCCCGAATACGATACATCCACGTTACATGAAGAATATTTACGAGATTGTAAAAAAAATAAAAATGCTGCTGTTCCACTCAACTATTATAAAGATGATGATGTGAATAATCCAACAGTTGGTTCATGGCGAAGCCATGGCAGTTTATTGTTTACTAATTGGCTTAATTATTATGTTTATCAAATGACACCGTATCAATTAGATGCAAATAATATCAAGGCAACATTAGATAAATAAACTTGAAAAAACAACACGCATAAATAGTACCCATATCGTGTCAAATAACTAAATATCTTGGATTTAAAAATGAAAAAACACCCATCGTTTGCTTTATTAGAACAGCAATTGGCTAAAAACATCCTAATTCTTGATGGTGCTATGGGTACCATGATCCAAGCGTACAAGTTTGAAGAACAAGATTTTAGAGCAGAGCGTTTTGCTGATTGGCATACCGATGTTAAAGGCAATAACGATATGTTAGTGCTTACTCAACCTGAAGTAATTAAAGCAATTCACCTTGAGTATCTTGAAGCTGGTGCTGATATTCTTGAAACCAACACCTTTAATGCAACAACTATTGCCATGGCTGATTATGACATGGAAGAATATAGCGCTGAAATTAACCGTGTTGCCGCGCAAATAGCACGTGAAGCTGCTGACGAATACACAAAAAAAAATCCAGAACGTCCTCGTTTTGTTGCTGGCGTTTTAGGACCAACTAACCGAACTTGTTCTATTTCTCCTGATGTAAATGATCCAGCATTTCGTAATGTTACTTTTGATGAATTAAAAGATGCCTACATTGAATCGACCTTAGCGTTAATTGAAGGCGGTAGCGATATTATATTAATCGAAACTATTTTCGATACTTTAAATGCAAAAGCAGCCATATTTGCAGTAGAAACTGTCTTTGATCAACTAGGTCAGCGTTTACCTGTGATGATTTCAGGCACTATTACTGATGCCTCAGGTCGTACGTTATCAGGGCAAACCACAGAAGCTTTTTATAATTCACTACGTCATGCTAAACCTATTTCATTTGGTCTTAACTGTGCGTTAGGTCCTGTTGAATTACGTCAATATGTTGCAGAATTAAGCCGTATTTGTGATGTCGCGGTATCTGCTCACCCTAATGCAGGTTTACCAAACGCCTTTGGTGAATATGACTTCACGGTAGAGGACATGAATACTCATGTTGATGAATGGGCTTCGTCAGGATTTTTAAATATTATTGGTGGCTGTTGTGGTACCACGCCTGAGCATATAAAGGGCATGGCTGACACGGTTGCTGCTG
>JAWSUX010000202.1:0-6189 GCA_033852215.1 Colwellia sp. | reverse complement strand
CTCTGTGTCGTGATTATGTCCGCAGCGAAATTGCCGATACAGTGTTAGCTGCGGCAATAAAAGTAGAGAAGGCGTTAAGTTTACGCCATGACATTAGCAAAAAAATGAAAGGTAGTGTCGCACTGAATATTATCCAGTCGCATAGTGATATTAAACAGCAAGGTGAACAGTTAATTTTTAAAGGCTTTGTCAGCACATCAGGTTTAACTAAGCTTGACGATATTGTTCGTTATTTACAAGGGATGTTACGTCGTTTAGAAAAGCTACCTGTTGACCCTAATCAAGACAGATTAAAGCTAATAGAGGTCAACAAAGTAGATGAAACATATCAATTATTACTGAGTAAACAGCGTAAAGATAAACCTATAACTGTAGAGCTACTTAATACTAGGTGGTTGATTGAAGAGCTGAGAATTTCTTTATTTGCGCAAAATTTAGGTACATCAGCACCTATTTCAGTTAAACGTATTCTCAACCATTTAAAAGTATTACAGTAAATTAATAATTTTATTCTTTACTTTGAATTATTTTACTTTGAATTATTGACACGCTAACGCTAGCTCAGTATAAATAATAGGGCAGCAATATCGTTGAATGGAGAGTAAGATGAATAGTTTTAGTGATAAGCGTAACTTTTATCGCATGATGTTAAACAACGAGGTCGTTGTAACTATTATTGATGATGAAGTTAATAGTCAAGTTTCAGCGACTTGTCGAGATTTAAGTGCTACAGGAATGGCATTAGAAATAGAGCATCCATTGGCGATGGGAACGCACGTACGAGTAAAGCTCGGCTCTGCGGGCAATAAAATACAAGCATTAGATGTTAGTGGCAAAGTTGTTCGCATTGATGAAGAAAGTGAAAGTTGCTATCTCATTGGTATTCATATTGAAGAAATTGATTAATAAAAATATCACTAAGCTATAAGTACTCATTACTTACAGCTCAGTATTGTTATCATTTCTTTATTCTACTTGGCAAACTAGGCCTTTTAAATAATATCCTTCGGGATAATTAGATGAAATAGGATGGTCGGCTGCTTGCTGCAAACGTTCAACAAAGTAAACACTACGTTTGGCATCTAAAGCCGCATCTGCAACGACCTTTTGAAACAAGCTCATTTCGATCAAACCAGAGCATGAAAAGGTCAGTAATATCCCATTAGGCTTTAATAACTGCATGGCTAACATGTTAATGTCTTTATAACCACGACAAGCACCTGTAATTTGAGCCTTTGATTCAACGAATTTTGGAGGATCTAAAATGATCATATCAAAAGTACGTTTTTCTTCGCGATAACGTCGCAATAATTTAAAAACATCCTCTTTTACAAAAGATACATTTTTATCAGCTAAGCCATTTAATTCAAGATTTCTTTTACCTAAATCAAGTGCTGATTGTGAAACATCAACATTGATAACTTCTTTAGCGTTATTTGCTGCGCAGTGTAATGAAAAGGTGCTGGTATAAGAAAAACAATTGAGAATGGTTTTATCTTTAGCAAGCTTACCAGCTGCCAAACGGGAGTCTCGTTGATCTAAATAGAAACCTGTTTTATGCCCAGTGGCAATATCAACATGGATCTTAATACCATGTTCTTCAATGATACATTCGGTAGAATCTTGTGGCTCAGTTAACCAGCCAGTAACGGGTTGTAGACCTTCTTTTTTACGAACATCAACATCTGAACGTTCATAAATATGGCATTGCGGATATAACTCTTTTAAGCAGTCAACTAATGTATAACGGTGAAAATCAGCACCAGCACTCAGTAATTGACAGACAATAAAATTATCATACTTATCGATAGTAATACCAGGTAGTCCATCGGATTCACCAGCAATTAATCGATAACCAGTTAAGCCACCTTCTTTAATATACCAGTCGCGTCTCAATTGAGCATTTTGTAATTTTTCAAAGAAAAACTGTCTGTCTATTTCTTGGTCTTCATTAAAACTCCAAACTCTGATCCTGATTTGTGATTCAGGAGAGTAAGCGCCTTTCGCTAGCCAATTCTCTTTATTATCATAAACATCAACGGTTTCACCTAACATAGGTTTGCCTTTGATTTTGTTAATACCTTTGGAAAAAATCCATGGGTGTTTTCGTCGCAGTGATTTATCACGACCAACATTTAAATAAATTCTTGCTGACATAGGTCTATACTTACTTTTAATAAATGAAGAACGCTAAATGCTCTTCATTTTTTAGGATAGGAGTTTGCGCCGATTTTAGACAATGAAAGCTTTAGGTGCAAACTTTAATGACCTGAATTTCAATTTATATTAATAATAAGAGTAGATAGTATGAATGTTTGTTACATAGTGCATATCTCAGGAACAGTACAAGGTGTCTATTTTCGAGCATCAAGTCAACAACAAGCAATAGAGTGCAGTTTAAGTGGCTATGCACGTAATCTAGACGGTGGTGGTGTTGAGGTATTGTTATGCGGTCAGCAAGCTAATATTGACAAAATGCTTGTGTGGCTTAGTCATGGCTCTGAGCAAGCAGAAGTAACCGATATACAGTCAAAGAGAATACCATGGCAAGAACATAAGTTTTTCTCAATTGGTTAATTTCAGCTATGCCTGAAGTTAACTGCCAATATATTTAAAGCGCTTTAAAGTCACGCCATCACGCTCTATGGTCTCATCAAACATAGCCAGTGGACGAACCCACAGTTCGTTAGGAGTATTAAACGGGTGATAAACCACTAGGTATTCTTCAGTTTCGCTATGGCGAGCTAAGTGAAGGACTTGATAGTAACTTCCTTTAAAGTGTTGATACTTTCCAACTTTTAACATAAATACCTATTTTAACTGTTAATTTTAATGTGACGGTGTAACTATTCGTACATTAAAAAGGATCTTTTAATACTTCATCAATATACCATTTACCATTACGCTGAACTATGGCTAAACGCTTAACATCTTTTATGCGCTCTTCTTGGTAATAGCCATCAAAATATAAGGTTATATTTGCGGTATCTTTAAATTGTTCTCGTACTTTTACGCCTGAGCTATCAGGTTTTACTTCAACACGGTCATAAGACATGTTGAAAACGTGGCGAGCAACAGATTGTGGTAAACGGTAATGATAAAGAATCTTAGCTAATTTAGGGCTACAGACCGAGGCGGCTTTTTCGACGTTTTTTTCATTATATAATGCATCGAAAAATGCGATAGCAACTATCTCTGGATCATCTACGGTGGTGATTTTTGTTTTATCATCCTCACAAGCACTTAGTAAGAGCAATAGTGGTATTATTAAGTATTTCAAATAGGACATTTAAAGCAGCTATAAAAGTTATTTATGCCTTGTATTGTACCGTATTATTAAAAACTAAAAAAGACACCGAAGTGTCTTTTTTAAAATCATAAGTAGTTGTTATTGAACTAATTCGTGTTCGCTAAAACTCTCACTAAATAATGCACTTGATAAATAACGTTCTGCAGAGCTTGGTAAAATGACAACGATGTTTTTACCTTGGTTTTCAGGTAATTCAGCTAAGCGTTTTGCAGCAACAACCGCAGCGCCTGAAGAAATACCAGCAAGGATGCCTTCTTCTTTCATTAAACGATGTGCCATAGCAAAAGCATCTTCATTAGATACTGCTTCAACGGCATCAACCATTTCTAAATCTAAGTTGCCAGGGATAAAACCTGCGCCAATTCCTTGAATTTTATGAGGGCCTGGTTTTAATTCTTCGCCAGCAAGTGCTTGGCTAATTACAGGTGAATCAGTAGGTTCAACAGCAACAGTTGTAATTGCTTTACCTTGCGTCAATTTAATATAACGGCTAGTACCCGTTAATGTGCCACCCGTACCAACACCAGCAACAAAAATATCAATCTTGCCGTCAGTATCGCGCCAAATTTCAGGGCCTGTCGTTTCTTCATGAATCTTAGGGTTGGCAGGGTTGTCAAATTGACCTAACAATACGTATTTTTCAGGATTTGAGTCTTTAATTTCTTGTGCTTTTGCAATCGCGCCGTTCATACCTTTAGCGCCGTCTGTTAATTCTACTTTTGCACCAAGTGCAGTAAGTAATTTACGACGTTCTAAACTCATGGTGCTTGGCATTGTTAATGTGATGCCATATCCGCGTGCAGCAGCAACAAAGGCAAGCGCTATACCCGTATTACCACTTGTTGGCTCAACAATTTCTTTACCAGCAGATAATAAACCTTTTTCTTCTGCATCCCAAACCATGCTAGCGCCAATGCGACACTTAACACTAAAACTAGGGTTTCTTGCTTCTATTTTTGCATAAACATTAGCAGTGCTGCTAGCGTCAATAACGCGATTAAGTTTTACTAATGGCGTATTGCCAATAGTCGTGGTGTTATCTTCAAATATAGTAGACATAATTAGGCTCTTTGGGTTATTTACAATAGATCAAGGTTAGCGTGTTATAACAAAAAAAGAAGTTATATTTTGTTATAACTTATATTGTTATAAATACAAAGTATCTAGATGCTTATGTAGTAGAGGGGACCCTTTAAGCTTAATTATGTGGCAATTTCAAAAGATAATGATTAGAAAAATTAATAAGGTGGAGTCGTCTTTATTTCTTGTTGGGTTATAATTATTATTTGTTTGATATTTTGTAATATATCATCTGAATTTTATTTTTAAGGAGATAAAAATGCCATTTTCATTTATTGATTTCATCTCATTATTTTTTTTTATATTTGCTTGGTATGGTTATACAATTTTTGCGCGTAAAAAGGCAAAAGCGACCAATTGTATTGCGCGCTCATTACATCAACACCGTATTCATTGGATGTATGAAATTATAACCCGAGATATTCGTGTTGGAGACGCCGCATTATTAGCCAACTTAGAACGTAATATTGCCTTTTTTGCTTCAAGCACCTTGCTAATATTAGCGGGTATTTTTACCTTGTTCGCTACAGTTGATACCTTAGATAATGTTATTTCCTCTTTGCCTTATGCAACACATGTTTCGCATTTAGGTCTTCAGTTAAAGTTAACTTTATTAGCCTTTATTTTTGTTATATCTTTTTTTCAATTTACTTGGTCTATGCGCCAGTATGGTTTTGTCAATGTTATGATAGGAGCAGCACCAATTGAATTATCGGGACAAAATGAAAACTTGCAGGCTTACGCTAAACAAATGGCGATAGTGCAAGACCAAGCGGCACATTCTTATAATTATGGTTTACGCTCTTATTATTTTGCACTTGCAGCCATATGTTGGTTCTTCCACCCTTTGCTTTTCATGGTAATGAGCCTGTGGGTTGTTTATACCTTGTATAGTCGTGAATTTCAGTCAAAGTCGTTAAAAGCTATTACCGCAGGACAAAAACTGTTGAACGTTGAACGAAACGCTTTATCACAGAACAAGGTTATATAATGCTTCACTCGTACCAAAATTACTCAGTGGAGGATTTTGATAAGTTTGATTGTTTAAAACTGTCCAGATTTTTTTATTTGGTTTTGTTCTTTGTGCTCCGTGGTTATCTTGTGTGGTTATCTTGTGTGGTTATCTTGTGTGGTTAATGTCAGTGACGAATATGCGAGATAGAGTTGGTCTCATGCAATGGCTTTACCCTGAAATGAATTTATTCTTTTTAAGTTTATTTTCTGGTGCTATTGGTTTATTTGTTTTACTTGTGATCAGTTTACGTCGCCCTGATGCTTATCCATGGGTGAAAACAGTATGGCCGTATAGTCGAATTTTATTAGTGACGGCATTAACTTTTGATTTCGCAGTGAACTTAGTTGCTTTTTTCTACTGGCAGCTTTTACCTTTAATTGAGGTTATTGCGCAGGGCATTATTGTTTTGCTTTTAATTAAGTTATGCTTCACTAGTAAGCGTATAAATATTAATTTGGCTGAATTCCCACAAGCGTTACCAGAAAAATAGGTTGACGTTATTTAGTGCAGTAATTGTTATGAATTTTAGTGAAAAGGTAATGTAGTGAATACAACAAGTAATATAGAGACAGCGCCAGAAGAACAACGGTTAATTATTCTAGATACTGAAACAACAGGTATTAATCCTAGAGATGGTCATCGCATTGTTGAAATTGGTTGTGTTGAAATGGTCAATCGTCAGCTAACAGGGCGGACATATCATGCCTATGTTAAGCCGCTTGATCAGAGAGGCCAAGTGCTAGAAATGGATCAAGAAGTTATTAATATCCATGGTTTAACCAAT
>JAWSUX010000201.1:0-6839 GCA_033852215.1 Colwellia sp. | reverse complement strand
ATTATCCATACAAGGCAATCAAACGGAAAATTTATAGTTGGCTGTTTTTCGTTCCTCAAACATTATAGCCAACTATAATTTTCCTCTTATTGCGGTGTTAGCTAAGTTTAAATGAAGAAGTATGACTTGGTACATGTGGGTGGTGTTTGGATATTTTGCAATTAGTGCTGCCACGGCATTATTTTTTTTAGTTACTAAGTTTAATGAAACTGACCTAGATAAATGGTTTCAAGTTAGAGAGTCTATTTTAAATGTAATTATAATGTTTCTACTTACAAATCATTATTATTCTTTCTTTGAACTTATATATGCTGTTGGTGTAACTGTAGTGGTTGTGGGAAGTTGCATACTTTTACATTGTGTTTTTCGAGAGTATACAGATCTTATGAAAATCAGGTCATTAGCTGATCTACGAGAAAGAGTAGCGGAAGAGTTAAGTAATAGTATAAAGAATAGTCAGAATGAGGGGCCACGCTGGTTTAATGTTGAGGTCGAGTGGGCTAGAGCTGAAGCTGTAGAATTTCTCCAAAGTAGAAAATGACGGATGAAATTTGTGTTCAGAGAGCCTGTAAAAGCCATTTTTTAGTAGTATATTGCCTCAGATTTCACGTAGCAACGCGTTTTGAGGCTCAATTTTTAATGATTTTTGAGACTATTTTTTCTAAAAGAGAAATTCTACAGGCTCGTTATACGACAGGAGTTTATCTATGCATTTAGAGTTTTATGCACAAGAAGTCTATTATGCTGAAGCACTTGATGGAGAGATAATTAATGTTTCGTTTCAAGAGTATCCAGATCCTGAAATTAATTACAGCAAGAAAAGCGTTGAGCTTCCACCACTAGTTAAAAATATTTTCTTTTCAGCGAGTTATGAATTCCCACCTTGCGAAATTCGGGTTGAATGGTGTGACGGCGAAGAAGAGGATGGTGGACAGTTAATAAGAAATATTGAATTGACTAAAACATTGCTAAAGGTGGTTCTAAAGAACAATTACAGTTTTAATATTAATTTTGAAACTGATGATATTACTTTTCAAAATATAAAAACGTTTTTAACTGGGTAATCACCGTATAAGTCCTATAAGCCATTCAAGCAGGACTAAAAACAGTTGGCTAATGTTACCCTAAATATGTTCTTGAAATTGCAAAAGCTAATGTCAGCTAAGCACTATTCGACATCTAATGAACCTCTCCATCGGGGTTGATATTATGTAAATTATTTTCATCTTTGGCTATGAATCCGTCCTTAATTTTTTGCCTTGCCATTGATTCGCCCACTTTGAATTTTAAATCTTCCCATTCATCTCCAAAGCCTTCAATAAAACCATCAACAAATAACTCAAGTTCTTCTTCAGTATATGGCGTCTTACGGTCATTGGCTGGGTTCATCCAGTCAGGTTCATTAGTCATGTGGTGCCTCCAATAAGTAATTTAATCGAGATGGTTTCATAATTATAGTTCACTTAAAGAAGGAGTAAAATTATGAATAACATTGTACTTTATCAACCAAAACCAAGTTGGAACAAAGATAAGCTTGTAGGGCAAAAACTTCCCCTTAAACTTGAAGAGGTATGGTCTATCAGAACAAGACTTGATTTAGCTAATAATCTTCGAGAATTAACTATGTTTAATTTAGCTCTGGATTGTAAATTAAGAGCGTGTGATTTTATAAAGCTCAAAGTGTCGGATATTGCGCATGGGAAAACCATTCAATCACGAGCTATGTTAATACAACAAAAAACGGGAACACCTGTTCAATTTGAAATAACTAATCAAACCAAAACAGCCCTACAAAAGTGGATCTCATTTAAATCACTTCGTTCAAGTGATTATTTATTTGAGAGTAGAGTAAAAGATAATTTCCATTTATCGACTCGGCAATATGCAAGAATCGTCAAAAAGTGGATTGCTAGTATTGGCTTGGATGTAACATCATACGGCACTCACTCAATGAGGCGTACTAAAGCAACCTTAATCTATAAAAAAACCAAAAACCTGAGGGCTATTCAAATTTTACTTGGTCATACAAAGTTAGAAAGTACAGTTCGTTATCTTGGTATAGAAGTCGACGACGCTCTTGAGCTGTCTGAAGCTATAGATATATAAATCACGATTAACTCAGGAGGCATGGACGCTTCCTAGCTTACAGCGGACATTAGCAACGACTGACTGCTAATTGTGCTCCGAAGCGCCATAGAATGTTACTTTTATAGTTAACCTTAACTCTGGATAAAAAGTTGAACTATTTGCCCACCTTGCGATCAGATCTTTCGACTAAAAACGATTTGAAAGCACATAAGGTGGGCAAGTGAATAAACTAATAGATATATTTTGTGATGTCGATGATTTTTGTTATAAATTTTTACCTGTTTGGGAAGCTGAGTTAATTGCTGATGGTATCAAAAAGCGAAGACGCCAATCTAAAATGTCTACAAGTGAATGTATGACTATTGTTATTGCTTTTCATCAATCAAACCATCGTGATTTCAAGAACTTCTATATACTTACTCACTAAATGTTGATTTGTTGGCGAGTGATAATCATGCAGCATGAGTTTGTGGAGTACATCCCTGATGAGGTTTCTGAAGGGACTCTATATGTCTCGATGCAATTTGGTACTGCTGTTCATAAATGTTGCTGTGGTTGTGGTCAGGAGGTGGTTACACCGATAACTCCTACTGACTGGCAACTCTCATTTAATGGAGAGTCCATTACCTTAAGCCCATCAATTGGTAACTGGAGCTTTGAGTGCCGGTCACATTATTTCATTCGTAATAATGAAATAATGTGGTGTAGTGCTTGGACTAAACAGCAAGTTTCTGCTGGTAAATTCCAAGATGTGACGCGTAAAGAAAAGTACTTTGAACAGCATGAAGATGATAACTTTTTAAAGTCAGTTTGGTTAAAAGCTAAAAGCTTTTTTGTTTAAACTAGTTTGTCACAGCATTTGAATAATATAAGGTTCAACTAGTGATGAGCTGGTTGCGCCTTTTTCTGGAAAATATAATTTCAAGAGTTAATTTATTTGAAAAAAATTACAAATTTAGTGTATTTCTGGAAAAGACGTCAAATGCTCAAATTATATAGCTTTCCAGTGTTTTTCCAGAGGTTGATGTCAAGAGTATGAAATTACCCTCTAGAATGGCATAGCTTATTTAAAATATTACGCACATATGAATTGATAGTTGGGATATATGTGCGAAATTTTCGCTATTGTGGAGGGTTTTATATTTCCCTTAAAATACATGTTTATCAACGTGCATTTTGATGATCACCAGTAATGGGGTTGGTAGTACTGATGTAACTGGTCGATCCTACAACATATAATCGGTAATCTTTGAAGTGATAATGTGCTGTGCTGTAAAGTGTTACTTCAACGGTTAATGTGGTGCCACTCGCAATGTTGTTAAGTTGAATAAAGTCGACGTAGTCTGCGGTATTCGCTATTTCAATTACCTCGCCGTTTTCGTCTTTCACTACAATATCAAAGTCATCCAAGGTGTACATTGGTACAAGCGTGATAGTTACATATTGGTCATCACCCGAGGTGAATTCATAGGTATCAGTTTCGCTGTAAGGATAAGAAATATAACCTTCAACCATGAATGATGTATCGTTATCGGTAGCACTTTTTGCGTAAGATTCTTTATAATTTTCGAACAACTCGTAACTACGTTGTTCGCCATCGTAATCAACATTAACGTTTCGTACAACATTGCCGTTATCCAAATAACTGCCGTCAACGTCAGTACTGTAACCATGTGCGCCAATTGGACCAAGAGGACCTAAAGGTCCAAGAGCACCTAGAGGACCAACAGGGCCTAGTACCGTCCATACCCCACCAGCTTGCAATTGTTTACCAAAATCGTTAATACCGGGAAGTATGGTGTCATAAGAGATGTCGCTGATAGGGCCATCAGGGCCAAGTGCGCCGGCTTCACTCAGTGGTCCGCCAAGATCTGTAAGGTTTTCAGACCAATCGCTCCAGCTACCAATAGCACTGATCCAATAAGAAGTGTTCCATGAGTTATTACCAATGGGACCAAGAGTGCCTAATGGACCATAAGAGCCGATAGGACCGTAATAACCAAGTGCACTGTTTGAATCAAGGTACTCATCTGCGTCAACAGGATAATTCACCGCAGGGAAAACAGACGTTAGTTCACCCGCAAGATTCTCAATATTATTGGAGGTAATGCTAAAATCGGTTGCGCTTGCCGTGTTGCTGATAACCGCGCTAATTAAACAAATCGTAATGATTTTTTTAAATGGAAATTGCATCTATCTACCCTAGATCGTTATTGCGACTAATAGTAAATTCGAGCCGCCGTGTTTTGATGCCGTGAATAATATAGGGGTATAGAGCGCTTTTGAAATCGTACTTTTAGATTAAGGTTATCTGCTTTACCGATAATGGGAGTTAGAGTTGAGAAGAAAGTTCTTTAATTAATTGACGCAACCAACGGTTACCTGGGTCATTATGCTTTTTTGTGTGCCAATGCTGATCGATTGAGACTCTAGGGTATTGCATTGGAGATTCAACCATTTTCAATGGCATATGATCACTTAAACCTGCAACAATACGTATAGGTAATACGCCAATAAAATTAGTTTCCATAACAACACCAACAATGGAGAGGTAATTGGGCAAACGCAAGGCAACCTTTCTGATGGCGTTTTGTACTTCAGGCTCTGTTTTTACTAGTTTTCCAGCACGACGTGGCGTAAAAATGACATGAGGAATAGTTTCAAATTCAGTCATAGTCAATTTTTTACCCACTTCCCTATGATCTTTTCTAACCACAGAAACATGCCCTTCAAATAGCAGTCGTTGACGATAACAGCCCGTTTCTAGTGATGGGATATCGCCAATTGCCAAATCGACCGCACCAGACTTCAAGTCTGTTGGCAGGGTCTCCTCTACCACGGGTACTGTTCTAATGGAGATATTGGGCGCGTTTTTGCTTAACCAGCACATGAGCGATGGCAGCATAACAAACTCGCTGTAATCACTCATGGCGAGACAAAAATTGTGTGAGGTATTAGCGTAGTCAAACTCAACATGTTGGTTAAGTGCATTAACAATAGTATCGAGGGCTTCGGCGATCGGAACTGCGAGCTCATCTGCGCAAGCCGTCGGCTCCATGCCTTGTGCGGTTTTGATAAAAAGTAGGTCATCTGTGAGGTGACGTAAACGCGTTAGTGCGCCACTTACTGCTGATTGGCTCATACTAAGGCGTTTTGCGGCGCGTGTGATGTTACGCTCTTTGTAAATAGCATCAAAAATACCGAGTAAATTTAGATCAATGGCGCGAATGTTATCTACATACTTCTTTTTTACCATAAGTTGACTACCAAAATGCTCAATTGTTGATATCTCATTAATGATAGTCCGTTATTGCGACAATTATCTTTAATTTCATGAGTCTTCTCTTATGGTAGAAAATTATGAGTAATAAACTTGTCCGTGGCGATTAAAGAAAAGAACAAGTCGCTCCTGAAAACTTTGGTTATTCTTACTTGAACAGTCGGTGTGTCAGGCGTGCTTTCTCGGTGATAATGATCGAGAAACCATCGAAGGATTATGTGAAAGATAATGGTGACCGCCGGCAGCAGGTTTACCTCGTTAAAATAGTCCAACAGATATTTTTATTAAAGAAATGTCGATCAGTGCCGATATTTTGTGGAAATACACAGAATAAAGAGCAAATAAGAAAGATACATTATGGACATTTTCGTTAACTTATTACCACCGTCTTACTTAGTGAAATTAGAAAACTCATCGAAAGATCGTAAGCAAAAAGAACAAAAGTATTGCGAATTTGCTAAGGTTACAGAGGTTGACGATAAAGCCCGCTCTCAAGCTTATATCAAAGACACTTCAAACGGTAACGAGCTAGATCGCCGCTCAGGTATAGAACGTAGAGATCAAAGTAAATGTCGTGGCCGCTGGTTAGAGTCACGTGAAGTCAAAAATCGGCGTGAATTAGCAAAAGCTATTCAAATTAAAATTTAGCGGGGTCTCAATATATTCCCAAGCTTTTATACCGTGTCACTTAATAAATAAAATATTTAATCATATGCGTAATACCGCGATGTTATTACTCTACCGTAACGGCATAAACGGGTGGATGTCGAGCTTTTGTGCGACTGTTTTGATTGTGACGCCGACAACAAAACTCAGTTGAACAGCGTTGACTTTAAAATCGTTTGAATACTTCCAAGTTCGCCTTGGATTGTTGTACTTTGGCATAAGACAGCTCATCTTTAGTTAGGTTTTGGTGTCCGTTAAAGCGGGGGAAGATCAATTGTTGCACTTCAAACTTGATACTAGGCGTTAATATATGCAGGACAGGACATCATTAGGTTCTAAAAAGTGCATATCAGTTAAAATTAGTTCAGGAATTACATGTGGCCAATGTTCATAAACTGAGATATTTGCCCTTACAGGGCAACTACTTGTTTTATGAGGGTTACCCAAAAAATCAATCATATTTAAATGGTACTTAATATCTTTTGAGAATGGGTTTTTAACATTCAGCATCATATCTAGTTTTTCATCCGTTTGAGTAAACGAAAACTCGATTGTCTTCTCAGGATTAACTATTTCATCGACTAATTTAAAGTTACCTAAACCAGTATCTGTTTCTTCAGCCTCAATGAATAATAAATCTCCAGGTAACAGTGATATTTTGTTTTTATAAGCTACTGGCCAATATATAGAAAGAGTTTTCTCGAAATCACCATTGTCAGTTCTAAACTTCAAATGTTGGTTTTCGCGACACCTTGCTACCTTACAAAGCTCTTCCATGCTAAATGATTCACCTTCTTGGGCTTGT
>JAWSUX010000627.1:0-583 GCA_033852215.1 Colwellia sp. | reverse complement strand
GCTGTTGCTAAAGAGCATAGATCGCAAGGCCAAGAGCAAGCAGAAATTATTCGCGCGACTATTGATGCTAAAGTAACAATAATGTTAGCTGAAGCACAAAAGAATGCCTTTACTGTACGTGGTGAAGGTGATGCACAGGCTGCAAAAGTTTATGCAGATGCTTACAGTAAAGATGCAGAGTTTTATAGTTTTTATCGCAGCCTTGAGGCTTATAAAAATAGTTTTAGCAGTAAAAATGATATCATGGTTGTTAAACCTGATAGCGAATTCTTCCGTTTTTTAAAAGACGGCAGTGAAGCTAAGAAATAGTAATCATTGTTATATTAATTAGTAATTACTGATGAAAGCCAGCTTATTTGCTGGCTTTTTTATATCTAAAATTATCAATATAAAAATGCAACGCGCTATAACAGAACTAATATCACTAAAGCTACCTTGGCGAATTTAAATACAGGACGTTATACATAAATTTCATCCTGAGCCCTCTTTCTAAGTCCATAAGTTGGTAGATAATTTTAAAAGTAGCTTAAAAATCTATTTTTTTTCTTGGACTTCATATAATTTCTTGATAAAATCCCCGCCT
>JAWSUX010000200.1:11864-20706 GCA_033852215.1 Colwellia sp. | reverse complement strand
TCTTAACTGATCGGCATTATACAATGGGGGCGTTTTTTGATCATACAGTAGATCTTAATTTGATAGTTCTGTGACGTAAAAGGGTATTTTAACTATAGGGCTTTTTTGCAGATACTTTTAAAAAATCATTAAAACATGACGATTTTATTAACAAGAAATTAACTTCTGGCAGTTAAAAATGTGTAGAGCTAGCCATAACCATGTGTCGAGTGGTCAATAAATAAGGAGAGTAAAATGTTAAGTGTTAGACCTACCCCTGTGAGTTTATCTGTGGGGTTCTACTTGATGCCTATCTTGTTGTTTGTCGGTATCGCTAGCTTAAGCGGTTGCCGACAGCCACCGCCTATCCCCAAAGAAGGTGATGTGGTGATATGGAAACACAATTCAGAGCTTATTATTAAAACCAAACTGGGGCAACGACGAGATCATGTAATAACTGATTCAAGAACAGACCATAGGTTTTACGAACCTGAGTATGAGAAGTTTATCGGTCAATTTCCTATCGATTATCAGCCGAAGCCTTTGCCTATGTTTACTGAACAAAAGCGCATTGCTTTTGAAACGGAGTGGGGATCAAAAATACATGCGCGAAAGTCTATTCATCCTATCCAGTTTAATTTGATGTTGAATGGCGTTAAGGCTAAAGCGACAGATAGATCAATGGAATCAAGCCAAGCACTGGATGATATTAATCAAGTCAGGGTTGAGTTAAGGGGGATAGGTATTTTGGCTGATATCAACCATACAACAAAGTATCGTCATGACCGTTTTGTAAAGTTAAAAGTTAACAAAACTTGGCATATTGATAAGAAATCTTCCGATGAATATGGCATGAAATGCTATAAGAAAAATGATAGTGGATCATTGAGCCATTCCTGGTGTTTTGGAGTATCTACTTATGCAAAGGTTTCAGGTGTGTCTTTTACCATCTCTGTAAATAATCGGGTACATGCTCGCTCTTATGAGCCAATTTACGGTGGTATTAAAGTTCACTATCGCATTGATAAGAGTAAGTTAAAGCATTGGAAGAAAGTGGATGACGCCATATGGCGTCTGCTTGAAACTTGGAATATCTCACCATTAGTAACCCCCATACAAGATAATAATTAATTTTAAAGGAATAGAACATGGCTATTACATTATCAGCTGCTTAATTTGACGAGATGAAAAACTTGATATGTTTACACGTAGGTTAATAAAAGAATCCGCCGGTAAACAAAGCAGTTACCGATAAAGTATAGGTACGTAAAGACACGACCACCTTAGCGGTATAGCTTAAATTCATTACTTTCGAGTGTCATTAGCTGAACAAGTTTAGGATGAACAAACAGCTTCTCTTTACCTTCTTGTATTTCAGCTAATACACCAATATCACAAAGTTGTTTTAAATATATTGACGCGGTTTGTCTTTTGGCTATGTCGCTATCAACTAAGTTACTAATACGACAATAAGGCTGTTCAAAAATAACCTGGACTAACTCATAAGTATAAATTTTTGGTAACTGCCCGCGAATATAAAAGGTTGTGTGTTCGATTAGCTCACGAACTGCACCAATTTTAGCTGTTGTCCATTTTGCCGTTTCTTCTACCGCCTTAAGTATATAAATGATCCAGGGCTGCCAATCACCACTTTGCGTAATACCACGCAACAATTGATAGTAACCCGCTTTGTTTTGCACAATGTAATGACTCAAATAAAGAATTGGTAAAGTTAATAAGCCTTGTTCAATTAAATAAAGAATATTGATTACTCGCCCTGTTCTACCGTTGCCATCAATAAAAGGGTGAATAGCTTCGAATTGGTAATGACTGATTGCCATTTTAACCAGAGGATCAATATCATCTTCGGCATGGAGAAATGATTCCCAGTTAGCTAATAAATTCCTTATTACTTGCTCACCTACTGGTGGTGTATAAATAATTTTACCTGTTGTTTGATTACTTAACGTAGTACCCGGCACTTTTCTAATATCCATTTGTGCTGATTTTATCGTGCTACATATCTCAACCGCTGTATTAGTGCATAAAGGACGCTGCTCTAATTGCTTATACCCTTGATACAGCGCGGTTCTATAACGTAAAGCTTCTTTAGTTGCATTATCAGCATAACTATCTTCTTGAGCATATTGAAATAATTTATCTGAGGTTGTGACAATATTTTCAATTTCAGAGCTATCTTTTGCCTCAAGTAAAGGTAATAGGTTAATCAACAAACCTTGATTAGGAAGTAAATCCCCTGCTTGTTTAAGTTCAGCCAATGCTGCTCGCGCAGGAATACACGCTTTCAAAATTGCAATGCTTTCGATTGCGTCTACGCGTGGTGGCAACGTAGGCATTTCATTGAATGGAAGTTCAGCTTGCCAAGACATGTTTGTATTATCCAGTTTTATCAACACAAGCTAAGCATATGTTTATACCGTCAACATGTAAAGTAAACATGTTGATAAAGTATAAAAATATCGACACGTTATGTTTTCATGTTCAAGTGATAAAGATAAAATGGCTCTTTATATACAGCATAAGGAAAAAGACACCACATAAGTAATTTTTTAATTTAGTTATTTTCGAGAGTGTAAAAAGGCAATAAAAAGCCTTACCAAGGTAAGGCTTATCAAACAGCAACAGCAGAAGTTAAGTTACTTACTTATAATAACTCAAACATTTTTCTACTTCGTTTTTAGAGCCCATTATCACTTCCACACGTTGGTGAATGCTGTCTGGTTCAATATCCATAATACGCCCTTCACTGGTCATTGCTAAAGCACCAGCCTGTTCAAGTAAAAATGCCATTGGATTGGCTTCATACATTAAACGTAATTTGTAAGGTTGCTCTGCTTTTTTGCTGTCAGCAGGGTAGGTGAATATACCACCGCGACATAACACACGGTGAATATCGCCAACCATTGCCGCAATCCAGCGCATGTTAAAGTTTTTATTACGTGGCCCGCTATCACCCGCAATTAAATCACTGATGTAATTTTGCATGGGTGCTTGCCAGAAACGTTGGTTTGACATATTTACAGCAAACTCTTGTGTATCAGTAGGAACTTGCACGTTGCGTTCAACTAACAAGTAACCGCCGTGTGTTCTGTCTAATACATAAAAATGCGTGCCGCTGCCTGTGGTCATAACCAACATAGTTGCCGGACCATATAAAACATAACCAGCACAAACCTGTTGATTACCTGATTGTTTGAACATATCAGAGTCATCAGCGGCCATATCTTCAGGCGCTTTATGAATAGAAAAAATAGTACCAATAAGTGAGTTGATGTCGATATTTGAACTGCCATCTAGTGGGTCAAACGAGACAATAAACTTACCATCTTCATTGCCGGCGACAGAGGTATCTTCCTCTTCAGATGAAATGGCTTTAACAAAACCTGATTCAAGTAAAATATCTTTGAATAATTCGTTAGCGACCACGTCTAATTCTTTTTGTACTTCACCCTGAATGTTTTCATCTAAAGTTGACCCCATCAAACCACCTAAATGAGCTTGGCTAACGCGAAAAGAAATCTCTTTTGTTGCCGCTAAAATAGTTTTGATTAATGAAATAAGGTCTAGTGGTACATTGTCTTGACGTAAAGCGGGAGCTAATCGTTGCATTGGGTTACCTAAATTGCTTTAAAATGAATGGTATGCTTTATAAATTTTGCCAATAATAATGGCAGATTGACATTTTATCGTTATGGGTGAAAGTTTTTATAAAATAATCCAAAAAAACTTTCGCGACAATTATAGCAACTTTAAGATGAATTTTAGTAGCACTTCCTTGCCATTTAGGCAGTATTTTTTTAGATTAATGTTGCAGGCATAGGGGAGGCTATGTTCAAACTTGGTGTTATGCGCGAGAAGTTTAGAAATCAATGTTGATTGCTCGTGTTATGCTGTAGTTAATTATGCCAAGCGGATCAGCTAGTTCGATTGGTAAAACAAGGTACAAGCAGAGTACAAAAGTGATAAAGAATAATAAGGATTAACATGAAAAAAGTGGCAGTAATTCTCAGTGGTTGCGGTGTTTACGATGGTAGTGAAGTTCATGAGGTAGTATTGACCTTATTAGCACTTGAGCAAAATGGTGCTAGTTACCGCTGTTTCGCCCCTAATATTGAGCAACACCATGTTATTAACCACACCAATGGCGAAGTAAGCGATGAAAGTCGTAATGTGTTAGTCGAATCAGCACGTTTATGCCGCGGTGATGTTGAAGATATTAGTGAACTGCGAGTGCAAGACTTTGATGCTTTAATTGTGCCTGGTGGTTTTGGCGCAGCAAAAAACTTATCTACTTTTGCGCTAGATGCGGATAATTATACTGTTAATGAGCAGGTTCTTGAGGCGACAAGCGCTTTTGCTAAAGCTGAAAAACCTGCCGGTTACATGTGCATCGCACCGGTTTTGTTACCTTTTGTTTACGGGCAAGGCATACAAGGTACTATTGGTTTTGATAATGATACGGCCAAGCTTATTGCGGCAAAAGGGCTAAATCATATTAATTGTGAAGTTGACGGTGTTGTTGTTGATCAAGCAAGAAAAGTCGTTACTACACCCGCCTATATGCTGGCAACGTCTATTAGTGAAGCATCAGTCGGTATTACTAAACTGGTACGTAATGTGTTGTTACTTTGTGAACAGTAAAATATTTTTTATGATGAATGTAAGTCGAAAATTATTACTCCTGCTAAGTGTGTCGTTTACATTTAGCGTTTTTAATACCCAAGCAATTGAAACTAAAATGATAACGACTAAAAAAATTCAAGAGAAACCAACAAAGCTTGAATTGTTTGAACAAAAAATAGCAGAAAAAATGGTCTTGGATATTCGTTATTTTTGTGATGAAGATAGCGAAATATTGACGGGTAAAAACTGCCGACAAGCGGTGACTACATTGCCTGTGCAATTAAGCCAAATGATCACCGAGACGAATATTGGTGGTATTGTGCTTTTTGCTGAAAATGTAATTGAAACCACACAAGTTGTTCAGTTAACACATGATATTCAAACCGCTGCTTTAAAATCAGCCAGTGCAAAACCAATAATCATTGCGATTGATCAAGAAGGGGGGCGAGTTGCTCGTTTCGCTAAAATGACAGGTTTTTCAGGTAACATGGCGATTGGGGCAACGTATAAAAAACATGACATTTATTTTTCTGAGCAAGTGAATACTGTGTTGGGAAAAGAGTTAAAAGCGTTAGGTATTAACAATAACTACGCGCCAGTGGTTGATGTAAATACTAATGCGAGTAATCCAGTTATTAATACCCGCTCTTACGGCGAAAATGCTCAACAAGTTGCCAAACTAGGCGTTGCCGCATTAGATGCGTTACAAGTACAAGGGGTAATGGCAACATTGAAACATTTCCCTGGGCATGGTGATACTCATGTCGATAGCCATATTGGTTTACCAAGTGTTGACCATGATATTGTAACTATCGAAGAAATTGATCTAGCACCGTTTACGTTAGCAATAGATAAAACAGATCCTGCGATGATCATGACCGCACACATTCAATACCCTGTTTTAGATAACAGCACGTTTACCGCTAAATCAGGTGAAAAACTTATTCGCCCAGCGACCATGTCTAAAAAAATACTGACTGATTTATTGCGTAATAAAATGGCCTTTAATGGCATTATCGCCACTGATGCTTTAGATATGGCCGGAATCTCTCACTATTTTACCGAAGTTGAAGCGGTTGTTGAAACGTTTATTGCGGGTGCTGATTTAGCGGTTATGCCGTTTAAAATTAGAAATCCGAGCGATATTCTTGAGTTTCATCTTTTTATTAAAGAAGTGGCTCAAGCACTTAGTGCACGAATTACACCGACTGATGCTAGTTTACATGGTGGTTATAGCTTAGCTGAATTTGAGCAATCACTTGTTCGGTTGCAGCGTTATAAAAAGCGTTATATAACATTAGACAATAAAACATTAACCGAAAAAATAACAGATGCTCAAACTGTGGTTGCTAAAGCCGAGCACTTAGTAATAGAGCAGAACTTAGCAAATGCGGCTGTTACCGTGTTACAAGGTGATATTGCCAAATTATACAGCAATATCATTAATAAAAAGTCGTTTGACCAATTTATTAAACACGTGCACTTAGTGGTTGCTAATCAACAAGAGTTTTTGGCACTAAACCGTGCACTACGTGATGCGCTTAAACAAGTATTTACGTCAAAACAGAGCATGCCGACAATAAGTTACTTTATTGCGGATAGTGATTTTAATGAATTAGCGAATGAAGTGGCAATGAAAAAAGCTGATTTGCTTATTGCTACTATTGATGTGAAAACGGCAAGTCTAGTTGATATTGGTGGTATGGATGATTTAGCTTCAGTTAAAACCCGAATTTACGGTAGTGAAGCCGTAAAGCAGAAAAAACATAGTTATGCTCAAGCCTTAAAAGATAAATTAGAGAGTGCTAAAAAGCAACAAGTGACGAGCGTATTGATTGCTAAAGGCTCACCTTATTTACTGGGTGACTATAGAAATTTAGTCGATGTTATTTTACTTAATTTTGATGATCGAATTTATAGCTTAGCGACTAACACTAACACTAGCACTAACAGTGAAAATGAACGCGACAGTGTGACTCTGGATCAGCAAAATGAAACACAGCTGAATAGCCCTGGTTTTAATGCGTCAATAGCGGCTGTTTTTTTATCGCAGCCTGTGCACGGTCGTTTGCCGGTGTCACTTAAGGTCAAATAAACATAAACAAGCTTAAATAACTTTAGCTTTGGCTCAGTTTTTTTAAGGTTGGGTTGGCTAGTATGGTAGTAAAAATAATATAACCGCAAGCACAAGCCATTTGTGCTATGCGGGCATAAAATTTTTCATCAGCATCTGCTGCGCCTGAGCTAGCACTGGCAATAAGTATAATAACTGTACCTAAAGCCATTGCATAAAGTGGTGCTGCGGGTTTGTTTGAGTAGATCAATCGAGAAAAAACAGTCAGTGTTAAGGCGAATAGTAATAACAAAAAACTAAACGTTGGCGCTACTTTTAATAAATTATAAAGCCCAATAGCAATTATTCCACCAAAAGTATTGGCTGCCAGTAACGCTTTACTGCCTTTTATTCCTGCGACTAAATCAGGCTTTTGTGCCAATAAAGCAACAAATACTAGTATTAATAAAGAGCTGCTTTGAAAAGCCAAAAAAAACGCCATAACGGGCATAATCATCAGTGTGCTTATTAACGCTAACTTTATACGTATCGGTTTAGCTATTAAGTCAATTTTATCGATGTCTTTAGCTGCAGTTTTTTGCTGATGGTCGGGAATTATTTCATGCATTATCATGGTAATTAATAACGCGATAAAACATGAAAATAAAAAGCCAATGGTAAATATTTCAGCAATATTTTGGTCTATTAACGCTAATATAGGAATGGTGGTAAATCCAACCAGTAACATAGTGATAACAAACTCATTACCACCTGAATTATTCCAATAAGATATCCAAAAAATTAACAGCGTTATAATCAGTAAAAACACCGCAGGAAAGGGCAATAATAATCGCGTTAATATGCCGCCTAAAATAATCGCAGAAACGATTATTGCAAAGACCATGATCAGTTTTTTAACCGGCAATTTGGGGCTGCTATTGCTAAGGAATTTAGCAACAAAGACCGGCATAATAAAAGCAAACGGCCAGTTAACCCCAAAAGCGATAGCGATGGCGATAACAACACCAACAATCAATCTAAAGCGACTGATTTCTTGTTGGCTTAATTGTGCGGTGAAGTGCTTTATTTTATTCACAAAAGTTAACCAAATGAGTATTCGTTATAGTGTTATCATTAATAAAGATAAGCTAATTTACTTGTGAACCAAATAGATATTTTACCTAACATGTTCATGATAAAGTTATTGCCCGTATAGGTAATAACATCGGCTTGACCACCTTCACGCAATAAGGTGATATCGGCTTTATTGTCGAACTTTATAATAACGGTAAATTGTTGTGCAGAACGCATCCAACCGGTCGACTTTTCAGGTGTCGGTAATTCACCAGCAACGCTTTTATCAAAACTTACCCCATAACCAACGCTGATGATTTTTCCGGTATATATTTCACCTGGGGCAGAATCAAGCACAATATCAACGGGATCATCTTTTTTGATATTACCTAGGTTGTTTTCTCGATAAGAAGCTTCAATCCAAAAATAGTCGCTATCAATAAAAGTCATTATTTTGCTGCCGACCGATGCGTAATGACCGACATTAATTTTTGAGTAAGAAATGACACCATCACTCGGTGCGGTTACTTTTGTACGAGCGAGGTTTAATTGGCTTTGTGAAAGCGCCGCCAGTGCATTCTGAATTTTGGCATTGTTTTGCCCAACCTTGCCTAATTGTTTCTGTGCCTGTTCATAAGACGCTTGAGCATTTAACACAGTTTGTTCGGCAGAAGCTAATACGCCACGGGCTTCATCACCTTCAGCCTTCGAAATGACACCTTTGGCTTCAACGGCAAATATTCTGTTAGCATTGGCTGTTTTAGCGACTAAATCAGCTTTGGCTTTTTCTACATTCGCTTTGGCGGCTGCAACCGCGGCAGTGTTAGCGCCTACATCTTGGCCAGCAAGCTCTAAATTACCTTGTGCTTGCTCTACCGCAAGTTGATAGTCTCTGTCTTCAATTTCAAATAACAAATCGCCTTGTTTGACTTGTTTGTCACCACCAATGTAAGTTTTACTAATTCTACCGGCAACTTCAGGCACAATAGGGATAACAAAAGAGCGTACACGTGCTTGGCTAGTGCTTGGTGTTAAACGATCACCAATGATATACCAAAGAAAATAAGCTAAAGATAACGCCAAAATAACTTT
>JAWSUX010000200.1:0-11847 GCA_033852215.1 Colwellia sp. | reverse complement strand
GCGCATTTGAAGCTAACGAGCCACTTTCTTGATGTTGCTGTTCAGTCATGTTTACGTTCCTAGCGGTTAGCTTATTTTTCTTCTTCATTATTTGTTAGAGGTGGTGTTTGCTGATGAGCTATCCAGTCCATGATTAATTGGTAACCTAAGGCTAAAACTACCGCACCGACAAATAAACCAATAATGCCAGAAAGTATCATGCCGCCAATCGCACCAAGTAAAATAACTAACATGGGAATATCCATGCCACGACCCAAAAATAATGGCTTTAAAAAAGCGTCACTCATGCTAACTATGATGCTAAAAATTAAAAAGAGTATCGCAGGCGTGGTATCTGCTACTGAAAAATAATAAGCGGCAATAGGGCCTAGAATAAGTATTGGAGGTAATTGAGCAATGGCAAGAATAAGCACGGCAATAGCCCATATACCCGCGCCAGGAATATCGGCTATAAGCAAACCAACACCAGAAAGTAACGATTGAATAACAGCAACACCTAATACGCCCGTGGCAACACTACGAATAGTAGCAATAGTGGTATTAATTGTTCTTTCACCGTAGTTATTCATTAAGCGACGCATTAGCATACTAACACCTTGGTGCAGGGCGCTTGACTTAGCCATAAAAACAACCGCAATAATTAGAGAAACAATAAATTGTAATACACCACCGCCAACGCCTGCTGCTGCAGAAAGTAACGTGCCTGATAAGTTTTTTATCTGTTCGCTATATTGCCCTGCTACTTTTTGAATGTCCTTTGATGCTTCGGACCATAAGGTATATATTTTTTCACCGACTAATGGCCACTCTTTTATACTTTCATCAGCGGCTGGTATTTTTAGCGTACCCTCTTCAACACCCGTATAAAAATGTTGTGCAGAGTCGATAGCGGAAGAAGTTAACTGCACAGAAGGCACCGCTATTATTGAAATACCGATAACTGCAATAAGGGCTGAAGCAAGTTTTTTATTATCTTTGAGCACACGACTTAATTTGTCATGTAAAGGATATAAAGCAACGGCGATAATCGCGCCCCAAATTACAATTAAAACAAACGGGCGAATAATTTGAAAGCACCAACCAACAATAAAAGCTAAGGCGGTAAGTTTTACCGCTATGTCAATAATGCGTCGATTAAATAATTGTTCGTCATTTTTGCTTGTTTGATCCGTCATGTTTTTTCCCATTTATATTGGTTGTTTTTTTAAATACTACAATCTATCTGTGTGGCTTTATCGGCGAAAGGCGTTAATCATTCGAATGATGTTTGTTATTTGCTATGAGCGAGCCGACTAAACTTGCGACTAAAATAGCTAAATAAAACTGGCCAACAATGGCCTCCAGGTAAACTAAAAATCTTGCTAGGGGTAAGTTCGGTGATATGTCACCAAAACCTAACGTGGTTAAGGTAACAAAAGAAAAATAGATAAATTCAGGAAACAAAGAAAACCATTCATTATTCGTATTTATATTATTAAAGCCACCTGCAAAGGTAAGCTGAACTAAAGTATAAAATACTGCCCAAATCAAGCCCATCAGTAAGTATAAACAAATAGCGCCTAGAATTTTATTGTTATCGATATCGCCAGTGAAAAGCACTTGTTTTGCTGTGCGTAAAGCGCTGGAAATAAAAAAACTGAGTAACAATATTAAATACAATTGATCAAAGCCTGAATTATCAAGCCAAGCGCCGAAAAAAGAAAAAACCAAAATAGCGACTGGAAAAATAAAGGTTTTACGCAAAACAAAGTCTTTAGAATCAACCCCCCATACGGCAACTAATAACGTTACTATGGTGGCAGACTGTACTAAACGTTGAACAGAGTTAGTAAAAAATTGTTGCGCGAGTGCTGTGCCAAGTAGTAGTAGTACCAAAGCAAATGTCAGATAAATAAAATTATCTTGGCGAGTCATTATTTTCAAAGTACTTCTCTCTCGTTAACATTATGTAATGAAATTAGCTTGTCTACCTGTTCTGTAGAGGTAGCAATATGTGATGAACTCTATCCCTGTTATCACTATGCTCAACCTGTCTCATTTTTAGATAGTCGACATTTTCATGTAAGAAAAAAGGCCTAAATAAGTAAAAAATACCATGGTAAGCAAAGGCTAATTTTGACAGGAGAATAGCATTTCTATCAAAAAAAGAGAATGCTGTTTTGTTTAAGAAAACTATTTCAGCTGAACTGAAATAGGTTTTTAACGTTTTTAGCAATAAAAATATGACGATTTACCTGACATAAATCAATAAAAACAGATTTAACGCAATAAATAATGCGAATGCTATTGATTCTTATTTGGCTTAATGGTTTAATAGCGCGCATAAATGAGTCCTATTGATTAACTTTAACTTACCTTGGATTAAATACCATGAATAAAACATTAACCGCGTCTATTATTACAGCACTATTTGCCAGTAATTCAGCGCTTGCAAATGAAGAAACCACTGAGCTACGTAACGTGATTGCTCAGCAGCAAGAAGTGCTTAAATCGTTAGAAAAGCGCTTAGATGAAACCGAGCACAAATTAAACGCGACGGCCGATCAAGTGGAAGTGGTTGCTGAAAGCTCTGGTGGTATTTTTGCCAATACTTCAATTGGCGGTTATGGCGAGTTACATTACAATAACTATGAAGATACAGATGCTAAAATTGATTTTCATCGTTTTGTTTTATTCTTTGGTCATGAATTTTCTGATAGCGTACGTTTTTTCTCTGAATTTGAATTAGAACATTCAATTGCTGGCGACGGTAAAGCAGGTGAAGTTGAACTTGAGCAAGCTTATGTTGAAGTTGATATTAACGAAACAACAAGCTCTAAAGTTGGTTTGTTTTTGATCCCTGTAGGTATCATTAACGAAACTCATGAGCCACCAGCATTTTATGGCGTTGAGCGTAATGGCGTTGAAAAAAATATTATTCCTGCAACTTGGTGGGAAGCTGGTGTTGCTTTCAATGTTAAACCTGCACCAGGTTTAAGTATTGATGGTGCTGCCACAAGTGGTTTGGAAGTAGGAGAAGATTTTAAAATCCGCAATGGTCGTCAAAAGGTTGCTAAAGCAAGTGCTGAAAACTTAGCTTATACTGGCCGTGTTAAGTACACTGCAATAACAGGCGTAGAATTAGCTGCTACATTGCAATATCAAACTGATATTACTCAAGGTGGCAATAACTTTGAAGCTGCGGTTGATACTGCTGATGCAACTTTATTCGAAGCACACGCTATTTATCAAATAAGTGATTTCACTATACGTGCTTTATACGCTCGTTGGGATATTAATGGCGACGAAGCAAAAGCGTTAGGTCGTGATGAGCAAACAGGTTGGTACTTTGAGCCTTCTTATAAGATAAATGAAAAAATTGGTGTATTTGGCCGTTACGCTGAATATGACAACAATGCAGGTAATAGTGCTTCAACAACGGTTAAGTCAACTAGTGTTGGTATCAATTACTACCTTCATGAAAATGTTGTATTAAAAGCTGATGTTGAAAACTTAGGTGGCTCTAAAGATTCTAGTGGTTTTAACCTAGGTTTTGGTTACCAGTTTTAAGTAAATAAGTAACATTATTTGTTATAGTACAAGTTAAGCCCAATGCTGCTTTAGGTAGTGTTGGGCTTTTTGATATAGCTAGCTATATCACTTGACGTTATTAATAATTAAGAGTGATTTTGTGAAAAAAGTAATACTTTTTGTCTTTTTATACTGCTTTTTAGTGATAAATGTTATGGCTAAGGGTGTGTATCAAACACCTGAACAATTCCTTAATATTGTTTTTAGTAAAGCTGTGCCGACAGCAAAAGTACTGTGGTTAAATGCAGAGGATAAAAAGATTATTGCAGATATCCTTAGTCATAAATATAACCGCATGCGGGTGCGCTATTGGCAAGAAGGCACAGATAGTGTTTGGGTGTTAGATGAAATAGGTAAAGAAAAACCGATAACGATTGCCGTACATATTCATCAAAAGGCAATTAAGCAGCTTAAAGTACTGACTTTTCGCGAGACGCGTGGTGATGAAGTTCGTCATGATTTTTTTAGTAAGCAGTTTAACAATGCGATGCTAACGCAGAATAATATGCTCAGTCAGCATGTGGATGGCATTACAGGGGCAACCTTGTCGGTAAGAGCAACAACCAAAGTTGCCAGGCTAGCTTTATGGTTAAATGCTAAAGTTACTCAGTAAAGATTAACAGCCCTAGCTAAAACTTACTCGCTCAGGCAAAATACAGACATATTTTATTTCAATGATACTTTTTCTGTATTAACAACTGCACACCTATGAAAAAATCAATCAAGTCATCTACTCGGCGCTTACCTCGTTTTTTTAGAAAATGGCATCGTAAACTAGGTGTTTTTGCCGCTTTTTTTATCATTTATCTTTCTGTAACAGGTGTCGCCTTAAATCATACTGATGGTTTGTCGTTGGCACATCAGCCAATTAAAAGTACTTGGCTGCTTGACCATTACGGTATTTCAGCGCCCCAAGATATTCGATTTTATCAGCAAGGTAAAATTCAAATCACTGATAAAAGTGTTTGGCTGCAAGGACAATTGTTATTTGAAAGTGATGTTGATGTCATCAGCGTTGGTCGGCTGAAATTAAAGCACAACCAGCAAAGTGTTTTTGTTATTGCCACTGGTCAGAATATTTTATTGTTTAATCTCGAAGGGGAATTAGTTGACCAGCTTGGCGCTGAATCTGGCGTACCTAAAAGAATTAAAGCAATGAGTATTGATGACGAACAAGTGATAGTTGAGAATACTGATGGTTATTATCAAACCGATAGCGATTTTTTTGATTGGCAAATAGTTCAACCTACCAGTATGCCTAAATGGCTTCAGCCTGAGCTTGCTTCGGATGTTCAAATACAGCAAACTGAGCTGGTTTATCGTGCTCAATTTCTAACACTAGAGCGCATTATTCTTGATAGCCATAGTGGTCGTTTTTTCGGTGATATTGGTGTTTTTTTCATGGACTTTATTGCAGTACTACTGATGTTGATTTCTATCAGTGGCCTTTATTTATGGTTAAGGCATTCGAACAATGGGCGTAAATAAGCCCCCTAAGTAAACATCATTAACATTTAATTATTTTTTGGCTATCGCTTGTTGTATTTCTTGTTCAAAGAGTTGCTTTTTTTTGTCATTAAAGCCGTTGTGAGCACTAATTAACTGACCTTGGCGATTAAATAAATAACTACTGGGCATACCTTTTAATTGGAATTTTTTGGCTAGTACACCTTTATTATCATAGATAACCGAAAATTCAGCAGTGACTTCCTGTAGAAATTTTTTGGCTAGGGAGCGCTCTGCATCTAAGTTGATACTGATTACTACAAAACCCTGCGTTTCATATTTCTCTTGCATGTTATTCATCCAAGGAAATGACTTGCGACAAGGTACGCACCAAGAGGCCCAAAAATCTAAGTAAATAATTTTACCATGATGGCGTTGCATAAATAGCTCAAGTTCTTCATCTGGATTACTGCCTTGAGCTTGAACACTGTTTGCAAAAGATAATATTATCGTTGCCGTTATAATAAGTAATACTAACACCTTATTTAATTTCATCACTACTGCCCAAAGTTAGACGAATTGTTAAGCATCACTATACTTAACTTTCACCGTGATGCACAATGCAATTGTTTACCTCAGTACTAACTTTAAGAGTTTAATCGCATGAAATACAACATAAAAAACTATACTAATCTAGGGCTAAAAACATTAACGAGTTTATTATTTGTTTTATCTTTCCAAGCATCTGCTTGGATGAGTGTCGCGACAAGTCATACCGCTAATGCACATAATGCTTGGTTAAAAGAGCGCTTCAGTGAGCAGCATGAAAAGCTGATTCCAGTGGTAGCTGTCGCAGATATCTTTTTTAGCTGTAATCAAGAACGTAAAATTGATGAGCATAATTATCAATTAACCGAGCTAATTACCGTGATAGATAAAGGTGTTTTAGCCGAGAAATTGAGCTTATGTTTAGGCGAAGATAAGGTGCACTCTGACGTAGCGCTCAATTTTGGCTTATTGGGCTGTTTTCATCAGCAACTCTCGCATTTACCCGCGCAAGAACGCAAAGAAAAAATGAAATTAGTGAGACAAACTATTGTTGTGCTCTCTTTAGATGAGAGAAAGAAGAGCTTTACTCAATGTGTTACAGAGCAAGCGATACATTATTTGAAATAGTGCAAGCAACCTTTACCTCGTTAGTCTCTTCATAAATTGTAACAAATGCTTGGCTTCTTTTATGCTTAGTCCTTTCTCATTACTCTAAATATCACTTATAGTAACGTCAACTTGAATTATTTATAATGCAAATGGTAGTGATCCCTCTTTGTTAAGGTCAGCAGAAATATGATGCAAGAAACACCGAAAATTTTAGTTGTGGATGATGATATGCGTTTACGCTCGTTACTTGAACGCTATCTCGTGGAGCAGGGTTTTACTGTGCGTAGTGCCGCAAACGCGGAACAAATGGATCGTTTACTTGAACGTGAAAATTTCCACTTACTGGTACTTGATTTAATGCTACCAGGCGAAGATGGTTTATCTATTTGTCGTCGTTTACGCCAAAACAATAATAATATTCCTATTGTTATGTTGACGGCTAAGGGTGACGAAGTAGATCGTATTATTGGTTTAGAATTAGGTGCTGATGACTATATGCCTAAGCCATTTAATCCAAGAGAATTATTAGCACGTATTAATGCGGTATTACGCCGCCGTACACAAGAAGCACCCGGCGCGCCATCAATGGAAGAAAATATCATTTCTTTTGGTGATTATGAATTGAATTTAGCAACGCGTGAAATGCAAAAAAATAACATCAGCATGCCGTTAACCAGTGGTGAATTTGCGGTATTAAAAGCTTTAGTAACTCACCCCAGAGAGCCTTTATCTCGTGATAAGTTAATGAACTTAGCGCGCGGACGAGATTACTCTGCATTAGAGCGCAGTATTGATGTGCAAGTATCAAGACTACGTCGCATGTTAGAAGACGATCCAACAAAACCTCGTTATTTACAAACGGTTTGGGGTTTGGGTTATGTCTTTGTACCAGATGACAGCGCAGCTTAGCTGATTGTTTTTACCTTAAGTTTTATATGAAAATATTGCCTCGTAGTGCATTTGGTCAAACAGTTTTTTTAATTGGTTTTTTATTATTTATTAATCAAGTTGTTTCTTATGCTTCTTTTGCTCATTATGTTTTTGAGCCTCATCAGCAGCAAATAAATCAGCTGTTAGCAAAACAAGTGCGTGTTGTTTTTATTGATATTGAAGATGAAAGTTTGAGCCCTAAAATGGCTAGAGCTTTTCATCAAGAAACGGGTATTGGCGTATATCGAGAAAAAGATGCCTTAACATTGGGTTTAGCCAAGGCTGTTTATTACCCTTATCGTTCTGAACAGATGTCTTTATTACTTGGTGGTCCTGCTGAGGTGAGAATTTCTTCAGGTGATGAATACTTATTTTGGATACGCTCGCCTCAAGCTCCTCACCTTTGGGTAAAAATCCCTTTATTAGGCATGGAAAAGAATAGTTTTTCTCCGTTGATTTTCTTTCTGGTTATTATTGGTTTGTTGAGTGTTATTGGTGGTTGGCTGTTTGTGCATCAGTTAAACAGGCCACTTAAATCTTTACAACTTGCTGCTGAAGATGTTGGTCGAGGTGATTTTCCTGAGCCGTTAATTGAGCGTGGTACTTCAGAGATTATGGCTGTAACACAAGCATTTAATCACATGTCAAAAGGCATTAAACAGCTTGAAGAAGACCGTAATTTATTGATGGCAGGTATTTCTCATGATTTACGCACACCATTAACACGCATACGTTTGGCTAGTGAAATGATGCAGGATAAAGACGAGTTCCTGAAAGAGGGTATAGAAACTGATATTGAGGATATGAATAATATTATTGATCAGTTTATTGATTATATTCGTCATGACTCTAAAGACAAAGCGGAACTAGGCGACTTAAACCTGTTGGTGGAAGAAGTACTGCATGTTGAAACACCGAGTGACCGCGTTATTCACTTTACAAGCAGTGATTGTCCGAAAATCCCTTTACGTCATGTTGCTGTCAAACGCGCCTTAGCTAATTTAATACAGAATTCTTTACGTTATACCACGGGCGAAATTGAAGTATTGACTGGCGTTGATAAAGTAAAGGCTTGTGCTTACATTATTGTCAGTGATCAAGGTAAGGGCATACCTGATAGCGATATTGAGCGATTATTTCAACCTTTTACTCAAGGGGATACTGCTCGAGGTGGAGAGGGCAGTGGTTTAGGTTTAGCTATTATTAAACGTATTATTGATACCCATGGCGGTTATGTTGAACTGTCAAATAAAGAAACCGGTGGTTTACAAGCTAAGGTATACTTGCCTCTTAGTTTGTAGGGTAATTGTTTGCTTTCAAAAAATTGCGCTAAGAAACTGTTTACTTACTTGGTATCTAACTCTTTTCTCTTATGCTAAGCTGACAAACCGCTTTTAAAAGGGATACTGTCAGCTTTACACTATAAGGTATAGGGCATTAAGTTTAGAAAACTAAACCTTAAATTTTCGAACTTCGTTATGTAGAGTATTAGTTAATTCAATAAGCTCTTGGGTTGAGCTATTTATTTCATTTGTGCCTTCCCCTGTTTGGGTTGATAACTCTCGAATATCAACAACTCTACGGTTTATCTCGTCCGAAGTTTGCTGTTGTTCTTGCGCTGCTGTTGCAATTTGGCTCGTCATGTCCGTAATAGTATGAACGGCTGATTTAATATCAGTTAATGCGCCACTAACTTCTAATGTTTGACTAACAATTGCTTCTGTTTGATTTCTGCCGATACTCATTGATTTAACCGAATCGTTAGCACCTTGTTGTACTTTTTGTATCATTGATTCTATTTCTAAGGTCGAGTTTTGAGTATTTTGTGCCAACGAGCGCACTTCATCAGCAACGACAGCAAAACCTCTTCCTTGTTCTCCAGCTCTAGCTGCTTCAATTGCAGCATTTAAAGCAAGTAAGTTGGTTTGATCAGCTATACCCTTTATCACATCCAATATATTTGAAATGTTTCCAGCGTCATTAGATAATTTTTGAATTACTTCACTTGTATCATCCAGATTTACAGACAGTTTTTTAATTTCTTCAGCAACTAATTCAGCTTTACTGTTGCCAAGGTCAACTAATTGCCTTGCTTCCGTCGCTGAGCTCGCAACTAAACCACTGCTATTGGCTACTTCTGATGCGGTAGCGTGCATCTCTTCCATCGCTGCTGCAACTTGATCCGTTGCATGGTTTTGCTCATTTACATTTTTGATGGTTTGCTCAGAGGTGGCAGATAACCTCTCTGTCGCTTTTGTTTGGCTATCAGATGAGTTAGAGATATTCACCAACAGTGATTTAAGGCTATCAACCATATCAATCATGGCACTATAAATACCGGTTTCATTACCGGTTTTATTAAGCCTCATAGAAAGATCACCATTGGCAATTCTACGGGACAATTTGTCTAGTTCTTGCGGATCTTGCCCTACTAATTTTAAAACATTAGTGACAATGTAATAAGCGGCCAATATCGCAAGTATTGAAGCAGAAATCGAACTAAATAAAGTAACCAGTTCCGTTCTTTTTCCGATACTTTCCGCTTCTTTAGTGCGGCTCGCAATTAATCTTACCTCGGCTTTAACAAAATCTGCAATCTCCACTCTAATTGCATCCATGTTCTTTTTGCCTGCACCTGCTGCTATCATCACATTCAAATCTTCGAAAGAAACAGTGACCTTATTCATTGCTCTTCTTGCTTCTATTTCAGGTAACGCAGCTAAGTCAGTCCATTCTTGAGCTAGCTTATTTGCTTTTTCTAAACTTTTCAAATTGGCAGAAGTAGGGTATTTTACTTTTGCTAAATGAGCTTCTAGTTGTTGCACGTGATTAACAAAGTCTACCTTTCCTTGATTAAATGGTGCTAATGAAGCCTCTTGACCTGATAGTAAAAAACCGCGTTGACCTGTTTCCTTATTCACCATATCACTTAAAGTAGATAACAGAATGAAACGTCCTTTCAGATCTTTTTCCTTTATGAATGAGTGTTCAATTTCAGCTAAAGCAGCTCTTACACCATCAAACTTCTCTTTGCCGACAAGTCGAGCAGATATTCTTTTAAATTCTTTGGCAGCACTTTCACCTTGGACAATTTCTCTTCTCATAGATATTTGCGGCTCTGCCGCTTCTTTTATCCACTTCGTTTTCATCTCTTTTATTTTTTTCAAACGCGCTACTTGAGTGGGGTTATCACTTACTGTGTTTTGTAACTTTTTAATTGTTTTGTCAAAGTCAGTTTTTCCTGCAACATAAGGTTCTAAGAACTCATTTTTACCGCCAATGAGAAAACCTCTCATTCCAGTTTCCATATCAACCATACTACCCAATATGGATTTACCTTCCGCAATAACTTTGTGGGTATGGTCGACCCAATGATTCGCATTTAATAATGCTGCAACACTTTGATAAACAACAAAAGATATGATGAGTAATGATAAAATAGGTATTGAAAAACCTAGGGTAAGTTTATTTTTTAGTGTCAGGTTATTTAATGTCATTGATGCTAATCCAAGGGTTAAGGAATTAATATATATAGGAAATAAATTAATACAGGCATATATTGTCGTTTCTAAGCAGAATATTTAATTATTTCAGGGTGTGCTAGTTGTTATTTTGCCGAATACTCAGGTGTGTTAATAGGGTTCTCTACGTTAGATTTAGTAATACTTAATGAAACAAGTAGTAATGACTAGTTGTTTAAGATCGAAAAATAAAAAACCACTAATAATTTCTTATTAATGGTTTTTATTGACGTTATTAGTAACTTATTTTTCTAAAACTTACCGAAATTAAATGCGGTGAGTTATAGCTGTGGTCCAGCGGCAACTAATGATTTACCGTTGTCAGTATCGGTAAACTTATCAAAGTTGTTAACAAAGCGTTTTGCTAAGTCAACCGCTTTGTTATGCCACTCACTTGCGTCTTGGTAAGTGTTTCTTGGGTCAAGAATATCACCTTCAACACCCGCAACTGTATTTGGTACTTCTAAGTTGAACATAGGGATAACCGTTGTTTCAGCTTTATCAATTGAACCGTCTAAAATAGAATCAATGATCGCACGAGTCGCTTTGATAGATATACGTTTACCAGTGCCATTCCAACCCGTGTTAACTAAGTAGGCTTCTGCTCCAACCGCTTCCATACGTTTATGTAATACTTCTGCGTATTGCGTAGGGTGTAAGCTTAAGAAAGCAGCACCAAAACAGCTTGAGAACGTTGGTGTTGGTTCAGTAATACCACGCTCTGTACCTGCCAATTTAGCGGTAAAGCCTGATAAGAAGTAATATTCAGTTTGTTCAGGTGTTAACTTAGCTACCGGTGGTAATACACCAAAAGCATCAGCGGTTAAGAAAATTACTTTCTTAGCATGGCCGGCACGAGAAACTGGTTTAACAATGTTGTCGATGTGGTGAATTGGGTAAGATACACGAGTGTTTTCAGTTTTTGAGTTATCGTCAAAATCAATTTTACCATCGGCATCAACCGTAACGTTTTCTAATAAAGCGTCACGACGAATAGCATTGTAGATATCAGGTTCGTTTTCTTTGCTCAGGTTGATAGTTTTAGCGTAACAACCACCTTCAAAGTTAAATACACCGTTATCATCCCAACCGTGTTCATCATCACCGATAAGTTGACGTTTTGGATCTGTAGATAAAGTCGTTTTACCAGTACCTGATAAACCGAAGAAAATAGCGGTCTCGCCATCTTTACCAACATTAGCACTACAGTGCATAGAAGCTA
>JAWSUX010000199.1:391-8609 GCA_033852215.1 Colwellia sp. | reverse complement strand
TAGAAAACAAAGATAAAAAAGGTCACATGTGGCATCTGCGTTACCTATTAGCTGATGGCGCAAAAACCGCTGAAGGTCTTGATTACTTAGTAGTAGCCACGACCCGCCCAGAAACCATGTTAGGTGATACAGGCGTTGCGGTTAATCCTGAAGATCCACGTTATAAAGATTTAATTGGTAAAAAAGTTTTATTACCTTTAGTTAATCGTTTAATTCCAATTGTTGGCGATGATCATGCTGACATGGAAAAAGGCACAGGTTGTGTAAAAATCACACCAGGGCATGATTTTAATGATAACGAAGTGGGTAAACGTCATGCGTTGCCACAAATTAACATCTTAGATAAAGATGCAGCTATTTTAGCAGCCGCTGAAGTTTATGATACCAAGGGTGAAGTATGTAACGCTTACGATACTAAATTACCAAGCGAATTCGCTGGTATGGATCGTTTTGTAGCCCGTAAAGCTATCGTTGCTAAATTTGATGAACTCGGTTTATTAGTTGAAGTAAAAGACCATGACTTAGTTGCCCCCTACGGTGATAGATCTGGCGTGATCATTGAACCACTGCTAACTGACCAATGGTATGTACGTGTTGAAAAACTAGCAGGTCCTGCTGTTGACGCTGTTAAAGATGGCCAAATTGAATTTGTGCCTAAGCAATATGAAAACATGTATTTTTCTTGGATGAATAATATTCAAGATTGGTGTATTTCGCGTCAGCTTTGGTGGGGACATAGAATTCCAGCATGGTATGACGAAAACGAAAAAGTCTATGTCGGGCGTACCGAAGAAGAAGTACGTGCAAACAATGACATAGCTGCTGACATGAAATTAAGACAAGACGATGACGTACTTGATACTTGGTTCTCATCTGCACTTTGGACTTTCTCTACGTTAGGTTGGCCAAAAGACACCGAAGATTTAAAAACCTTCCACCCGACTGATGTGTTAGTAACGGGTTTTGATATTATTTTCTTCTGGGTTGCGCGTATGATCATGATGACCATGCACTTCAACAAAGATGAAAATGGTAAAGCGCAAATACCTTTCAAGAAAATTTACATGACAGGTCTTATTCGTGATGAAAATGGCGATAAGATGAGTAAATCTAAAGGCAATGTTGTTGACCCACTAGATATGATTGATGGTATCTCTTTAGAAGACTTATTAGAAAAACGTACTGGCAACATGATGCAGCCTAAGCTTGCCGCTAAAATTACTAAGCTTACCAAAAAAGAATACCCAGAAGGCATTGAAGCTCACGGTACTGATGCTTTACGATTTACCCTTACATCTGTTGCTACTACGGGTCGCGATATCAGCTGGGACATGAAACGCCTTGAAGGTTACCGTAACTTTACCAACAAGTTATGGAATGCAAGTCGTTACGTCTTAATGAATACCGAAGAATTTGATTGCGGGCGCTCTTCACCTGAAGGAAAGGGCGGCGCTATGGAGTTATCCTTAGCAGATCGTTGGATCATAGGTCAGTTCGAGCAAACAGTAAAAACCGTACATGAAGCATTTGATACATTCCGTTTTGACCTCGCTTCACAAGCATTATACGAGTTCACTTGGAATCAATTTTGTGATTGGTATTTAGAACTAACTAAGCCAGTGTTGTACCCTAGAGATCAAGAGCAAGGCAATGAAGCGCAACAGCGTGGTACACGCCATACTTTAGTAAATATATTAGAGCAGTTATTGCGTCTAATGCACCCAATTATGCCATTTATCACTGAAACTATTTGGCAACGCGTACAACCGTTGAGTGATTTTGCTAAAACTGATGATTCAATCATGGTACAAGCATTTCCACAGTTTGATGAAAGCAAATGTGATCAGCTGGCTATTGATGATTTAGAGTGGGTTAAGCAGTTTATCGTTGCTATTCGTAATATTCGCGGTGAAATGGATATTTCTCCAAGCAAATCATTACCGGTATTACTCAAAAATGTTAATAAATTAGACCAACGTCGTTTACACGACAATGAACAATTTTTATTAACGTTAGCGAAACTTGAAAGCATCACTGAGTTAAGCAAAGACGAGCAAGGCCCAGCTTCTGCATCCGCTGTTGTTGGTGATTTATCCGTGTTAATCCCTATGGCAGGCTTAATTGATAAAGAAGCTGAATTAGCACGTTTAGATAAAGCCATGGACAAACTGGAAAAGGATGCAGCGAAAACTCGCGGTAAACTAAACAATGATAATTTTGTCAGTAAAGCCCCTGCCGCCGTTATTGAAAAAGAAAAAGCGAAACTAGCGGATGCTGACTCAACCCTTGCTAAAATGCTTGAACAAAAAAAGCAAATAGCAGCGTTATAAAAGTAAAAAACAAACCACAAGTATGAATATAATTATATTATTTATAACTTGTGGTTTGTAACTCCCTCCTCAGCACGGCTTTAAGTACCTGTTCCTATTAAATTAATTAGTAAAAATAAAAACATTCAACGTTTCTAACATTTTATAAAGCATCTTAAAAATAACTGTGCTATAATTTTTTCGCATTGAGTTTTTGCGTTGCAGATGAAGGTTTATACTAACTTTTGTTGTAGGTTTTTGTTCTGACTATGATTTTTTAAAATCCTGATGAACTAAAGTGTACTTAGGTACCTGAATATTCTACACAAACGGATTTAGACACTGCAAGCTATTTGTTTGGAGCGATGTTTGTGCCGAATATAGTTTGTTTCCTTCCTCTTCCTGTACTTTTTATGGTAGGGGGCATCTACTCGGGTAACACAGTTATTTCTTTAATTACAATGGTTAAAGAAGAGCACAATTATATTTTGAACACAGGAAAATGTTAGTATGTCTGATACAGTTACTGGTAAAGTTAAATTTTTCAACGAAACTAAAGGTTTCGGTTTTATTGAGCAAGAAAATGGTCCTGACGTGTTTGTTCACTTCAGCGCTATCTCTGGAGACGGTTTCCGTACTCTAGCTGACGGTCAAGCAGTATCGTTCAGTGTTAAACAAGGTCAAAAAGGCCCTGAAGCTGAAAACGTTATTGCTCAATAAGCATAACTTTTAAGTAAATAAAAAAACGAAGCGTGAGTTACTCATTCTTCGTTTTTTTGTGTCTGTAATTTGACCTTAATCCAAAATATTATTCAGCCATTTCACGCACAAAATATTACCTGCCCGCTAGCTAAAGCCTTTTATCACCTCAAAAATTAATTACCAAAAACAAAGATTTGATAACAATAACAATAACAATAATATAGTCATAAAAAAGTGCTATAACTTTGCAAGGTATAGCGCCATAAAAATAATAGCTAATAAATCTTCAAGCTACCGACACTTCATTAGCTCTACAGCATAGTCATTGACTAAGTTGAGCGGAATGGTACAGAGCTAGAAACGTTAGTTAACAGATATTATTCTGCAATATATTCAACAACTTCTAAACCAAAACCAGACAATGAGTGGTATTTAGTTTGTGAGCTAAGTAAACGCATTTTACTAACACCTAAATTGGCTAGGATCTGTGAGCCTACGCCAACATTACGAGAGCCAATATGACGCTTAATTTCTTTTACGGATTCACCGGCATCAATTTTAGCGTACTTTTCAACTAAGTTAATAAGCTCCGTTGGCGACTCATGTTTACCAAGTAAGACTAAAACACCGCCTTCTTGGGCAATTTTTTCTAAAGCACTTGCCATAGGCCAAGTCGCTACACTTTCACGTTGGCTAAACAATAAATCCCTAAAAGTATTCTCTAAATGCACACGAACTAAAGTTGGCTCATCCGTTTTTATCTCGCCTTTGGCTAATGCAAAATGCGCTTGACCATCAATAGTATCTTTAAATATGGTTAAATCAAAGTCACCAAAAGCAGTAGGTAATTTACATTGAGAAACGCGTTCTATTGTAGTCTCTGTCGCATTTCTAAATTCAATTAAATCAGCAATTGTGCCCATTTTAATATCATGTTTCTGAGCAATAATTTCTAAATCTGCTCGACGTGCCATAGTGCCGTCTTCATTTAAAATTTCAACAATGACTGCGGCAGGTTCATAACCAGCCATACGAGCTAAGTCAACGCCAGCTTCAGTATGCCCAGCACGATTAAGTACACCACCATCTTTCGCAATTAAAGGAAAAATATGTCCTGGTTGCACAATATCGAGGTTGGTCGCATCTTTGGTTGCCGCCGCAAGTACAGTCGTCGCACGATCAGCTGCAGAGATCCCTGTAGTAACACCAGTGGCAGCCTCAATAGATACTGTAAAGTTAGTGCTAAATTGTGCATCGTTTTTATCAACCATTAAAGGTATTTTTAACGTTTCACACTTTTCACGACTCATTGGCATACAAATCAAACCACGGCCGTGAGTAGCCATAAAATTAATGGCTTCTGGCGTTACTTTCTCTGCCGCCATAATGAAGTCACCCTCATTTTCACGATCTTCATCATCCATTAAAATAACCATTTTACCTAAAGCAATATCAGCGATTATTTCTTGTGGGCTATGTAAATTCATGGTGCTCTCTTTGGTTCTTTGTTTATTATTTAATGAAACCAGCTTTTTTCAGCATAGTTTCCGTTACATTCGATGTTTTTTCAGGGCTATTTGGGCTCGTATTTTTAGTAAGTAAACGTTCTAAATAACGAGCAATTAAATCGACTTCTAAATTTACTTTAGTGCCTATTTGATAATGAGCAAAAATAGTTTCTTTTACGGTATGTGGCACAATAGTTAAACGAAACTTATCTTTTGAAGAGCCTTGTGCAGATCCATTATCTAAAGAATTTACCGTAAGGCTAGTACCATCAATGGTCACAGAACCTTTTTCTGCGATATAGTGCGCTAAATCACTTGGCATACTGAGCCAGTATTCAATACTATTACCGTTATGGCTTATTGATAATATTTCACTAATACCATCAACATGCCCTGATACCATGTGACCACCAAAACGGGTGCTAGCCAGCATCGCTTTTTCTAAATTGACTTGCATACCTACTTGATAGTTTTTAAAGCCTGTGCGCTGTAACGTTTCATTGGAAACATCAGCGCTATAGCTAGTTTGGTCAAAATCAACCACGGTCAAACAAATACCATTAGTCGCAATCGAGTCACCTAACTTAACATCACTCATATCTAAACTGTTGGTTGCTATTTTCAACCTTGCACCTTCGCTATTGATATCAATAGCTTTAATGGTACCCACAGCTTCAATAATTCCTGTAAACATAATGTGTCTCTACTTTATCGCAATGTTATTAAATTTAGTGGTAATTCTAACATCACAGCCAACCATCCGTATATCGCTTATGACCAATGGTTTAGCTTGAGTAAGTTTGGTGATAGTTGGCATCTCGATTAAATTTTTACCGTCGCCCCCCAGTAATTTTGGTGCTTGATACAAAACCAGTTCATCCACCAAATTTTGTTCGATAAAAGCACCAGCAAGGCGAGCACCTGACTCCAACAAGACTTCATTTATACCCCGTTTTGCTAACAATATTAACAATTCAGTTAAGCAAACTTTGCCTTGTTCATTCGCATTAACAGCTACGTGTTCGACAAAATCAGGCCATACTGCGGTGTTTTTAAAAGTATTTTCAAGAGTTCTTTCATTTTGGGCGCAAGGTAAAGTGCCAACAATAATGACAGGAGATTGTTGTTCAAACAAAGCTAAGTTTGGTGTTAATCGGTTTTGAGAGTCAATAATGATACGTAAGGGTTGTCTAACTCTTGTTTCAGCATAATCATTCTGTAATGAACCCAGCTCTGACCAACGCACTGTCATTTTAGCACCATCGACCAGTACAGAGTCTGCACCCGTAATAATTGCACAACTTTGTGCTCTTAAGCGTTGCACATCTTCTCGTGCTGCTGGTGATGTTATCCATTTACTTTCACCACTTTGCATTGCTGTTTTACCGTCAAGGCTAGCAGCTAATTTCACTCGTACATAAGGTAAACCTGTGGTCATACGTTTGATAAAACCAACATTGAGTGCTTTGGCTGAACTTTCTAACAAACCTGAGCGAGTACAAATGCCTGCTTGCTGAAGCATGTTTAAACCATTACCTGAAACTTGTGGATTAGGATCTTCCATTGCAGCAATCACATGACTAACGCCAGCATCAATCAAAGCTTGAGCACACGGCGGTGTTAGACCAAAGTGGCTGCAAGGCTCTAACGTAACATAAGCGGTAGCCCCATTTATCAAGGAAGCATGCCTTTGTTGTGCATCAGACAGAGCATTAACTTCTGCATGGCCCTGCCCTGATTTTTGATGATAACCCTCACCAATAATTTTACCTTTGCCACTTGCGTAACTCACTAAAACACAACCTACACGCGGGTTAGGTGAAGTAGTATAATAGCCTTTTTTGGCCAACTCGATGGCTCTCGCCATAAAGCGATGATCATCTGCAGTGAAATTTTGCTCCGTAAAGCCTTGCGGGTTATGTGACATAGGTAAACTCTTTATTTTCTTTTACGTATTTTACTTTTTTTCTCTTTGCCTAAACGGGCAATTTCATCGGCAAATTCACTGATATCTTCAAACGACAAATACACTGAAGCAAATCGTAAATACGCAACTTTATCTAATTCTTTTAATTGACCCATAAGTAAATTACCCAACATTTCACTACTGATTTCTCGCTCGCCCGTGGCGCGTATCTGTGACTGTAATTTATTTATCGCTAATTCAACTTGCTCTGTGCTAACAGGACGTTTTTCCAAAGCTCGGGTAAGGCCGCTACGCATTTTTTCTTCATTAAAAGGTTCACGCGTTCCATCACGTTTTATAATACGTGGCATCACTAATTCAGCACTTTCAAACGTAGTATAACGTTCGTGACAGGCTAAACATTCACGACGACGCCTAACTTGATGACCATCAGAAACTAGTCGTGAATCAATAACTTTAGTGTCATTCGCTGTGCAAAATGGGCAATACATAGTTTACCTACGGTAATTAAAAATAACGTTACGGACCGAAACAAAAAATGGTCGCTCAAGGCGACCATTTTAATATAAATAAAAAAATTAAGCTAAGGAAAGTAGATTCCTGACAAAGCAATAGCTACTTTTGATAAACAGGGAAACGGCCACACAACTCTGTAACTTGACCTTGAACACGCGTAATAACGTCTTCATTATCAATATCATCAAGAATGTCACAAATCCAAGTTGTTAACGCTTTAGTTTCGGTAGTACCAAAACCACGACGTGTAATTGCTGGCGTACCCAAACGCAAACCAGAAGTTACAAACGGAGAACGTGGATCGTTTGGTACTGAGTTTTTGTTTACGGTGATGTGTGCTTTACCTAAAGCGGCATCAGCATCTTTACCTGTGATATCTTTATCGATTAAATCAAGTAACAACAAATGGTTTTCCGTGCCGTTAGAAACAACTTTGTAACCACGTTCTTGTAATACCGCCACCATCGCTTTGGCGTTATCTAAAACACCTTGTTGGTAAACTTTAAACTCTGGCTCTAATGCTTCTTTAAATGCTACAGCTTTAGCAGCAATAATATGCATTAATGGACCACCTTGACCACCAGGGAAAACTGCGCTGTTAAGCTTTTTATAAATAGCTTCGTCACCACAAGCAGAAACAATTAAACCGCCACGTGGCCCTGCTAATGTTTTATGCGTCGTTGTCGTAACTACATGTGCGTGTGGTAACGGGCTAGGGTATAGGCCAGCTGCAATTAAACCTGCAACGTGAGCCATATCTACGAAGAATATAGCGTTAACTTTGTCAGCGATTGTACGCATACGAGCCCAATCAACAATGCCGGAGAATGCAGAGAAACCACCTATAATCATTTCTGGTTTATGCTCTAAAGCTAAACGCTCTAATTCTGCATAATCAATATCGCCTGTTTCAGGGTGTAAACCATATTGGAAAGCTTCATATGACTTACCAGAAAAACTTACATGAGAACCATGAGTTAAGTGACCACCATGAGCCAAGCTCATACCTAATACTTTACCGCCAGGGGTAACTAACGCTTGAAAAACTGCCGCGTTAGCTTGCGAGCCAGCATGTGGTTGCACGTTAGCATAGGTAGCACCAAATAATTTTTTTGCACGGTCAATAGCTAGTTGCTCAGCAATATCAACATACTCACAACCGCCGTAATAACGTTTACCGGGATAACCTTCAGCGTATTTATTGGTAAGCTGAGAGCCTTGAGCTTCAAGAACGCGCGGGCTACAGTAGTTTTCAG
>JAWSUX010000199.1:0-329 GCA_033852215.1 Colwellia sp. | reverse complement strand
GTATTTTGCCTGAATATCGGCAAAATGTACACGGCTAAACGGTGTTGATTTGCGTTCACTTTAGCGTATTTTGTACTGTTCTATAGCATAAATGCTTAAGCATACTTAATATACGAACAGCTAAAAGCTCAATAAAAGTTTCCAACCAAGCAGTCAAACAGGCGATAACCAAATAAAAAACAGCAGAAGGGAATATAAAACAACAAAAAAAGCAATAAACCAAATAATAAACAGAAATAAAGAAAGCAACAAAGTAAAGTGCAAAAACTTCATTACTCCTATGAAAAATATTAAATTACCAGACAGCTAACTAAGTCTTTATGAATTAG
>JAWSUX010000198.1:0-7284 GCA_033852215.1 Colwellia sp. | reverse complement strand
GTTACTTTTTATTTGATTTTCCGACGCTAATAATGATGGCTGCAGTGCAGCCTCATTATCTATGCTTCCAGGCTCTAGTGGTAACGTTTCTACTAAGAGGTGTTCTTGCTCTTTCCGTTAGTCTTTACGATTTTTTCTTTGTATACAACGTTTGATGACTTTTTGTTTATCATCATTGGAGAACTCTTTCCATGTTTGACGTTCATCACGCGAACGCAGACAACCAAGGCAATAACCTTTTTCATCTGATTGGCATATGCCAATACAAGGGCTAGGAACATCAAAAAATTCTAACTGCACTTATTATTCACCATAATCATTAATAATTATACAAACGCATAAAAAATGCGCTGTAAGTTAAGTATAACCTATCAACGCATTTTTAAACTATTATCATTTATCGCTAACCGATTATCGAAATGCTAAGCCAACTTATCAGTAACAATATGATAATCAGGATCTTCAATTAAATTAAGTTCTACTAGCTTATCTGCTTTTTCAAGTAACTGTTTACATTCTTGATTTAAGTGCTTTAAATGCATGGTTTTACCGCGAGATATATAACGCTCCGCTAAAGTATCAATCGCTTCTATCCCTGAATGATCAACAACTCGAGCATTTTTAAAATCAACAATAACATCATCACTATCATTTTCTGGACTAAATTGCTCTAAAAAATTAGCAATAGAGCCAAAGAATATTGCCCCCGTAACTTCATACGATATAGAGCCATCTTTATTTGTATTACGTACCACCAAAATTTGCTTAGCATGCTCCCAAGCAAAAACTAACGCCGAAACAATAACACCCACAACCACAGCGATAGCCAAATCAGAATAAACTGTCACACCCGAGACCAAAACTATAACAAAGGCATCAGCTTTAGGTACTTTGCGCAAAATACGCAAACTTGACCACTCAAATGTACCAATAACGACAATAAACATCACACCAACAAGTGCCGCTAGTGGTATTTGTTCAATTAGACCTGAAGCAAATAAAATAAAAGCAAGTAGCGCTAAAGCGGCAGTAATGCCTGATGCGCGACCACGCCCACCTGAATTAACGTTAATCATCGATTGGCCAATCATGGCACAGCCACCCATACCACCAAAAAATCCGGTAACCGTATTGGCTGCACCTTGTGCAATACATTCTTTATTGCTGCGACCCCGTGTGCCTGTCAGTTCATCGATTAACGTTAACGTCAGTAAAGATTCAATTAAACCTATAGCCGCAAGTACTATGGCGAATGGAAAAATAATCTGTAACATTTCCAATGAAAAAGGCACTTGTGGAATAGAAAATGTTGGCAAACCGCCCGCAATAGAAGCAACATCACCAACCAGTTTAGTATCAAGGTTAATAGCAAACACTAAAATAGAAACACTAACAATAGCGACAAGTGTTGAGGGCACTGCTTTAGTTAGTTTTGGAAATAAATGAATAATAGCCATCGTTAAGATAATTAAACCTGCCATAGTATAAAGCGGTATTCCTTGCATCCATTCTAAGTCGCCTGCAGCATTAGTCATTTTAAATTGACCTAATTGTGCTAAGAAAATAACAATGGCTAAGCCATTAACAAAACCAAGCATAACAGGGTGTGGGACTAAACGAATAAATTTACCCAGTTTAAACAGCCCCGCCAATATTTGCAGTATTCCCGTAAGCACCACCGTGGCAAATAAGTATTCAACCCCATGAATAGCAACTAAGCTAACCATAACAACAGCCATCGCTCCCGTTGCCCCTGAAATCATGCCTGGGCGACCACCAAAAACAGCAGTAATTAAGCCAACCATGAAAGCAGCATATAAGCCCACTAATGGGTCAACGCCAGCAACAAATGCAAATGCAACCGCTTCTGGTACTAGTGCTAAGGCAACAGTTAAGCCTGACAACACATCATTTTTCAGGTTAGACACTTTATCTGCGTGTAATTCAAACATTTTTATCTCATTGGGTTTATCGCATGCACATCTAAGAAACGACTATCTTAAACATAAATGCACAAAAATTGATTAGCCATCCAAGCTTGTTTGATAAGCATAGGATAACAATAAGGGTGCCTTTTAAAGCGCGGGATACTATAGATTTACGAGAAGAATGTCAATAATTGCTTATTTTGACAGCAAAGTGTCTTAAGTAAAAAAAGCAATGTTAATAAAATAGTTACAGCTTAATTATCAATAGCTTCGCGTTGAGTTAAAAAGGCTTTAATTTCATCTCTAGAGCTTAAAATATGCTGTTTTAATATAGCAACAGCTTTCTCTACATCACCTACTTTACAAAAAGCAAGTAACTGATTATGTTCAGGACTTGCCTTTGAAATACCACCAGCCCATAATAAATGCATACGAATATAACGATCTGCATTCTTGTTTAAGGTGTTCACTAAATATTGTGTTTGCGGACGGTTAGCCGCTGAATATAAGCAGTTATGATAACTGGAGTTCAATTCACTCCAAGTATTGGCTGCATTCTCTTTGCCTAAAGCTCTATCAAGCTTAGTAAGTATATTTGTTGCTTCTGCTAACTTATCTTCGCTTAACAAGGGTAACGATGATGCCAATAGATCACATTCAAGCATAGCTCTTAAATCAAAAAGCTCTTCAACATGATCAGCGTTCAGCTCAGTTGCGGTAGCGCCTTTGTGCGGTTCAAACGACACTAAACCTTCTGCTTCAAGCTGTAATAATGCTTCACGCACAGGAATACGACTAACATTTAATTCTTCAGCTAATGCCGCTTGTCTCAATGGCTCTCCTGCTTTAATTTCACCACTAAGAATTTTCTCTCTTAGGGTTTCAACCACGAGTTGCGTTCTAGTTTTGTATACTACGGTCATAAAAATTTTCCTATAATGTTGAGCGCATTATAAAGGAGTCATTACCTTTTGTATCCAAACCATTTCAAGATGCGAGTTTCAGGAAGTGGCCTGGATATAACATGAATCAAACATTGGTGATATCTACTGTTTTTTAACAGGACTGGTTATGATTCAACTGTTCTATCTTAATAACAAATAGGACGTTGAAAAAGTTTATTCATTCACTATTGATGGCATAAATACTAGTTAGACTGATGTGAGTTGTTTTGTTTCCGCTGACTGTACATTTTTATGAATAGGTACTTTAACTTGAAAACAAGCGCCTTGCTCAACATCAATAATTTTTATTGTGCCACCTAGTTTAGCATCGACAAGATTAAAAACGATATTCATACCCAAACCAGAGCCACCTTGACCACGTTTAGTCGTTACAAAAGGCTCAAAAACTTTATCTTTAACTTCATCACTAATCCCCTTACCGTTATCTTGGTATAACAAAGTTAAATAGTTATTGTCTCGCGTAAAGCTAATAGATATTTCACCTTTTCGGCAACCTTCAAAACCATGTAAATGAGAGTTAACCATTAAATTAGTTAAAATTTGATTCCACGCACTCGGATAAGTCACCAAATATAACGTTTCATCAACCTCAATATTAATATGATAGTTTTTGGATTTAAACATGGTTTTTACGGTATTGACGACATCATGAATATGCTTGGCTAAATGGACTTCAACTTCAGGATCAGTGTGTTGTTCAACGGCCACTGATTTAAAGCTTCGAATAAGATCAACCGCCTTAACCAAACTACGCTCTATAATTTGTTGGTACTCGGTGAGTAAACCTAAGGTACTGATCATCAAAGATTTAGTTAACTTTTCATTGCTAATAGCCAACTGTAATTCCTCTACTTTTTCTTTTAACGCTGTAATTGAGGTGATGCATATACCTAAAGGAGTATTAACTTCATGAGCAACACCTGCAACTAACTGACCTAAAGAGGCCATTTTTTCGGACTGCACTAATTTATCTTTAGCCAGTGTTAAATCATCAAAAGAATGCTGTAATTGAACATTACTTTCAGCTAACTTTGCCGTCCTATCATGCACTTTAGCTTCAAGTTCACTATTAAGTACTAACAATGCATTTTCAGCCCCGCCTAGTTTACTAATTTCATTTTTTAGGTTTATACGCATAGCATTAATCGCATCAACTAAGCCATCTAGCTCATCCTTAACTTTATAACGTTGTGATAATGTTAATTCTTGCTCTAAATTAGAGCCACCTAACCCCTCAGCGTACTTAGTAATACGAAACAAATGGCGAGTAATAAGTTGATTAACAATAAAAACAATAAAGAAGGTAAGTAAAAATATTTTAATTGATTCGCTAAATAATATAAAACCAGCTTGCTGATATAAACTTTCGTATATGTTTTGATAATCCGCATAAACAGTCATTTTCCCAACAACATTACCTGAATAAGCAATAGGGTATTCGACGACTTTTTTCGCATTTATATCAGTTTGACCCAACTCACGCTGGTAATCAAAATCATTAGATATTTTAACTAAACGAATATCAGGTAAATCAACAATCCCCTGTAATTGTATAGCTACAAGGGGTTCATTAAAGTCCCACAAACTTGTGGCAATTGAAGGGATATAGCTTTTTTCAATATTATTAAAGCGTTGATCTAACAAACGTAAATCATCTTGAAAAGAAGAATACAATTGAATTAGTGTAGAGCATATTGAAAAGAAAACGCTGCACAATAAAATATAAGTCAACAATCGTCGACTTAGTTTATTATTAATTTGAAGGGCATTAATCATGATAAATTGCTCATTAAACCTATGCAGTCATTTATCGCTATTAATTCATAACGATAAATTAAAGTAAACTTATACTATCCTTGTTGTTATAGTTAATTAAAGTCACTATTTCAACGAAAAGTCAACAATAGCCCAACAACTCCATCACAATTTACATTTAATTTACAAAAGGTTCAACTAAATGAGTCTGTTTTATACAAACTACCCTACACCTTTTGGTGAAATTACTTTAACAGCCAATAACGATGGTTTAACTGCATTAGCGTTTTGTCAGGGAAAATCGCCTATAAGCATTTTACCACAGTGGCAAGAGAATCCTGCTATTTTTAGCGAAGTAAAAATACAGCTAGAACAATATTTTTCAGGCCAGCGAGAGGTGTTTGATTTACCAATTGCGCCAAAAGGTACACCATTTCAGCAAAAAGTGTGGCGAGCATTAATACAAATAAAGAAGGGTGAAACAAAAACGTATGCTTGGGTAGCAAAAAAAATAAATAATGATAGAGCAGTACGAGCAGTAGGGACAGCAAATGGCGCTAATCCTATAGCGTTAATTATTCCTTGTCATAGAGTCATCGGTAGCAACGGTAAACTAACAGGTTATGCGGGAGGATTAGGGCTAAAAGCCAAATTACTTATGCATGAAGAAGCGCATTTTAAACTTTAGCGCATTAGGTAACACAGCGACAGCAAACTTTTCTGCCGCTTGTGAAAAAGACACTGTAACGTTTTATTCAACAATCCAATAGGTCTTATTAATTAAACCATTGCGTAAATATTTAAAGGTTATTTTATCTCCCTTTTCATAACTCGCTATGCGTTTTTTTATCTTGGTTGCCGATGCTAAATCAGTAATTCGACGGTCAGCTATTTCTAACAAAATATCTCCCCCGAGTAAAATAGGATTACTGCCAATAACCACGCTAAGATTTCCGCCTTTAAAACCAAGTTTATCAGCTAACGTGCCCGGAATAACATGTTGAATCAACATACCATGCCCCGCGGTGTTGTTAATGGCATATGATAGTTCCTCTGTAAGTAACAGAGGAATAAAACCAGAAAACGTGCCTGGGTCACTATCAATAATATGACGCACGGTGTCTACAGAGATAACGAAACCTAGTCCATTACTACCACCACTTTTTGATAGAATATGACTAACAATACCCACTATTTCACCATTAAGGTTAAACATTGGGCCACCTGAGTTACCCTGATTAATTGAAGCATCCGTTTGTAATAAACGCGGCACCAATTTCCTACCTGGTATAACATTACCGTCTCTAATACCACTTAAATAACCAACAGATAAGCTATGGCTTACCCCAAATGGCGCGCCAATAACAATAATTTGCTCACCTATTTGGTAATCGTTAGCTTGTGCTAATTTTAATGGTTTTGCCGAACTAGGTACTTTACCTGCTTGAATCATAGCTAAATCAATGAGCGGCTCTACCCATACAACATGACCTGTAGTTTTAGTGCCATCTGCAAATTCAACTTCAATTTCGGTCGCTTTATCTACTACATGAGCAGCAGTTAAAATACGTCCTTCGCTACTGACTAGCGCCCCTGATCCTAAAGAGCTAGCTGTTTGTATTTTATAAGCTACCTGTCCAACTTTTGGGTCAGCAAGCGACGTCACATGTAGTTCAACGACTGAAGGGTTTACCTTTTTATATAAAGTTTGAAGTGAATTTTCCTTTACTTGATATGCTTGCGTTGAGGTAGCACAGCCACTAAGTAAGAAAATACTAAAAAATAGAAACGCTCTGGTCATTGATAACAATCCATTTATGATTAAATAAGCAATAGTGTAGCTAACTACAATCGTTTTATCAGTATTTATATGTATAAGAGTAGATAAACACTTCAGTTAAGGTGATATGATAAATAAGTTTATTAAGATAGGAAGTATACATGGAAATTATTGCCGTACTGGCGTTACTCTCATTGCTCTGGTTAATATGGCAGTTGGTTAAGGCAAAAAAATTCACACGCTTTAAGCAACAAATTGAAATTGAATTAAAAAATAAAGTTATTGCCAGTATTAAAGAAGAATTAGAGCAAACACGCTGCGAAAACCTTCCCAACAATGACTGTCATCAAGCAGCAACTCTGGCTTACTGGACCCAATATAAAAGCCGCATATTACATGCAGCTTTACAGCGAGACATCGTAGACCAACAATGGTTGCTTGACACTGGAAATTTACGTAACGCTCAACATCTATTTTTTATTGAGCGTCAATATCTTCCTGCCCCTCAGCAAGTAAAAGGTTAATTGTTAAAACTAACTTTTTTTCGCAAACTGTAAATCCCAAACACCATGCCCTAAATTTTGCCCTCGATTTTCAAATTTAGTTAACGGGCGAGAATCAGGTCGTGGTACATAATCATTCGTTGATGATAAATTCTGATAGCCTTGTGCACTTTGCATATCTCCTAACATACACTCAGCATAGTTTTCCCAATCAGTTGCCATATGAAAAACACCACCCACTTTTAATTTCTTGTGAATAGTTTCAACAAACTCAGTAGATACAATACGACGCTTATGATGCTTTTTCTTATGCCACGGATCAGGGAAAAATAATTGTACCGTTGTTAAGCTAC
>JAWSUX010000197.1:0-5186 GCA_033852215.1 Colwellia sp. | reverse complement strand
TCCAATTATCTGTTTTTTGTCCGTTTGAATGCCTTGTTAGGGTAGAAATCTATGCAAGTCAAAGGTGTACCATAACGCTGCTAATATTCCAAAGAATGCTAGAAGCACACCGTATCGAAAGACTTTTTTAGCAAAAGCATATTTATGACGATATTTAGCTAAAACAAAATGAGCATATAAAACAAAGGATAAACCGATCCAAAACAAACACACTAGATAAGCACTAAAACCATAGAAATAAACAGGCGTATCATCGAATATATAAATAGCTTCTGAATAAACTATTAAATTAAATAACGTCCAAACGATAATGATAAGTGGTGCAGCTTTACCTAAAACAGCTAACTCCACTTTCTCATACTTAGTTAATGGTAGATCACTCTGAATATCCATTTCACCCTAACGCTTATTATGGATACTTCTCAGTAATGTCCGTCCCATAACTTTAATTAATTCGCATTAATGTCTCATATTTTCAGCACGTTATAAACTGAAAATATTTTATTTTTGTTAGAACTTGGATATTACTGATACTTCTCAGTAATATCCAGTATAGAATTAAAGTCTATTTCAAATAATATCAATTAGTTAGGGGGTTAAAATATTGATTTGGGTTTATTACTGAACTTCTCAGTAATATGACACGGTCAATTCATTAGAAAATATATCGCAAATATTTTGAAACTAACTTCCGTTCTACGTACGCAATGCTATTGCGTATTATTTTCACTTTATTTGTGACTTTATTTGTGACTTTATTTGTGACTTTTTTGGTGATTTTCTCACGAATATTGACATAAACGTTTCAATTAATTTATCTCAATAAAGCGCATACAAATTATGAACATGACTTCTTCTGATTTGTGAAGCCTAGGCGTGGGGTAGTTAAAATTTTTGATTTAACTTAACATGCTTGGTGTTTTAAACGTTGTTTTAGCATGTTTTTTTTAGTCTTTTAACGTGAGTGAAATTCTAATTTTATAGAGGCAATCGGCCTCTATAAAATCATGAACATTACAATCAAACAGGGCTATTTTCACTGTTTATGTTATTTATACTTTCGAGTCGCAAAATATAATGACCTTCGCGTTCAATAGTTAATCTAACATCAGGGTTAGCCATTTCACTGTGGCAAAATTGGCATGAGTTTAACTGTAACTGGTGTTCGGCAATACCTTGTTTAGCAATATAATCTTTAGCATATTGCTGCACTTTAGCTTTGTTTTCGTCATTTACCAGTACATCAAAATGTAAATAGAGACCTGAATTTATTCTAACATGTGTATCATATATATGTATTTTCATTGTTACTCCTAGTCATTTTTTACAGTAATTATTCGCAGCGGTAATCGCTTTTTTTGCTATTTTTATCGCTAACTCCCTGCCTTCGACAGGCGTAGGTGTTTAAACTTTGTATTGCATCATTGAAGATGAAAGTATTCCCTTATTCTTTATGAATTAACTATTAATAATCCGTTAATTTCTTTGCTGTAACAATGTATGGCAGCGTTAAATTACCTGACAATACGTCAAACAATTTGTTAACTCTTAATACAGGACCTTCGCCAGATAAATCAACATTCATTTCAGCGGTTACCGTGTCGAAGTTAAACTCTGTCACCCCATTAACTCTGTTAGCGGGTACGATAATTCTAAGTAAATTTCCTTGTGCAAAGGCATGAAAATTAGGTGAATCTAAATACATTGGCATAGGAGCCGTTGGGGGTAAATCGGATAAATTGAATGATGAGGGTACAGACAGTCCCGCGGCTGAGTAATCATCAGCCACTAATGCGACCCAATGTGTATGATATACAACACCATCGTCCTGATAATTATTGTTGTTATTTTCATCCCACAATGGCGTATCATCAAAATCGGGGTGTGTAGTTACCGCTAGAGCAATCGTTGCATCTGTTATATTTTTAAATCCAACATCTATCGGTTCAATAGTCGTAGGGAAAACATATCCAAGTACAGGAGCACCATCAACTTGTCCTAGTGGAGTCACTGTTTTAGTGCCCGCATTTCCTTCGGTATAAACTGAAAAAATCAAAGTGTCTAATTCTTCCAAATAATCTACCGATGCTTCATTTATCGTAAGACTATTCTTATTACTATCAGTTGATGCGACAGGCCAATTTTTCGCAGATATCAGCTCACTGTTAGCTACATTTAATTCGGTAGAGAATTGGTCATATATACGTTCAATTTTTAATAGCGGGGAACTGCCTGTCGTGTCTACTTCCATATAAGCCGTTAATACCGATGTTGTGAATTCACGGTTTCTATTAATTGCATTCGCTGAAACTACCACGTGCAATTTATCTCCCTTCTCTACAATGTTATATCCAGGCGAGTCTAGGTACATTGCCATTGGCGACGTTGGTGTTAATTTACTGGATGAAGTTGCTTGAACTACCGCTAAACCAGCCGTTGCTTGATCACTACCTTCAAGCACAACCCAATGCGAGTGATAAACAACTCCGTCATCATCGTATAAAGTGTTGTTGTCTTCATCCCATAATGGTGTGTCATCAAAATCAGGATGACTTGTTACTGCTAAAGCGACAGTTCCCACAACATCAGTGTAACCAATATCCGTTGGTAGCAAATCGGTCACAAAAACATAACCTAAAATAGGAGCCCCATTTACTTGTCCAATTGCTACAGGTTTAACGGATGCAGCATCGGCTTTTGCTTCAATAGTAAAAATGTATGAATCAAGTATTGGCTCATATTTCACTTCTGCGGAGTGAATCTCAAATGACTCCCCCATATATTCTTCGCCCGGTAAAGCTGGAGTTGAACTACTGTTACAGCCGCCCAGTGTTACAATTAAAGTTCCTATTGTTATTAAATAACTAATTTTTCTTTTCATTATATTTACCTTTATTTTAATTTTGTTTCGAGTCGAAACAAATGTTAAAATTAAATGTTTACATTGTCAAGTTTGTTTTTAGTCGATACTATGTAAGAATGAAAACACACAAAATATATAACTTAGTAGAGCGACTAGGGGAGTTGTTAAAGGTAGGTGTACGCCAAGCTTTAACACCTATTGGCTTACAACCTGTTCAACTTGAAGTGTTGAACTATCTTTCCTCTTGTAATAAATATTCAGATACACCTATGGCGGTAACTGAATATTTAGGGCAAACAAAAGGTACTGTTTCACAGACAATAAAAACACTAGAAAACAAAGGTATGGTGATAAAAGTCGCTGATAAAAGTGATAAGCGAATTTCTCATATTGCTATGACTAACCTAGGCAATAAAGTGTTAGAGGATAACTTGCCAACAAGGATGTTTAATAATGCATGTAATGCTTTGCCTGATGATAAGAAAGAAAACATTGAGCTAGCATTAACGGAATTGCTAACGGCAATAATTAAATCAAACGAAATAAAAACGTTCGGTGCATGCCATACTTGCCGTTATAACCGTAAAATAGATAACGGTGGTTACTATTGTGATTTAGTAAAAGAACCGTTAAGTGATACTGAAATATTGTTGATTTGCAAAGAGCACGAGTCTCTAAAATAGTGCTTACTACTTCTCTGTTTTAGGTTGCTTTCTTCGTCATTTTTGTAGAGTTACGCTTTATTACTCTTGAATCAAATAACAAATATTTCAGCTATTTTTTTGCCTGTCCTTTTATTGCCTTGTTTATGAGTGTTGCTGCAATGCTCATTGCACCAAAATAAAAGCTTAAGAATAGAAAGAATAGCAGGAAGCTTGTTGTTTCTTTCATTATGTTATTTTTTGTGAATTTGATAACCAAGATAAAGCATCATCATGATTATCAAAAAATTTAGATTCAATAGTATTGAATACTTTGTGTGAGTTTTCTAAAAAGTGTTGTTGAACAGAATTTTTAACAACGACAGCCTCAAATACTTGCTTGTTTTCTTCTGACCATACATTTAATTTATTTATTTCTCTTAACATTCCGGGAGGCCCTAATTCCCATTCTGACAAATCAACTAAGCACGACCAATTCTCATGCATCAGTTTTTTAGCTTCAGCTTTAAATGCTTCACAACATGAAGTGACTGTTTCAGTATTCCATTCATCATAAGCTTTAACCGTCAAAATTTGATTGTTACTAGATATTGAGTAACTACCATGTAGTGGCATTGTTTCTTTATAATTTCTGTAGCAACCTTCATCAAACGAGATATCAAAGATAAGATCAAACGTTGATGTTTGTAGAAGCTCAAAAGGTTGTTCATTATTGGGGTTAACGAAGGTTAACTCACCCTCAATAAAATCTACATGATCTTTTAACAATAGGATCATTCTTAACGCTGAAGTACTTAGAAAAGTTGTATTAACCAAGTCTATTATAAATTTAGTGCCGATATTATTTTCATTTTTATATACATCTATAAATTTTTGATACCAAATAATACTGAAATCAACAGGTGCGATAACTCTAATTGACTTTATATTGCCAGTATTTTCTACTATCTTTGAGAGTGATATGCTCATGGCAGAACTCCAACTTTACGTTATACGAATAAGTCGATAAGTATTGTAAGTTGCATTAAGTTGTGAATATGTTCTTTGCCGAACAAACTAAGGAAAACTATGACATGTACTCGTGCATTAAATACTTCTTTGCAAGATATACCGCCACAACTACTTAATTATTTTGAAGAGGGTGATTTTAAAACGACAACACTGACAAATGTTGAACTAACAACAGGTTTTTTTAATTTTTCAGGGCTTATTTATATAAAGCAAGGGCGGTTCTCTATTTCACTGCCACAACAGAATATGGATACCTTATATAGCCTTATTGTCGAGCCGAAGAGTTGGTTTGGCGGTTTAACATTAATGCCGTTGCCTCATCCATTTTTATTGATCAATGAAATTGAGAGTGTAGAGCTATTGTATATTTCCAAAAGTCGCTTAATAGAAATAGCCGATGCACATCCCCTAATATATAAATGGTTGCTTAATATTGCCGCGGACAATATGCCACAATGGTTTCAAGCACAATTAATTGCCTTATCAAATAAAGAAATTCGAGTTATTTATTGTTTGTCAACTTTACTCCCGCTACACAATAAAGGTTTAAGTACTATTGAAATTGATACGAGTCAGCAAAAAATTAGCGATATCTGTGGCTTGTCTCGACCAAGAGTGAATGAAGTTTTAAAGGTGCTTGAGCAACAAAA
>JAWSUX010000626.1:0-1286 GCA_033852215.1 Colwellia sp. | reverse complement strand
CCGATAGAGTTTAGCCATATAACCTGTCTTGTTTGACTAAGTACACTTACAAGGTGTTGAGTTGAGCTAGGATGCGCTCCCCAATCCTCGCCAAACACTATAAGAGGTCTGTGCTTATTCAATAACGTTAATTTAGTCATTACTTTCCACCTCGATAGACTTGATAACTTGTGCTGGAGCTCCTGCTGCTAATACGTAATTAGGCAAGTCTTTAGTGACAACACTACCAGCAGCTACAATGGTGCCACGGCCGATGGTTACCCCAGGCATTACTTTTACTCCAGTAGCAAGCCAGACATCATTTTCTAAAATAATGTCACCTACTTGTGAATCTGTATCTGGCTTACCTAAGGCGCGTGCTTTTGCGCTAACAGGGTGTCCAGGGTAGCCTGCAAGGTAGCAGTCACCAGCAATGCGGACGTTATTACCAATAGTTATTTTATTTCCCACAGATATCGATGTTCGCCAAGCTATACCTACATTATCACCAATGACTAATTGAGGGATCGTTTTTCCTACGGCTCGACCACTTATTGTTGTCATGGCTGCTAATCTGACTTTATTGCCCATTGTTATGTCTACACTGCCAATAATTACGGGTAAACCACCATATAAATAAAGGTGTTTTGGCTTGTTTTTAAGTCTAGATTTAAATATAGGTGTGTAATAAATAATGCGCAGTACATCAGAAATTATTTGTTTTAATACTACGTGAACTATATATAGCAGCTTAAATAATAAAGGAATGTTCGGCATCTCTATGGTTTTAATTTTAAGCCATAGTGTTTTTATCAATTGGGCTAAAAAGCTGTCACTTGTTTTAGCCCATTGTTTGGCGTGATGTATATTAAAAGTATTCATTCTACTGTCACCGATTTAGCTAAATTTCTGGGTTGGTCAACATTTTTTCCTAATATTTGTGCGCAAAATAACGCGAGCAACTGTAATGGGATAACACTGATAATTGGCAAGGTTGATTCAGGCATTGCCGGAAGCTCAAAGAATTCATCTTCCCTTAAATTAACGTATTCACGTATGGAGATATCGCCAATAATAAATAGTGGCGCATTACGTGCCTGTACTTCTTGAATATTTGACAGTAGTTTATCTGTTAGGCTGTCTTTAGGTACAATAACAACGACAGGCATCTGTTCATCAAGTAAAGCAATTGGACCATGTTTTAATTCACCTGCGGCATAACCTTCAGCGTGCATGTAACTAATCTCTTTAAGTTTTAAAGCGCCTTCTTGTGCTATAGGAGTGAGAATTCCGCGACCGAGAAATAG
>JAWSUX010000196.1:0-7996 GCA_033852215.1 Colwellia sp. | reverse complement strand
GTTGTTGTTTTAGTATCTAAAGAACATGCAGAACAGCTAATTCAACGTCTTCATGATGCTAATGTAACTAATATTCTCGTTAAATCAGGTTGTGATGCCGTAATTGAGTTGGCTCAGTCGGACAACGTAGATACTGTGATGGCTGCAATCGTGGGTGCTGCAGGATTATTACCTACTCTTGAAGCTGTTAAAGCAGGTAAGCGCGTATTACTTGCCAATAAAGAAGCATTGGTTATGTCTGGGGCTATTTTTATGGCGGCGGTGAAAGAATCTGGCGCTGAACTCTTGCCGATAGATAGCGAACATAATGCTATTTTTCAGTGCTTACCTAGAGCAGAGCAGGCAATGTTAGGTGAATGCCAGTTAGTTGAAAATGGTATTAGTAAAATTTTGTTAACTGGCTCTGGCGGTCCTTTTAGAACCAAAGCAATTGAAGATTTAAGCAGGGTTACTCCCGAACAAGCTTGTGCTCACCCTAATTGGGATATGGGACAAAAAATTTCAGTAGACTCAGCCACTATGATGAATAAAGGTCTAGAGTTTATTGAAGCTAAATGGCTATTTAATGTAACCGCTGATGATATACAAGTTGTTTTACATCCACAAAGTACGATTCATTCTATGGTGCAGTACAAAGATGGCTCTGTGATAGCTCAAATGGGCAATCCAGACATGCGAACCCCTATTGCTCATGCATTAGCTTTTCCTGAACGGATTGAATCAGGTGTTGCAGCATTAGATTTTTTCAATATAGCTAGCTTTGATTTTCAAGCTGTAGACTTTAAAAAATATCCAAACTTGAAACTAGCTATTGATGCATGTAGGCAGGGGCAAGGTGCATGTACCGCACTTAATGCAGCTAACGAAATAGCTGTTGATGCTTTTTTGCAAGAAAAAATTAAATTTACCGATATTTATAAAATAAATGAAACTTCTGTTAATAAATTTGTCTTAACGCAGGTAGATAATATTAATGAGGTTATTGCTCTAGACCAACAAGTGCGTTTGTTTGCGCAATCGCTACTAACTAATTTTAATGTTAACAACTTGGTTGAAGGGTAGTACAGCAATATGTTTGATTTTATCTGGCTTGATTTATTAAGGAATACTGCCTCGTTTGTTGTTGCTTTAGGTATTTTAATAACGGTACATGAATACGGCCATTTTTGGGTGGCGCGTAAAAATAGTGTTAAGGTTGAGCGATTTTCGATCGGTTTTGGTAAAGCGCTTTGGCGAAAAATAGGCCGTGATGGCACGGAATATGTTGTCGCGATGATCCCGCTAGGTGGTTACGTTAAAATGCTCGATGAGCGTGTTGACGAGATTCAATCGGAAGATAAAGATAAAACCTTTAACTCAAAAACAGTCTACCAACGTATTGCTATTATTGCAGCGGGACCTTTAGCTAATTTTATTTTTGCGGCTTTTGCTTTTTATTTAATGTTCTTAATTGGCATGCCAAGTGTTAAACCTATTATTGGTAGTATTGTTAATAATTCAATAGCCCAGCAAGCACAATTATCTGAAAAGAGTGAGATTGTTAGTGTCGCAGGAAAAACAACCCGTGATTGGCAAGATGTTAACCTTGCCTTGATAGGAGAAGTTGGTAATGAGAGTATTGAATTTAAAACAAAAAATAGCGATAGCCAACATATAACGACTCGTCGTTTAAATACTAAGAATTGGCAGTTTTCACCAAGTAAAGTTTCAGCATTAACAAGTTTAGGCATTATTCCTTACCAGCCCACTGCTTATAATGAACTAGCTAAAGTTGCGATTAACAGCCCTGCAGAGCAATCGGGATTACAAGTAGGTGATAAATTATTAGCAATTAATGGGCATTCGATTAATGAAAGTTGGCTAACGTTTGCCAACGAAATTAAGAAATATCCAGCTGAACAAGTCATTATCACGATTGAGCGTCATGGTGAGAAACAAGAGCTTCATGTTACCCCAAGCGCTAAGGAAAGCAAAACGCAGGGTGAGTTCTATGGTTATCTAGGTGTTTCTCCTAAAGTAGCTAGTTGGCCACAGCAATATAAAATTGAATTAAGTTATGGCCCAGTTGAAGCTATCAAACAAAGTATTGTGCGAACTTGGGAGTTAAGCGCGCTAACTTTTAGTATGATAGGAAAGTTAATAACGGGTGATGTTTCTGTAAAAAACTTAAGCGGCCCTATTGGTATTGCACAAGGGGCAGGTAGTAGTGCAGGACATGGTTTTGTCTATTTTCTAGGCTTTTTGGCATTAATTAGCATTAATTTAGGGATAATTAACCTTTTACCACTACCTGTACTTGATGGCGGGCACTTACTCTATTATCTTATAGAGCTTTTAACGGGCAAGGAAGTGCCTGAAAAAGTGCAAGAGGCTGGATTTAAGTTTGGTGCACTGATTTTATTACTGTTAATGGCAACTGGGTTGTTCAATGATTTTAGTCGGGTGTTAGGATAATAAATTCCAATGGTATTTATAAACCATAAAATTAAGTTGTAAAAGTAAATTAGAATTAATATATAAGCATAAAAGTTTAAAGGTAGTATTGTCTCATGTTGCATACCGCTTTAAATATTTAGCTTCACGAAGTGAGTTTATGATAATTAAAAAAATAGTCTTTGCGGTATTACTTGCAAGTACTTTCGGTATACAAGTACAAGCGAAGCAAAAATTTCAAGTAGAAGATATTGAGGTTAAAGGCTTACAACGTGTTGCCTTAGGCGCGGCGTTAACGCATATTCCTTTTAATGTTGGTGATAACTTAAATGATTTTCGCATTTCTCAATCAATAAAATCATTATATAAATCAGGACATTTTAATGATATTCGCGTTTCTCGTGATGGAAATCGCTTAATATATCGAGTTCACGAACGTGAAACGATTAGTGAAATTATTTTTGATGGTAATAGCGATCTCAAAGATGAGCAGTTAACCGAAAGCTTAGATGGCAGTAATATTCGTGTTGGCGAAACTCTCGACCGAACAGTTCTTTCAGGTATTGAAACAGGCTTGGAGGATTTTTATCATAGTGTTGGTAAATATAATGCCAAGGTCACAGCTAAAATAACCCATTTACCACGCAACAGGGTGAATGTAGAGTTTACCTTTGTTGAAGGTGATGCCTCGGCAATTAAACAAATAAATATTGTGGGTAATGAAGTGTTTAGCGATGCTCAGTTACTTGATCGTATTGAGTTGACTTTTGACTCGCCATGGTGGAACTTTATGGCGGAAGATAGATACCAAAAGCAAGCTTTGCAGGGAGATATGGAAACGATTAATAGCTATTACCTTGACCGAGGATATTTACGTTTTAAAGTGGACTCTACTCAAGTATCTATGACACCAGATAAAAAGGGTGTTTATATTGCGCTAAATATTACCGAAGGTGAAAAATACAGAATCAGCAGTGTTGATTTTATCGGTGACATGGCGGGTTTTGATAAAACTATTTCAGCAATTAACCCTCTACGAGCGGATGAGTTATATAATGGTGCTGAAATAACTTATACCGAAGAAGTGATTAGTAAATTCTTAGGTCGTTATGGTTATGCATACCCTAAAGTAACGACAATTCCAGAAGTAAATGATGAAGATAACACCGTAAAACTTTCTATATCAATTGACCCAGGTAAACGTGTTTACGTTAACCGCATTAACTTTTCAGGTAATCACGTAACTGCAGATAATGTGTTAAGACGTGAAATGAGACAAATGGAAGGTGCTTGGTTATCAAATAACGTAGTAGAATCATCAAAAGCATGGTTAATGCGTTTACCTTATATAGAAAGTGTTGAATTTGAGACAAAGCAACTTCCAGGTGAAGACGATTTAGTTGATGTTGACTTCCTCGTTAAAGAGCAGTCCTCAGGCTCGTTTACTGCGGGCGTTGGTTACGGATCGCAAACGAAATTAAGCTTGAATGCAGGTATTCAGCAAAATAATTTTTTAGGTACTGGTAATAGTTTAGGTCTTAATGTTAATACCAACACCTACTCTAAAAATATCAGTGTCTCCTTTACCGACCCTTATTTTACCGTTGATGCTGTTTCGTTAGGTGGACAAATCTACCTTAGCGAATACGATGCGGGTCAAGCTAACTTAGAAGAGTATAATAATAAAACGTTCGGTTTAGGTCTAAACTGGGGCTTTCCAATTAATGAGTACTTACGATTGAATTTTGGCGTTGGTTGGAAGTATAACCAAATATTCATCCAAGAAACTTATGAGCAAATTCAAACGTTTTATGAAGTTTATGCTGATCCAAATGATCCTGCTGGCCAACTGGCGTTTAAAACTTTAGATTTAAACGCAGGACTTTCTCGTTCAACTTTAAACCGCGGTACATTCCCTACTGCAGGATCGCAGCAAAGCTTGTCAGTTAAAATGACATCGCCTAAATCTGATTTACAGTACTTTAAAGTTAACTATGACAGTAAGTTTTATTTTCCATTAACTAAGAATCAAAAATGGTCAATATTAGCGCGCTTGCAATTAGGTTACGCAAATGGATATGGTACCGTAAATGGCAATGATCAATTATTACCCTTTTGGGAAAACTTTAGAGCAGGTGGTGCAGGTACCTTACGTGGTTTTGAAAATAATACCGTAGGTCCTCATGCTATTTATCGTTATCCCGAAAAAATAGGGGGAACACCTAGCCCAATAAAAACAAATGGAGGTTGTTGTTTGGGAGATAGTGAAGATACTATTGATGTGTCGCCGCGATCAGTAGGCGGTAATGCCATTGCATTGGCAGGTCTTGAATTAATCGTACCAACGCCATTTTTAGATGAAAGTTTTAGTAACAGTGTTCGTACTAGTTTCTTTGTCGATGTAGGCAACGTATGGGATACTGAGTTCGATATAGATAGCTACAATGATTTATCAGGATTTGAAAAAATTGATGACTTTTCTGATGTGGGTCGCTATCGTAGTTCCGCTGGTTTATCTATACAGTGGCTGTCGCCAATGGGGCCAATGATCTTTAGTTTTGCTAAATCACTCAGAGAAGTTGAAGGTGATGATACTAAGATCTTCAGCTTTAATATTGGTCAAACTTTTTAAAACTAAATTCGTATACCTTTATATTCATAATATAAAGTTAACAATATAAAATTAATTAAAGAATAAAAATAGAGGAAGAAACATTGAATAAATTTATTAAGTCTATGGTACTCACTACTGCAGCATCGGGCATGTTATTGGCGAGTTCTGTTATGGCAGCAGAGCAGAAAATTGCTGTGGTTAGTTTCCAAGAAGTTATGTCTAAAATTCCTCAAACGGCCGCTTTAATGCAAAGCCTAGAAGCCGAATTTAAAGATGATAAAGCAGTTATTGCGCAACTTGAAAAAGATATTAAATATTATCAAGAGAAGAAAAAACGCGATGGTGCTTTAATGAGTGCTAAAGAAAAAGAAGACTTAGATGTGAAAATTGGCACTTTATTTCAAGATTACCAAGTAAAAGGTAAAGCATTACAGCAAAAAGCTGGTCAACGTCAAAATGAAGAACAAAATAAAATTATCGCTTTAATACGTCAAGCTGTAGACAATATAGCTGCTAAAGATGATTATGATCTCGTTCTTGCACAACAAGCTGTAATCTTCTCTAAACCTAAAGCAAGCATCACTGATAAAGTAGTAGAACAAGTGAGTAAGTTAAAATAATAACTTGAACAATATTACGCCATTAGAGCAAAGATAAAATCACTATGAGTTACAGTCTTACTGAAATAGCTAATAAAATTGGCGCTAAATTAATATTAACCGACGGGGCAAAGGACAGCCAGATAACTAACTTAGCGACATTAATTAGTGCGCAAGAAGGGCACGTTGCTTTTCTTGCTAATAGTAAATATCAGCAACAATTAGCGTTAACTAATGCTAGTGCCGTTATTGTGGCACCAGAAATGGTCGAGCATTGTCCTGTTAATGCGTTAGTAATGGATAATCCTTATATGGGATATGCTTTATTGGCTAATTTACTTGATAGTACACCTAAAACGGCTAGTGGTATTCATGCCAGTGCGGTTATTGATGCGAGTGCTATTGTAGGTGAAAATGTTAATGTCGGCGCCAATGCTATTATTGAATCAGGCGTTAATTTAGCTAATAACGTCAGTATTGGTGCGGGTTGTTTTGTTGGCAAAAATGTAATTATAGGTGAATCGACTAGCCTTTGGGCTAATGTCAGTATCTATCATGAAGTGATTATAGGCCATCACTGTTTAGTTCAAGCCAATACTGTTATTGGTTCAGATGGTTTTGGTTATGCACCAGTTAATAAACAATATAAGTGGCATAAAATACCTCAGCTTGGCAGTGTAGTGATTGGTGATTATGTTGAAATAGGTGCCAGTACCACTATCGATAGAGGTGCATTAGAAAATACTGAAATTCATGATGGTGTTATTTTAGATAATCAAATTCAAATTGCTCACAATGTTATTATTGGCGAAAATACCGCTATGGCTGCTTGTAGTGTTATTGCTGGTAGTACCGTGATAGGGAAAAACTGTACCATAGCAGGCCTTGTTGGTATTAACGGTCATATTACTATTGTCGATAATTGTATTTTTACCGGGATGGCAATGGTTACTAAAGATATTACTCAGCCAGGAGTATACTCCTCGGGTATGCCTGCAGCACCTAACAAGGAATGGAGTAAAACTAATGCTAGAGTTAAACGCCTTGAGAGCTTGACTAAACGAGTAAAAGAATTAGAAAAGCTACTAGCTAATCAATAGTTTTCAGTTAAAATGATAAAAAATAACGTCTATATATTTATTACTACATATTAGGTTAGTCATGTATTAAATAGTGAAGACTAGCTTTACGTAGTTAAACGTCGTTAAAGCCAAAAATACTGAAATCAACTGCCCTAGATTATAAACTCAGTTTCGACGTAATCGAAAAATGATAATCTTCCTATTATAGTGAATAATATCTAGTGTAAACATCGGCGAAAAAGGAATAAGCATTTGCATACTGTAAAAAATACAATTGATCTCAACGAAATAAAGAAATTGATCCCTCACAGGTATCCAATGCTTTTAGTTGATAGAGTAGTAGACTTTGAAGCAGGAAAAACCTTACATGCAATAAAAAATGTCACCATCAATGAACCTATTTTTAATGGTCACTTTCCCGATATGGCTATATTTCCAGGCGTGCTGATTTTAGAAGCATTAGCGCAAGCAACGGGAATATTAGGCTTTAAAAGTACAGAAGGTCGTGGTGATAACGAAATGTATCTTTTTGCTTCTATTGATAAAGCTAAATTTAAAAAGACAGTCATTCCTGGTGATACTATGCATCTGCATGTTGAGTTTATAAAAGAGCGTCGCGGTATGTGGAAATTTTATGGCGAAGCTAAAGTTGATGATAAGGTTGTTTGCAGTGCCGAACTTATGTGTGCTCGACGCGAGTTATAATAAGTATTTAACAAACCTTAATAGTCCTCTAATAAAGTAAGAATTAGGTAAATTATGATCCATCCTCAAGCTATCATTGAGCCCGGCGCTATCATTGGTGAAAATGTTTCTATAGGCCCTTGGAGTTATATCGCAAGTAACGTTGTTATTGGCGATAATTGTCATATAAGCTCCCATGTAGTGATTAATGGTCCAACACGTTTAGGCAATGGTAATCGAATTTTTCAGTTTGCTAGCATTGGCGAAGACTGTCAAGATTTGAAATATGATGGTGAGCTAACTGAATTAATTATTGGTGATAATAATATTTTTAGGGAGTCTTGCACAATTCACCGTGGTACCGCACAAGACAATAGTTTAACGCAAATAGGCAATAACAACTTATTTATGGCATACACCCATGTTGCTCATGATTGCATGGTAGGTAGCCATTGTATTATGGCAAATAATGCCTCAATAGCGGGTCATGTACATGTTGGTGATCATGTTATTTTAGGTGGTATGTCAGGTGTTCATCAGTTTTGTCATATTGGTAACCATTGTTTTATTGCCGCGAGTGGTAT
>JAWSUX010000195.1:0-1071 GCA_033852215.1 Colwellia sp. | reverse complement strand
TAAATACTTATTTGTGCTCAAAAACTTATTCATAGCATCCATACTTTGAGTGAAATATAACGCCTCATTAAGAGGCAAAAAATAGTTGGTTAAAATAAGCGACGAAGGAGCAAAAACCAACTGTTTTTTGTCCTTTTGAATGACTTGTTATAAGTACGTTTACGTCTTAGGTGGGAATGAGTTATTTCCCTCAATAATCTCAAGCTTATCGGCTGTAGTAAACCAACCATTTACATTAATAGTTGGTCTAAACGCACCTTTAGCTGAATACATACCTGTGAACCTAACTAATTTACCCTCATAGGTTTGAAGTAGGTTTTTCATTTTCTCACTTTCAGCCTCATCCACACTATCAGCAACTACAGGTTGAACAATTGCATTTTCGTAAGCTCTTGCAGCATAACTTTCTTTGTTTAAATAAAGTAAATTATCTTCAAATGCCACACTAATCACACCGACAGTTTGAAGGCATTTACCGTCATAGTCTTGCGGTGATGATATAATTTTTACTAATGAAACAACTTCACACGCCATAGCGCATGGAGATAATAAAAATATAAAAGCTAGAAGTTTACGCATAGTTTATTTAGTACTTATAACGCCCACTTAAGCGGACAAAAATAGTTGGTTATAATGTGAAGCGAAGCGGAACCTAACCAACTGTTTTTGTTCCGTTTGAAGTGCTTGTTATGTGATTATATACTCTTATTTTTTGTTAGATTTACTTTTGACTACTTTAATTGCAACGAGTAACTGTTCAATTAGAGTTTCAGCCTCATCGATACTCAATTCAATTTCTGTAAATGCAGTGAAATCTTCATCCATTAAGGTGGTTGTATCTGAATCAAAATCTATATTCGATATATCTCGATCAGGATGAATTTGTTGTGTTTCAATATTAATACAGCCATCATGAATATCTCCAATAACTTCTAAATATCCTTGACGATAATTTATTGAATTAAATTTAATCAGATTTCTATTCATGCTTACCTTTGTGCCGCAATCACATAACGCCCACTTAAGCGGAGAAAAATTGTTGGTTAAAATGTGAAGCGAAGCGGAACCTAA
>JAWSUX010000194.1:0-5374 GCA_033852215.1 Colwellia sp. | reverse complement strand
TTTCATAAATGCGTATAACGCCCACTTAAGCGGACAAAAATAGTTGGTTAAAATGTGTAGCGAAGCGGAACCTAACCAACTGTTTTTGTTCCGTTTGAAGTGCTTGTTATATGTTTATGCGCTTGATTTCGTTTAGAGTGTGCACAACTTGTGACCTTTTTTGAAAAGCATTATTTGAATACCCAATGACATAGAAGCCGTTCCTTTTAAAATTAAACCCTAAAATTTTATTTACAATTTTTAAATCTTTAAAATAAAAATTAACTTCATCATCAGAAAGTTGAAGTTCTATAGTAATGCCATGTGTACGATGGTAGAGCGTTTCTTTTTTAATGGTACCAACTTTCGACCAAGGAACATGAAGCTGTGAAGAATCCACTTCTTGGCAGTTAAGTGGGAAATATAATCCGTTATCATTAGCGGAAAAATAAACCCAACCTTTTCTGTTACTTGGTTTTAAAACTACTAATAAAAAAACAATAGATAATATGAGAATGAAAAATTTTATAAAAGGTGTTGAGCTACCAAGCCAAGCTTCAAAATTATAATAAATACTAAATAAAAACACGGAAACACAGAAAAAAACAGCACAAATTAACTTTGCGCCCCATGGTGGTGTTTCATAGTTGAAATGATTTTCCATACTTAACTCAATCGCCAATACTCTAAAAACATATAACGCCCATATTAACAGGCAAAAAATTGTTGGCTAAAATAAGCGACGAAGGAGCAAAAGCCAACTGTTTTTTGTCCTAGTTTAATTGCCTTGTTATGTTTACAGGCACTCCACTGTTTCGTAGCTAAGCTCTGAATCTAAGCTAGATAAAGACTGAAAACCTAGATTCTCGGCTTGAAACAAAAAATCTGTTGGAATTGTGAAATAGTAAATATTACTTGTGCTCCCACCACAAACGGTATTATGACTTATACCTAATATGTGACCACACATTGATTCGTTAATATCAATTTCCGCATCAGATAAATAGGACGTTACTTCAGATAAACTTAACCCATCGTTATTGCACTGTGTATCACCTTTAGATATATACACCTCAATAAACTCAGGTTCGGTAGGCGATTCATCATCACATGCAGCGATAAATAAACTAGAGATGACTAATAAATACTTGAATTTCATCAACGATCCTTGTGGTAAACATAACGCTTATATTAAGCGGCTAAGTAACGTTGGCTATAATCGCGGAGCGATGGCCAACTGTTACGTGTCCGCTTGAATTTTCTTGTTATTTGATGGTAGCGGAAAACTACTAACGATAACAAGCGCTTTTAAATTAATGGCAGCCCGACCGTAGAACTAAAAAGTGCCCAGCGTAGCTACCCACCAAACCGTGAACTTTGAGCCTAAATACAAAAGGTAAAACCAAGATAATGACTTTACCTAAAAGTGTATTAAATAGCGTAAAGTCTATTAGCGGTAAGCACCAAAACTATCAGGCGAAAACTGTGGCGTAAACCACCAAACCTATTTAGAAAACACCGCTCTTACAATTAAATATTTAACTTGAATTAGCGAAGCCAAATAACGCCGCAATAAGCGGAAANNCCAACTGTAAATTTTCCGTTTGATTGCCTTGTTAGCTGCGATTTAAAACCAACGATACTTTATGTGCCGCTTTTTGAAAATCATCAAAGTACTCATCATCATATAATTGTGCACAATAATCAAAAAAGCACTTTATAGCTATTAGCTGATCGTTATTAAACTTAATATTTAATAATTCTTCGCTAGTAAAACCTACAAATTTTGAAGCAAGATTCTCTGCGATAATATCCGCTGTTTCAGGATCATTTAATTCAGCAAGCATGAAAGCAGGTAAATAATAACGAAAAGCTTCTGGAGTAAAAAAGGTGATGGCTGAGTACATATCTCGTAGCTTAGCTATTTCATGTTCTTCCCATGAAGTACCAGTAAAGTATACGTTAGTTTCCTCATCATCATAAGTATCCACACTTAATCTTCCTTGTGGAATATCCATGTTTGAAAATGCAGTAATAATTTGAGAATGCATCTTTGCGTCCATAGCAGCTAACGCCCCAATAAGGGGCTAAAAATTGTTTGCTAAAATGTGTAGCGAAGCGAAACCGAGCAAACTGTTTTTAGTCCTGCTTGATTGGCTTGTTATGTACATTTACGTATGTAAATCAAATTGTTGCTTGGTAAAAAACTGTGATTGCTATTGATGATATAAGGACACTAACAACCAATAGGTATTTATGTTTACCAACTTCTTTACGCAAAAGTGCAATTACAATAGTCAATGAAGCGATAACAAATGAAGCTAATAAAACCGCAAAAACAGCAATACTTATATAATCACTACCAGTAAACATCAAAGCTAAAGTACTTAGTAAGCCTATCAAAATGAAAAATACAGCTGTATTTAAGAATAAAGGCTTAGTTGCCACTACTTGATTGTCAGTTTTCACACAAGGCCTCTGGAGTACACAACGGCACTTGATGTGAATTTAAAGTGGGTTCAGCTACCGTTATCATTTCTTTTTTTGGAGTGCTTACTTTACATTTATCAGCTTTATAAAAAGTGTAAGGAAGTGCAACGGTGTCTGCGATTAAGCTAAATGGATAGTCAATAATAAGGAAGTATTTAAGTCCCGTGCCTCTGAGGAGTCTATTCTTATCTGTGATAATATTTGTATTATGTTTTGTTCCTCCATAAACCCACATATCACACTTCATATTACTATCATTACCTCCAATTAATACCATACTACTACTGCATCCCTGAAAAGTTATTATTGTACATAATAACAAGAGCAACTTATTCATTTTCATCATACAGGCTCCAATCCAAACTAAATGTACATAACGCCAAGCTAAGCGGAAAAATGCGGTTGGCTACAATGTGCGAGGCACGAGCGCGAGCCAACTGTAATTTTTCCGTTTGAGTAACTTGTTAGCTCTTAATCAAAGTCATGGTTAGATGCACGGCTAGTTTTTGGTAATTTAATAAAGTGATTACATTCATTACACTTATGACCGCTTAATAAAAAATGTCGATACCACTTCTTTTGAAAGTGCTCATTGATAACAAGTTGAGCTGAACCATGACAGCCTTTTTGATCGCATATAAAAGGTACTTTTAAAAATATAACTAAAGGAATATGGACAATAGGGATACATAGAAGAAATCCTACAAATAATGGGAGATCTAATTGGTTGGTCAAGTACATAGTTGCAAAGAACATCGTTAAAGCGATTACGGCACTGATTAAGCGGTGAATTAATTTATACATAAACTTACTTCCTTGTTGAATACAAACCCTGAGTCAGCGGTGAGAGCTAACGCCGCATTAAGCGGAGAGTAATTGTTTGCTAAAATGTGAAGCGAAGCGGAACCGAGCAAACTGTTACGAATCCGACTTGAATGCCTTGTTATATGTTTGATAACCCAATGAATTGAGGTACATTTTGTTTAAAAATTCCAATCAACTCTGGATCCATATATTCATAATCATCTGGGATTCCTAAGCATATTAACCTTTGCTTGGTTAAATGTTCATTAAACCGTTTACGTAACTTCTTTTTATGGGTTTGCTCCATGACAAAAATACAGTCTGCCCATACGACATCCTCTACACCTAAAGGAATTTCAGCATCATTATTTAAGCCAGCAGAACGCACATCAAAACCAGACAAATCAGAAAACACAGCTTCAGCAGTCGGACTTCTTAATTTATTTTGGCTACATACAAAGAGTAAATTCATCACCACACCTCAGAAACATATAACGCCCATTTAAGGGGCTGATAATAGTTTGCTAAAATGTGTAGCGAAGCGAAACCGAGCAAACTGTTAACAGTCCCGCTTTAAATTCTTGTTATATTTTTTATACACAAACCAAGTCACTGGAGTTAAAACTGCTGAAATAAGAAAATACCCTAATAAGGCTATTAATACAAAAGGGTTAAATAGCCACTCTAAATAATACTCGAATTCAGTACATTGCCAAACAGCATCAAGTAAACCCGCACAGTTTTTACCATCATAGCCGCCATACGCATAGCTTAACGCTGTCACAACGTGGGCTAAAATAGGGGTAGCAATACCCAGTATGATAAAAATCCGTTTAGAGAACACTAAATCTCCGAAAAATATAACGCCTCATTAAGAGGCTAAAAATAGTTGGTTAAAATAAGCGACGAAGGAGCAAAAACCAACTGTTTTTTGTCCTGCTTTAATGACTTGTTATGAGTATTCTACTACCCAACTAGCAATCCATAAGATCATTACCGCTGAGCTTACCATTGCTTGTTTTCTTCTTTTTAGAACAAGTTTATCAAAGTCAGAAGAACATAGGTTTGGCGTAACCGTTTTTTCATCACCAAATAAAAAATAAACACCCATCCAAATTAATAAAGTTACCCCTAATATCATCCAACCCCAGCCAAAACCGATGTACAAAGGCGAAATGATATATGCGGTTAATTGCAAAAAGAAACGAGGTGACTTTAACGTTCTCGCTTTTGCACCATGCTTATTTGCATAATCTACAAAGGAAATAGCAGAACCTTCATCTAGTATCGTTTTTTGATATATTCCAATTCCTGCCGTGATTATTGGCAGAAGAAATATTAAAAGCTCAATCATCCCTAATACTCATAACGCCCACTTAAGCGGACAAAAACAGTTGGTTATAATGTGAAGCGAAGCGGAACCTAACCAACTGTTTTTTGTTCCGTTTAAAGTGCTTGTTAGGTATTAAACTCCCCTATATAGCCCGTAATAATAGAATCCACGCATTTATTAAAAGGTCCTTGAGGTTGAAATTTATACTTTGAATCTGAGTCCAACAAAAAATGAAACCTAACTCCATTATATGATTTTTTATATTCCATATTTAAAATATAAATCAAATGATTTCCATATTTTATATAGCCCAAAATCTCTTTGATTTTTACAACTTTGAGTTGCCTAAAATATGGGTGTATAGCTTTATTAAATTTTTCATCATTGTTTTTGTACTTAATAGAAACCAAATCCTTTATGGAGGGAATGTCTTCAGAAATAAGTGCCTCAATCGTTTTACTAATTAAAGCTAGGAAATGGTTGGAATCATTAACTTTAGCTTTCTCCCAATTTCTATCATTACCTGACAATTTATTTATAGTTACTTCAGTAATAGAAGTGCATACATCTTTATCAATCGTTGACCATTTATTTTTATACTCTTGTAATTCAACAAAAACACTTCTATCTATTTTTAAAGTGCTTTCTTCATTCGATTTTGCAAAAGAAGAAAATAAAATACAATAAATGATCGCATACTTTTTTATAAATGACATAAAATCCTTTTGATATGCTGAAGCTTCTTAAATACCTAACGCCGTTTTAAGC
>JAWSUX010000193.1:0-2225 GCA_033852215.1 Colwellia sp. | reverse complement strand
ACGCCATAGTCTCTTGTTAGGTGTTTAATCGTTAATAGGCGCAGATAATGACTCTTGCGCAGTAGCTATATATTTTAACGCTTGACTAATTTCTTCTTGATTTTTTTCAAAAAACTCAACATCAATACCAAACCTAAAATAACTCCGTGGAGTCGAACGCATTGGTTTTAGTGAAACATAACAATTATAAAATTCATATTTATTCCATTTTATTAACTCAAATTTTAATGAGCTTATTTCATTTAAATAAATATCAGCTCGTCTTGCCTTTTTATGCCAAGATCTAATAACACATGTATCATATATAACAAGAGAATGCCGTCGAAAATCAATAATAGGATTAAGCCAATGATATAATGGAGTACAAAGGATTATTATAGATAATTGCAAAATCGTAAGATCTGCTCCCTCAAAAGAAGGGTTGTATACACCTAAATCCCAAAATACAAGTGAAAATAAACTCACAAAAGAAATAGCTAAGAGTAAAAAAACTATGACTTTGCTTAAACAAAATCTTGAAGTTTTATATCTCCAACTTGCATAACCTCGAGGCTCAACCCAATCCATTTGGTACTCCTAAACACCTAACGCCCAATTAACAGGCAAAAAATAGTTGGTTAAAATAGCGACGAAGGAGCAAAACCAACTGTTTTTTGTCCTTGTTTAATTTCTTGTTATGTTTTAATTACAACGGTACTGGAATTGGTATAGGTATGTTGTAAGTTTTATTTTTTGCAAATGACTGATTGACCAATTCTTTATCTTTAGATTTAAAAATTAGCGAACATTTTTCATTTGGTTCGTTAACATTAAATTGAATTTGATAATTGCCATTTGAGCTAGGAGTTACATCTATAAAAGCTGAGCATGAACTTGAGCTGAAGGCTCCTGAATTAATAGAAAACAACTGAATTTTATACTGAACACCACTATCTAAATAGAAACTGCCGTTTGTCATTTTTGGTTTTAAAGTAGTAACACTTAGTGGACGATCATTTTTTAAAGATTGATCTGGTGTAAAAACTCTGACGAAAATAGTTTCATCAGGGTGAATAGTATTGGTTTCTAACGATGATGTACTTAGAAATATGTTAGCGCTTGTGTCATTTTTGACTATTTGAGGTGTGGAAATACATCCTGATAATATCGCTAAAAAAGATAATCCTATTAATTTACGCATAACTCTCCTTAAAACATAACGCCCACTTAAGCGGACAAAAATTGTTGGTTAAAATGTGTAGCGAAGCGGAACCTAACCAACTGTTTTGTTCCGTTTGAAGTGCTTGTTATATCACGTTTACTCGGAAGGTTCTAAAACCATAAGAGTAATTTTACTTATACCGCGATATTCTTCAACATGCTCGATATGTATGTAATGATCATCTCGTTTATATTTCTCCCAACCACCATAACTCCCGAGTATTGGCGAAACATGAGGTTCACCTGCTAAATCAGGTTCTCCAAGCAGGAAAATGATGTCATCTTTTGACATAGCTGATGAAATACCTTCGTATTCACCATAACCTTTATCTAGATAGAGAAATATAGTTTCAATTCTATTCATTGGACTTAATAAGAACTCCCAAGTTCCGTCTTTACACGTTACTGAGTATTCTTGCTTCTCTCCATGCTCAAGTTCCTCAAAAATCTCCGAGAGCACAGGCATGTCTAATGTGTTTTGAACTAAATGAAATTGATTCCCTAGGCAAGAAAGTGGGCTCATAATATTCCAGTGATATAACGCCCTAATAATGGGCAAATTACAGTTGGTTAAAATACGCGACGAAGGAGCAAAAACCAACTGTAATTTGTCCTTATTTATTAGCTTGTTAGGGTTACTTTACCACGGAAAGCAACTTAGGCTTACTGGTCTAATTTGACCACTTAACTTTGTAGCTACTTCAGTCCACGATTTTGACCCGTTAGCGTGTACAAGTAACTTTGATACTCGACTTTTTATTACGCCCCAATCAAATTCTTCAAGCACTAAAGTTGGCGGTGAAAAGCAATTTATTGGCCTACAATTTAAGGCTTGAGGTGATGCTACATAAAACTCAAAAAATACGCTGTCTGCTTGATGATTTTCAAAGCATAAATCTAATTCAATCAAGATATCGAAGTTTTCAAAATCTTCTGGGTAACCAGAATCAGAAGGCTCTAATTGATCACTTGATATGCCAAGTAGCTCGATATTCATCTGTAACCCTAACGCCGCAATAAGCGGA
>JAWSUX010000192.1:0-9657 GCA_033852215.1 Colwellia sp. | reverse complement strand
ACCGTATGCCTATTGCTGAAGATGAAGAAGTCCAAATGAAGCGTGTTCGTTTTAGAACGCTAGGTTGTTATCCATTAACAGGGGCGGTTGAGTCAACAGCAGATACCTTACCTGAAATTATTCAAGAAATGTTATTAACTAAAACATCTGAACGCCAAGGTCGTGTCATAGATCACGATAGCGCTGGTTCGATGGAAAAGAAAAAAATGGAAGGTTATTTCTAAGCTAATACCTACAAGGTATAACTGTTAAGACATAGCGTTACCCAATAACATTTTTATTTGATTAAAATTTCCGAAGGAAAAACTTATGAGTCACCAATCAGACTTAATAGAAGACGACATCCAAGCTTATTTAAAGCAACATGAAAACAAAGAGTTAGTGAGATTTCTAACCTGTGGTAGCGTAGATGATGGTAAAAGTACCTTAATCGGTCGTCTTTTACATGATTCGAAAATGATTTTTGAAGATCAACTTGCTGCTATTGAAAAAGATTCAAAGAAATCAGGCACAACAGGCGAAGCAATCGATTTAGCGTTATTAGTAGACGGTTTACAATCTGAGCGTGAGCAAGGCATTACCATTGACGTAGCTTACCGTTATTTCTCTACTGATAAACGTAAATTTATTATTGCTGATACTCCAGGTCATGAACAATATACCCGTAATATGGCAACTGGTGCTTCTACCTGTGATATCGCTATTATTTTGATTGATGCCCGTTACGGCGTGCAAGTTCAAACACGTCGTCACTCGTTTATTTGTTCGTTATTAGGTATTAAACACATTGTTGTTGCGGTTAATAAAATGGATTTGGTTGATTACTCACAAGAGCGATATCAAGCCATTAAAAAAGAATACCGTGAATTTGCAGAAGACTTAAACTTCTCTGATGTACGTTTTGTACCGATGTCAGCATTAAATGGTGACAATGTTGTGGACGAAAGTGTCAACATGTCTTGGTATCCAGGTGCTACTTTGATGAAGTTGCTTAATACCATGGATGTGAAGCAAGAAGATGAATTTACGCAACTGCGTTTCCAAGTGCAATATGTTAACCGTCCTAATTTAGACTTCCGTGGTTTTGCCGGTACACTCTCTTCTGGTCATGTATTGGTTGGCGATACTATTGTTGCGTTACCGTCAGGCAAAGAAAGTGTTGTTAAAGAAATCGTAACCTTTGACGGTAATTTAGAACGTGCTGATAAAGGCATGGCAGTAACGCTAACGTTAGAAGATGAAATTGATATTAGCCGCGGCGAAATCATTGTTAAAAAAGGTAGCCTACCGACTTCTGCAAAAGAGCTTAATGCAACCGTAGTATGGATGCATGAAAATGAATTAGAGTCAGGTCGTGAGTATTTCATCAAACACGGCAGTAAAATGACCACTGGTCATGCGAGTAAAATTGTCAGTAAGTATGATGTTAATACCATGGAACAGTTACCTACATCACAGCTAGCGGTTAATGATATTGGTACGGTTGATTTTGTTATAAGTGAAGCTTTACATTTTGATGATTATCAAAAAAATCAAGGTACAGGCGCATTTATTATTATTGATCGATTAAGTAATATTACCGTCGGTGCAGGCATGATAAATCACGCCATTGATGGAAAAACTCATGAATATTCAGCATTTGAATTAGAACTAAACGCTTTAGTTCGCAAGCAGTTCCCACATTGGGGCGCGCGCGACATTACCAAGTAAAAGTACTAAAGATTTAATGTATGAATGGATAAATAAAGACATTTATCCATGTAGTTAAGGATAATAAATGACAAGTGAACAGTGGTTGATGATTGCGGTATTTATCGCCACTTTTGTCAGTTTAGTTAAATACAGTAAAGTGCCTGAACGTGTTTTTTCAGTGACTATATTACTGTGTTTAGCGCTGTCCTTTGTCAGTGTTGACGATATTTTAAGTAATGCCGTTAACCCTGGTCTTGTCACGTTAATTCTGTTGGTACTGTGTTCCTTTTCTTTTGAACGCACCAGTATTTTACGCCGCCTTAGTGCGCGTGTATTCAACGGTTCAAAAATAAAATCCACCTTACGTTTATTGTTAGGTACTGCTTTTTCTTCCGCGTTAATGAGCAATACTGCCGTGGTTGCCACCTTAATCAGTACGGTTAAAAATAATAAATTAATGAATGCCGGTAAGTTATTATTACCCTTGTCTTATGCTGCTATTCTTGGCGGTACGCTCACTTTAGTGGGTACTTCTACCAACTTAATTGTTAATAGTTTGTTGATCAAACAAGGTCGAGCAGGTTTCAATTTTTTTGATTTTAGTTTAATTGGCTTAACCGCTTTATTGTTATGTTTGTTTGTTATCGTTTTGCGCAGTAGAAATCTGCCAGAGATGGCTGTAGATAACCTCACATCTAATGATTACTTATTAGAAGCAGAAGTAACACCTATCTCGAACCTCATTGGTAAAAGCATAGAAGAAAATGGTTTACGAAATTTAGATTCATTATTTCTGGTGGAAATTGTACGCGAAGGTCGATTGATTTCTCCTGTTACGCCTGACGAAAACGTGCAAGCTAACGATAAGCTTATTTTTAGTGGTGATATCTCTAAAGTATTAACCTTGCAACAGTTTGATGGTTTAACGCTATTTGCTGAACAAGACAACTTACTGCGTGATAATTTAACTGAAGTGCTAGTTAAAGCTGATTCGGCTATTGCAGGAAAAACCTTAAAAAAAGCAGGCTTTCGCGCTCGCTTTGATGCCGCCGTGGTTGCGGTGCGCCGAGAAGGTTGCGCACTGTCTGGTAAGTTAGGTGAAATTGTTTTGCAGCCAGGTGACTTTTTAGTACTTGCTGTAGGACAAGACTTTTGCACACGACCCAATTTATCGAAAAACTTTTATATATTATCAGGGCATCAAGCCGATAATATGCTCAGCGGCTGGCGTGATCACGCGACTGTTTGGGGTTTTATTAGTGCTATTTTAGTGTCGGTACTAACACCGTTACCATTGTTAAGTTGTTTATTTGCCTATTTAGCTTTTTTAATTTTTAGTGGTGCATTAACCGTTAATGAAATCAAACGTCGTTTTCCTTTAGAAATTTGGATGATAGTACTAGGTGCATTGACCTTAGCAACAGCTGTCGAAAATACCGGCATTGCGGCGATGATCGCGCAATACATTGAAGAATTTCTGCATGGCCAAAGTGTCTACCTCGCTTTTATTGTTATTTTTATACTGACATTAGTTATGACAGAGCTGATTACTAATAGCGCAGCGGCAGCGTTATCATTTCCTATCGCTTATAACATCGCTTTAGGTCTTGGTGTTGATCCCGTGCCTTTTGTTATGGCAGTAGCTTTTGCGGCAAGCGGTAGCTTTATTAGCCCTTATGGTTATCAAACCAATGTCATGGTGTATAACGCGGGGGATTATCAGTTAAGAGACTTTGTTAAGTTTGGTTTACCTATTTCAATTATATATAGCATTACCGTGATCATAATGATCCCGTTAGTTTTTCCCTTTTAACATATTTTCAGTAACCCCTTGAACTTGAGTTTACTGAATTTGATAACCTAATAAGAGTATGATCATGAGCACAGCTAATATAGACACAAGCAATATGAAAACTGAGAACACGGTTTGGCATGAGCAACAGATAAGCAAAGAACAGCGTGCAGGCCTAAAGCAACAAAAGCCCGCGTTACTTTGGTATACAGGTCTGAGTGGCTCGGGTAAATCAACCGTTGCCAATGCTGTTGACGCCTTGTTATTTAAATTGGGTTGTCATAGTTATTTACTTGACGGTGATAATGTTCGTCATGGTTTAAATGGTGATTTAGGCTTTAGCGATGAAGCGCGAATTGAAAATATTCGTCGTATTAGCGAAGTTGCTAAATTATTCCTTGATGCTGGTTTACTTGTTTCTACTGCGTTTATCTCTCCTTTTGCCAGTGACCGAGCACAAGCCAAAGCTAAACTCGAACAAGGTGAATTTATTGAAGTATTTATCGATACGCCAATAAGTGTTTGTGAGCAACGCGACCCAAAAGGTTTGTATAAAAAAGCACGCGCAGGTGAGATAAAAGACTTTACCGGTATCGATTCAACTTACGATGTACCGCAAGCACCACAAATTCATGTGAAAACAGCTGAGCAATCTATTGAAAAATGTGCAGAACAAATTGTCGGCTATTTAATGGCACAAGGCTTTATTAGCGACTCTTCGCTAACTTAAAAGATAACTTAAAAAAATAGCTAAAATAAAAGTTTAAAAACAGGGATATTTCCACCATGCATTACGATGTATTTAATGGCGATGCCGACGGCATTATTGCCTTACTGCAATTACGCTTAGCTGATCCTAAACAGTCAACGTTTATCACAGGTGTTAAACGCGACATTAGTTTGCTTAAAAAAGTTGATGTAAATAAAGCAACTGCCGTTACCGTATTAGATATTTCACTGGAAAAAAATAACCAAGCATTACAAGTGTTACTCGAAAATCAGGTTGAAGTTTTTTATGTTGATCACCACAGAACAGGTGATATTCCTAAATCAGACAAGCTTACTACGCTACTAAATACCGATACTAATACGTGTACTAGCTTGTTAGTTAATGACTTTTTAAAAAATCAATATGTTAATTGGGCAATTGCTGCGGCTTTTGGCGATAACATGCAAGCTTCAGCCAAAGCACTTGCAGTAAAGGTAGGCTTAACTGAAGCAGAGCAAGCACAACTAAATGAGTTAGGTATTTATATTAACTACAATGGTTATGGTGCCAGTGTCGATGATTTACACTTTCATCCTGCGGATTTATATCAAGCCTTGTTAAAATACCCCGATCCTTTGACTTTAATTAATGAAACCGATTCACTTTTTGGGCAATTAAAACAAGCTTATTCAGCGGATATGGCTAAAGCACAATCAGCGGTAGTGATCAGCGAACAAACTAGCGTAAAAGCGGTTCAATTAGCGGATGAAGCATGGGCAAGACGGATCAGTGGCGTATTCGGTAATGACTTAGCTAACCAAGCCCCCGATAGAGCTCACATTGTACTAACCTTAAATGAAATCGATGATAGTAGTGAGCAGCAAGCGAGTTATACGGTAAGCCTACGTGCGCCATTAAATAACAAACAAGGCGCTGGCGATATTTGCTCACAGTTTCCTACAGGCGGTGGCCGAGCTGCTGCTGCAGGTGTTAATGAATTACCCAGTGCAATGCTTGACGAGTTTATTGAAACGGTCGCGAAGTATTATCTATAGTCCATACCCGCAGAGCCTCAATTTGAAAAAAGTCTTAGCTATTAACTTAATTACAAAGGCAAAACTCAGTGTGTCGTTATTGCTTGTCATTATTATGGGTGGCATAATTATTACCTGTCCATTACCTGTCCATTACCTGTCCATTACCTGTCCATTACCTGTCCATTATTTGTGCGTTACTCACTAAAATACACGGAAAATTTCATGAAAATAATAATTACTTTGGCCTTGGCATTACTCGTTTCTGCTTGCTCGTCTCTTGAACCAATAGCTACATCATCAAGTGACTTAAACTTACAAGAAAACCTTAAATTCTCTGGGTCAACTCCTGAATTAATAGCAGCTACCAAAAAATCTTTTGCTGAAAATAATTGGAAAGTTCTATACGAAGGTGAAACATTACCGAACAAAAATTATTCAACACTCAGCAATATGAGCCACAACCCATTTACATCAGATCGAGGGGCAGAATATGACCAAATTGCTATTGATAAAACATTATCTTCCAATCAAGCTCCAAGCTATTTTTTGCAAGCCAAAACACCTACATCAGCATTCAGCTTTGGAGCCGAAATTTTTGTTGTAGTATTTAAAGGGGCGCCAAGTGGGTCAGCAGTATCTATAGCTGCCTCGAGTGGACAAGCACTAGAAAAGAAAAAGCTTGGCTCATATATTCAACAGCTAACTAATCAGTTAAACAGTCATGCTGACTAACAGGTAATCGGTTAAATAGCAGACGTCTACTTGCCATGGAAAACAATTAGAGTTTGAACTATGTTTAAAAGCCATTGTTTAATAATATTGAAAATATTATGGCTAGAGTAATAAATCAGTAAATAAGTTTGGTAAAATCACCTTATTATCATTGCACTTTTCGGTGTGTTTTCCGCACTTTTTTATGTGGTTATAAGGGGGCTGATGAAATGTTTTTTTCATGGAACGTCAATAAAAATACTGCATGATCAGATCTTTGTACTTCCACTAACTGAAAACCAACTGTAAAATAACGGCATTAGAATGAAAGTGTTCATAATAGCTAATATGGTTACGAACACTTTTATTTATTTGTTAAGCCTAAAAAGGATAAATAATGAGTTTATTAATCACTGGTGGTACGGGTTATATTGGCAGCCATACGGTAGTTGAATTGTTATCGCAATATTCTGCCGAAGAGGTTGAACAAAGTGAGCAAGACATTATTATCGTTGATAATTTATCTAACTCATCAACCAAAGTACTTGAGCGCATAACAAAAATTACGAATAAAACCGTTACTTTTGTTAAAGCGGATATTTGTGATGTTAGTGCCATGAATGACATTTTCAAGCAGTATACTATTGATGCCGTTATTCATTTTGCTGGTCTAAAAGCGGTGGGTGAGTCAAATGAAAAACCACTGGCTTATTATCATAATAACGTTGCCGGTACCTTAACGTTATTGCAAGTGATGGCTGAACATGATGTTAAAAACTTAGTGTTTAGTTCATCAGCAACCGTTTATGGTGATAACGTATCGCCGTTAACTGAAGAGATGACTACTTCAGCAACTAATCCTTATGGGCAAACTAAGTTGATGGTTGAAAATATCCTTTTTGATTTGGCTAAAAGTGATAGTGATTGGTCAATTGCTTGTTTACGTTATTTTAACCCTATTGGTGCACATCAGTCGGGATTAATTGGCGAAAACCCTAATGGCATTCCTAATAATTTATTACCTTATGTAGCACAAGTTGCTGTGGGTCGTTTGGCTGAGTTACAAGTGTTTGGTGATGATTACGACACCCTAGATGGCACAGGTGTACGCGATTACATTCATGTGGTTGATTTAGCGCAAGGTCATGTTAAAGCCTTAGAGAGCTTAGCTTATCGTCAAGGAAAAATAAAAGGCTGTCAGGCAATTAATTTAGGTACAGGTAATGGCACGTCTGTTTTACAGATAGTGAATACTTTTAAAGAAATTAGTGGTCAAGAGATACCTTATAAAATAGTGCCGCGTAGAGCTGGCGATTTAGCGACTGTTTATGCTGATGCATTGTTAGCGGGTGAGTTACTTGGTTGGCAGGCAAAGTTCGATTTAACTGCAATGATTGAAGATACTTGGCGTTGGCAATCAGAAAATCCTAATGGTTTTTAACTGTATCATTAACCATGCTTTGGTATTCCTATCTTTGATAGTTTTGTCATAGAGTAAAACTAAAAACGGCTACCTTAATAATAGGGTAGCCGTTTTTTGTTATCGCTTTTAGCTATCGCTTTTAGTTATAGATTTTAGTAATCGCGTTAGCTTAGCTAGTTTTGTCTGTTTGCTCATCAGCCCAGGTTATTGCTTGGTTATAATGTTCAACGACTTTATCTTTATCAAGTTTTAGTTTTTCTATTACTAAGCTGGTTTTATCCCAATCGGCGTGTTCAATAAACTCAACGAGTTTTATTAACGAAGCCATCACGCCTTTTTTAGTTAACAGCGGATCTTTAATCTCTTGAGAAAGTGGCAGCTTTTCTAAAACACTGGCCATATCTTCATCTAAAATAGCATCTATCATAGATAACAGCCCGGTTAAAAAGGCAATAGAGACGTCGAGCTGAGAGCGAATGTCATTCGCTGTTAATTCACAAAATTTAGCACGAGTCATCGCTAAGGTTATTAATTCTGTTGGTTTGTCAGGGTTAGCTGTTACGGCAAACATTAAGCCGATAAAGCGCTTTAATTCACTCACACCTAAAATAACTAGCGCTTGTTTTATTGTTGATATTTCGCTGCGTCGTCTAAATATTGCTGAGTTTGCATAGCGTAATAGTTTATATGACAAGGAAACATCTCGCTCAAAGACACTGGTAATGTTGTTGAGGTCGAATTCTGTTTTTGACGTTTCATAAAGCAATTCTGCCATTGCCATTTGTGACGGAGATAAGTTTTTGGTTTTTACCATTTCTGGTTTAGCAAAAAAGTATCCCTGATAGTAGTCGAAACCAAATTGTTGCATTTGATTATANNTCTTCATAAGTTTCTACTTTTTCAGCGAGTAACTTAATATGAGGATGGTCTTGTATCGCTGTAATGACTTGTTTTATGTCGTCAATACTACTTTGTTGAATATCTATTTTTATTATTTTGATAAAAGGATAAAAATGAGCCCAAACACTTTGGTGTTCATAATCATCCAAAGCTAAGGTATAGCCTTTTTTATGTAAATCTTTGCATAACGATAATAATTTTTTACCTGGTTTAATGGTTTCTAAAATTTCTACTACCACCTCTTCAGGTTTGAGCATTTCAGGGTAACCTTGGGTCAACGTTTCTAAAGTGAAGTTTATAAAAGCGGGCTTGTTGCCAGTAAATTCACTAATACCCATATTAAATTGACTCGCTTCAACCATTTTACTGGTTGCTTCATCGGCATCTATTTCGGGAAATACATTATCTAAACTGTCACGAAATAATAACTCGTAAGCAAAAAGGTTTTTATTTTTATCTAAAATTGGTTGTCTAGCGGCGTAAAAATGCATAGTTAGTTTAATTGCTTTTAATTATTAAAAAAATTGTTCTTAATATTAAATATATGGCAAAGCGTCGTATTTTTCATTAGTTTTCTTAACTTTATCCGTTTTATTTTTATAATGTATGCAATTTAAGCGATTAACTTAACAGTTGATGATACCTTTCTTTATTTATTGAGTGGTTTTTGTTAGCGTATACCTATATTTATTTTACTTATCTTTAGGAGATAATTCTTGGAATTCGGCACACTCATTTCTTTAGCACTTTACTTTGTACTTATGTTAGCCATTGGCTTGTACGCTTATCGAAAATCAACCAGCGATATTGAAGGTTTTATGCTTGGCGGTCGAAATTTGTCGCCTAGTGTTGCAGCACTGTCTGCAGGAGCCTCTGATATGAGCGGTTGGATGTTAATGGGCTTGCCAGGAGCAATGTACATTAGCGGCATGAGCAGCTTGTGGATTGCTGTTGGTTTAGTTATTGGTGCGTTCTTAAATTATCTCATTGTTGCCCCCCGCCTTAGAACATATACCGAAGTTGCTGATGACTCCATTACCCTGCCTGACTTTTTTGAAAACCGCTTTAGCGATAAGTCTCGTATGTTAAGAATCGTTTCTAGCATTGTTATTGTGCTATTTTTTACTCTTTATACCTCAAGTGGTGTTGTCGCAGGCGGTAAACTTTTTGAAAGTTCTTTTGGCTTGAACTACGAGCTTGGTTTATACATTACTGCAGGTGTTGTTGTTGCTTATACTCTTTTCGGTGGTTTTTTAGCGGTAAGTTTAACCGACTTTGTGCAGGGTTGTATCATGTTTATTGCGCTGGTTTTAGTACCTATTGTCGCGATTAGTGAAGTAGGTGGTTTAAGTGAAATGCAGCAAACTATTAGCCATATTAACCCTGAACTACT
>JAWSUX010000017.1:0-13485 GCA_033852215.1 Colwellia sp. | reverse complement strand
CTATCACTACCCACCGCATCCCAATGAAACTGTACTTTTATTCGGCCACTCGCATCGTGTTGTGGTTGCCCTACATCACCACCAATAACCACTGCTGTTTGCAAACCATTAATAACAGGTTTAGCACAAAATTTAGGCGTACTTGGGTTAGCAACAGGGCGACAAACAAAACAATTATGGTATTCAACTGATTGGTCAGACGCACTAATAGTATGAACCAGCCCTTCAATAATATAACTGCCAAGTTGATTACTATCAGGGTGAGCAGATAAGGTAAATTGGCTTGCTAACGTGAGCTCTTCAACCACACTTTCAGCCTCAACTCGGCTATAATCTCGCTGTAATTGGTTTAAGCGATTATTTGCCACTGTTGACGCTAAATCTGTCATATCACCTGTAATAGTATTACTGCCAAATTCATATTGGGTAAGCTTAGTAGTGTTAGCTATTTCATTACTAGAGCTTGTTTCACCGCTATTTATCACTTGGCTCGTTTGATAATCATAATTGACGGCACTTATCGCAGCGGAGTGTAATTTAAGCTGAGGTTGCCATTTGGTCACTAAACTTTGTTCACCCGTTCTACTCGAGATATAATCAAGCTTTGCAATTTCTGCATCTTCATAGGGGCAGCTGGGATCTTGTAACTTAAGTTGGTGTCCGCTACTGTCATGACTAAAGTAATAATGGATAGCTTGCTCAGCTAATAATCGTTGCACAAAATCAAAATCAGTTTCGTTATATTGCACACAATAGTTACGCTCATCGCTTGGTAAATTTCCTAAGGTATAATTACCCGAAAAACCAGCATCATCAAAAACACTAGCCAAAATAGTTGCTAAATTCTGTTGTTGAAAAACACGATAGTTTTTTCGTAATGTTAATAACCACAGCCAAGGTCTTAAGGTGATGCTATATTTTTTGTAGTTATCTTCGCTTTGTCCATCAAGTAATTGTACTTCGGTTAAATAACCATGAAAAACACGCTTTTCTTTTTGCTTGTCGTCAACCACTTCATTCCAGTGACAACAAAATATTTGGCCTAATTGTTGCTCAAGAGAGAAGTCATTACTAATCAAAATTCCGTTGATAATAAACGGCTCTGACAAGTTTTCTTGGATAGTTAAGCTTTCTCCAAGATGCGTTTTTCCATCAGAGTCTGAGAAATACAAACCTCGATTTTCAAATTGATACGATGTTGACACAAACTATTCCTATGCTAATAAACTGAAAGTCTATAATAACTTGATGTTAATAGACAAAGAATAAAGAGCTTCTTTAAGAATGTCTAATATCAAGAGTAAAGAAATGCGCTTTTATGTAAAAAATACATGTTTTTTTAAATGTGATTGTCAGTAAGCTAACAAAGTACCTTCAACTCGAACGGCAAAATACACACGGTTTACATAGCTCTATTTATAATCCAAATCGCTTTACTTTATTATTAACACTGGTTTGCCATGAATGGAAAAGTTTATCCCAAATAGCTAAACAAGAACCAAAGTTCTTATCAAAATGTTTTTTTTCTCGGCTATGATGAATTTGATGCTGAGCAGGGCTTATGAATATATGCTCTAAATAGCTAAAACTTATCCACACATGACTATGGCGTAAATTAGCCGCGATTAGATTAAATATAAAGTTAAATAAATTAACGCCCAATATCTCAACAAAGCCAATTGCTCCATCAAAGCAATACATAAAGACTCCGCTAACCACACCTACTACAAATACTCCTCGGCAATTATTTAAAATATATTCTACGCTATGCACTCTGTATAATGTTAACGGCGTTAATACCGTTGCACTATGATGAACAGAATGATATTTCCATAAAAAAGGTATGCGGTGATAAAGCCAGTGAACAATAAATCGTGAAAAGTCTTCAATAATAAATAATGAAACACTGAAAATTATCACTACATATTGATACGGCCAGTATAAAAAATTCCCCGAACCAAAATTTCCCATCAATGCTCTATTTACATAGAGTGCAAGCGTTAAGCTTGTTGCCAACAGCGGTACTATGATTAGTGCTTTTAAAATCTGATTAATGAAAATCCACTGGTAGTCTGTGTAACAGGAACGATTAAACCAATATTTTTTAGAAAAAGTAGCGGTAACAAGCAAAGATAATTTTTTTTTATTTTTCCGCATGACAATAATGCCGATAACAGCACTAGAGAATAAATATAGCCAATAAGTACGGCGCTCCATATCAGTAAAGAATAATAAGGAAAGTATCAATTGATGGAGGTGTTCGAAAAATGAAAAGACCATGATGTTTTGAGTTAACCTGAAAATTTAATTTTATCGTCAATAAAATTAAAAATCAATTGATAATCTAAATGATAATAGTTACCATTGCGAATTAACTTACTAGGAATTTAGAGGAAAATTATGAATAACGCTCTACTCAATGGCTTTGCCTTCTTTGTTTTAACTGCACTTACTGCATGTAATAGTGAATCAGACGATATTAATACTGTTGACCATATTGCTGATAACCATGCTGATATTGCTTATGCCGCTTATAATGATTCAAAAACGGCTGCTTTGGCATTACAGCAGACTATAGACACATTTATTGCTGCACCAACCGAAGATAATTTGCTAACCGCAAAAGCTGCTTATAAAGCGATTAGAGCGCCTTATCAACAATCTGAAATTATGCGTTTTGACAGCATTATTACCGTAGGTGAAAATTTAGACGCTGATGGCGGTCCAGCAAGTGTTGATGAATGGGAAGGACAAGTTAATGCTTGGCCATTAGATGAAAACCACATTAATATTATTATTGCGGGTAGTGAAGACATTAATGTTGAGTTATTACTTAGTTTAAATGGCGCCGATGACAATGATGCTAACGTAACCACTGGTATTCATGCTGTGGAATTTATGCTGTGGGGCAGTGACTTCAATGGCACTGATGCTGGTTCGGGTGAACGTCCTGCAAGTGACTTTGCTATTGATGGCATGTGTGCCGATTCAGACTGTGAACGTAGAGCACAATATCTGAGTGCAGCAATTGATTTATTAGTCGACGATTTAACGATAATGACGGATGAGTGGAGCCCTACAGCAAAAACAACCACCGGAACATTAGCCTATAACTTCCTCAATAGCCCGTTAGCTATCGATTACATGGTCGGTTCTATGATCACCATGGCGACGGATGAACTTGCGTCTGCACGTATGGGATCTGGCTTAGGTTTAGGCGACCCTGAAGAAGAGCATGATTGTTTCAGTGATTTAAGTCACCTAGCTATTTATCATAACTTTCAAGGTGTTAAGAATGCCTTTTATGGTACTTATGAATCGGCCACTTACAGCATTTCGGGTGCGAGTTTAGCAGTATTAGTGAAAGATAAAAATACCGCTACTTTTGATGCTGTAGATACCGCGCTAACCAGTATAGAAGGACAAATGCTTCAAATTTTAGAAGCGGGTGAACGTGAAGAAAACCCTGTTAAATTTGACCAAATTATTGGCCAAGCAAGTAATGGTGTTGAGCGTTTAGTTGCCGAAAGTGCGGTAAACGAATTAATTGCTTTAGATACTGAATTAGAATTAATGGCTGAAGTATTGGCGTTAGAAAATATAGATACCGAGTTTGACGGTGACTAACCGTCAGTATTTATCTGTTTGATTTATGGCCTGCTTATGCAGGCCTTTTGCATTTATATTTATGTCCTGGGTGAAAAATGAAAAAAACAATAAATTCAAGCGTGTGGCTACTCGCTGTATGTTTACTTGCCAGTTGTGGCAGTGGCGAAAGTAATACTACGCCTGCATCAAATGATAAAGAAACTATCATTGCACCAGCAGAGCCTATAGAAAATGAACATTTATCAGGCGGACAAGCCAGCATTAAAAAAGTACAATCGGATGCTTTTTCCGAAAATTCAAACAACATGACTTCGGTTGAAAGAAAAAAAACATTTAACCTAGGAGATGACTTTTTTAATAACCCTTGGGTAGAAGGAAGCGCTAGCACATCCTCGCGTGATGGTTTAGGTGGTTTATTTAACAATAACGCTTGTCAAGATTGCCATATCCGTGATGGGCGCGGTCATGCACCTGTTGATGAAAATGACACTGATTTTGATAGCATTTTATTTAGAACCGCCACTGCTAATATTAGCTTCGAAGATGAAGATCTTATTTTACAGTCGCTTAAAGCTAATGTACCGGATACATTTTTTGGTGGCCAATTACAGCAGCATGGCATATCCGGTGTATCGCCAGAAGTTAATTTAAGTGTGAGTTATCAAGATAAAGTTGTTACTTTTACCGACGGTAGTAGCATTACTTTACGTGATCCTATTTGGACAATTACCAGTTATGACCCAGAGCAACGCTTTGAAACAGATACTATTTTTTCTGCACGAATAGCACCTCCGATGGTAGGTTTAGGCTTATTAGCGTTAATATCCGAAGCAGATATTTTGATAAAAGAAGATATAAATGATACCGATGCTGACGGTATTTCAGGTAAAGCAAATTATGTTTGGAGTGTTAACAATCAAGAGATTGCCTTAGGCCGTTTTGGTTGGAAAGCGGGACAACCGAGTTTATTAGAACAAAGTGCTGGTGCATTTGTTAATGATATGGGCTTAACGAATCGCCTACACCAAAAAGAGACCTGCACTGAAGAGCAAACTGAATGTTTAGCCGCGCCTGATGGTAATGGAGACATTATTAATGCGTATGATTTTGAAGTATCAGATCCAATTTTAGATGCGATTGCTTTTTATAGCTCTCACCTTGCAGTACCTGAGCGTAGGGATGCTTATTCTGAGCAAGTACTTATTGGCAAGGCATTGTTTAAACAAGCAGGTTGCCAAGCTTGTCATACAGAAAGTTATACAACACTTAGCGATCAAGACCAACCTGAACTTTCAGAGCAAACTATTTTCCCTTACACCGACATGCTATTACACGACATGGGGGAAGACTTAGCTGATTTCACTCAAGAAAATGAGCCTGCTTCAAACACTATGTTATATGAATTTTTAGCAACGGCGAGAGAGTGGCGAACTCCACCTTTGTGGGGCTTAGGTTTAACCAAAACGGTTGATCCACAAGCGACGTTTTTACATGACGGTAGAGCCAATACCATTATGGAAGCAATATTATGGCATGGTGGTGAAGCAGAAAATGTTAAGAATAAAGTATTAGCGTTTAGTCAAGAAGAGCGTGAAGCATTATTAACCTTTTTAAATGATTTATGATTTATTTTCATAAGTTGCGATACAAGAAACTTCGAAGAGTAATTTAAGTTTCTCGAAAGGTAATGCTGTCGTCATCCATAAGTCGATAAAGCCCCTATTTTATTGGCTTATGGATTCCAGATACAAAACTATAAAATGACGAGCACTTTGCAGTGCAATTTTTCTAGCAATAATAAAACAACAAAGTAAAGATAAAACGAGTAGCTCTGTTCATATTCGTTGTGACGTTCACAGCAATGTTAACGCCAGCTAGCCATTCATCGTATCAATAAAGTAGAGTAATAACTTCAAGTGAGTTATATATAACAAACAAACATAAAAATTTACTATTTATTACTTGCAGCTACAGCGTTTAATCAGTAATCTAGGCGCAGATAAAATACACGCCATTTTACCTTGTAATAATGATTAAAATCATAATACTTTACAGCGTAAATAACACCGAGATTTATAAAATGAACGTTAACCTGAATAAGCGACATCATCGACATCATACTCTCTAGTCCATTCAGCGTTATAACATTTAACACTGAGCGGGCTATAGGCCTTTCAGTGGTATAAGATTTATTTAGTCATGCAAAAACAAAGCATGTTATTAAAGTAAAATTCTAAACCCCCGAAAGAGTCTGCACTCTCTCGGGGGTTTTTCGCATTTTGAATGCCCCTAGAGTTGTATATACATGTACAAATTTAAAGATTAGGATATATATTATGAGCACATCAGAACCACGTTTACGCATTGCAATGCAGAAGTCAGGTCGCCTTAGTGACGATACTCAACAATTATTCAAACGCTGCGGTTTAAAATTAAACGTTAGCGACAGACGTTTGCTCGCTCACGTTAGCAATATGCCTATTGATATTATGCGTGTACGTAGTAGTGATATTCCCGGTTTAGTTATGGACGGCGTATGTGATTTAGGTATTGTCGGTGACAATACGCTAGAAGAAGCCGCATTAGAACGTGAGTTAATGTCGCAAAATTCAGAGTACATAAAAACTACAGCGCTTAACTTTGGTGGTTGCCACTTATCAATAGCAATGCCTGAAGAATTTAATTATCAAGGTATAAAAAGCTTAGACGGTTTACGTTTTGCGACAACTTATCCGCAATTATTAAACCGCTTTGCCCGCAACAATGACATTAAGGTCGATTTTTGTTTGCTGAAAGGCTCTGTAGAAGTAGCGCCTCGAGTTGGCTTATCTGACGGTATTTGTGATTTGGTTTCTACTGGTGCAACTCTTGAAGCCAATGGTTTGAAAGAAGTTGAAGTGATTTTCACCTCATCAGCGTCACTGATTCAAAGCCCTGCTGTACTTTCATCAGGCAAGCAAAAAACGCTTGATACATTACTTCCTCGCATTCAAGGGGTGATGAAAGCCAAAGAAAGTAAATACATTATGCTGCATGCACCGAAAGATAAAGTCAGTGAAGTAAGCGCGCTAATGCCAGGCAAAGAAACACCGACTATTTTACCACTCGCTGATCGTGACGACTTAGTGGCTGTACATGTTGTTGCTACAGAGACTTTCTTTTGGGAAACCATGGAACAATTAAAAGCATTAGGCTGTAACTCAATTCTAGTAATGCCGATTGAAAAAATGATGGGCTAAATTCACTAACCTCATTGCTAGTAGGTACAATAGCCGCATCGAAAGTACTCACTGACTATCGTCAGCTCCGTGCTATCTCTTTGCTATTATTCCCACTAACAGCGAGCTAAGTAAATTTGATAAATGAATTAAAAAAGTGAATGAGAAAAGATCATGACTAATCGACTTAATTTGCAACAAGTAATTAACTGGCAAGACTTAACTGCTCAGCAAAAAACATCAGCATTAGCCCGCCCTGCAATTAGCGAAAGCGCTTTATTATCAACGCAAGTTGCTAATATTTTAGCGCAAGTTAAAAACCAAGGTGACCAGGCTATTTTCACATTAACCGAGCAGTTTGACGGTATTGCACTTAGCACTTTAGCGGTAACAACCGAGCAAGTGAACAATGCCAAACTTGCGTTAAGTGATAAACGCCTTAAAGCGATTAATACGGCTTATGATCAAATAAAATCTTTCCACTGCGCACAAACTGCCAAGGATATCACCGTTGAAACGCGCCCTGGTGTCGTCTGCACGTTAAAAACTGAATCGATTGAAAGTGTTGGTTTGTACATTCCAGCAGGCTCTGCACCATTACCATCAACCGTATTAATGCTTGGCGTACCAGCACAATTAGCAGGTTGCACACGCACGGTATTAGTTTGTCCGCCAGATAAAAATGGTCAGTTGGCAAACGAAATTCTTGTTGCCGCACAACTTTGTGGTATTACTGAAATTTATACCGTTGGCGGTGCACAAGCGATTGCCGCTTTAGCTTACGGTACACAAAGTATTCCTGCGGTGAATAAAGTTTTTGGTCCGGGTAATCGTTATGTTACGGAAGCCAAAAAACAGTTATCACAACAAGTGGCTGGTTTTGCTATTGATATGCCCGCGGGACCTTCAGAGGTACTTGTTATTGGTGACGCTAACGCTAACGCCGCTTTTATTGCCGCTGATTTATTATCTCAAGCAGAGCACGGCAGCGACAGCCAAGTAATATTGCTTAGCGATAGTGAATTATTGCTAAATAACGTGGCCGCCGAGCTTGAAAAGCAACTGTCGTTATTATCACGCGAAAAAATTGCGCGTGAGGCATTAGCGCAATCACGTTTAATTTTAACAAAAGACCTTAACCAAGCAGTTGAAGTATCAAACTTATATGGCCCTGAACATTTAATTATTCAAACAGATAATGCACAAGCCTTGCTTAGAAGTTTACGTAATGCAGGTTCTATTTTTGTTGGTGCTTATACACCTGAATCTGCTGGTGATTATGCTAGCGGTACGAATCACGTATTACCCACTTATGGTTATTCAAAAGTAATTTCTAGTTTGTCACTTGCTGACTTTTCTCGCCGCTATACCGTGCAAGAATTATCTAAAGACGGTTTAGCCAGTTTAGCCGAATGTATTATTGAACTTACCGATGCCGAAGGTTTAGATGCTCACCAACGTGCTGTAACCATTAGGTTAGAGGAGTAGTTCCTTAAATGGAAAAGAATAATACCAACAATACGACAGAACTGATCAATAAATTAGCCCGCACTGAATTAATATCTATGGTGCCTTATCAATCGGCACGTCGAATTTTTTCAAGTGCTGAAGCACAAGCAGGCAATAATGACAGTAATCAAAAAAAGATATGGCTAAATGCTAATGAAGCAGCAGGTACTGGTGAGTATCAGTTAAGTGCTGAAAATATAAACCGCTACCCTGATTTTCAGCCTGAAAGTTTACTTAATGCTTACAGCCAATATTGCGGTTTAGCCAAAGAACAATTGCTTGCAACACGTGGTGCCGATGAAGGCATAGAGCTAATTATTCGCAGTTTTTGTCGTGCTTATCAAGACAGTATTTTAATTTGTCCACCTACCTATGGTATGTACGCTATTAGTGCTGAAAACCATGGTGCGAGTATCGTTAAAGTACCACTTAACCAAAACTGTCAACTTGATTTAAACGCTTTAAAGCAACAAGTTGGTAAGGTAAAAGTTGTATTTTTATGTTCACCAGGTAATCCAACAGGAAACTTACTGCCAAAAGAACAAATACTTGCTGCTATTGAGCTATTTAAAGATACGGCCATGGTTGTTGTTGATGAAGCATATATAGAATTTAGTCCTAAGCAGAGCTGTGTAAAACTTATCGCCGATTTTGATAATGTTATTGTGCTTCGCACCTTATCAAAAGCTTTTGCTTTAGCAGGTTTACGCTGTGGTTTTACTTTGGCAAGTGCAGAAGTTATCACTTTGCTTAGCAAAGTGATTGCACCCTACCCTATTTCAGCGCCTGTAGCAGAGATTGCTAGCAAAGCATTAAGTAATAAGCTTGCATTGATGACTGAACGTGTTGACGAAACTAATGTATTACGCCAAAGCCTAACTCATTGGCTTAACAAGCAAGATTGGTGCAGCAAGGTATTTAACAGCGATGCTAACTTTGTTTTATTTCGCTGTAATAGCGCAGAGAAAAAGACGCAACTATTTGATTTACTCATGAAGAATAATATTTTGATTCGTGACCAATCAAAACAATTACAGCTAGAGAACTGTTTACGTATTAGCATAGGCAGCGAGCAAGAGATAAATCAGTTAAAGCAAATATTGAGCTAAGCCGTTAGCAACTAACCTTGACTTAGAATACTTGGCTATAAAACACTTAACTATAAAATAAGAAATTAAGAGACATTTTATGAGTTTCAAACAAGAAAAAATATTATTTATCGACCGTGACGGCACTTTAGTTGAAGAGCCACTAATTGATAAACAGCTTGATAGCTTAGAAAAACTAGTTTTTGAGCCAAACGTCATTACTGAGCTATTAAAATTACAAGCAAAAGGTTTTAAACTCGTCATGGTATCAAACCAAGATGGCTTAGGAACAAGTAGTTTTCCGCAAGCGGACTTTGATTTACCTCATAATAAAATGATGGAACTATTTTCTTCACAAGGTGTGATATTTGACGATGTATTGCTTTGCCCACACTTTGATGAAGATAACTGTAATTGCCGCAAACCAAAACTTGGTTTAGTAAGTGATTACTTACAACAAGGAAGAGTGGATTTCACTAATTCTTATGTTATTGGTGACAGAGAAACCGATATGGGGCTTGCGGCTAGTATGGGAATAGTTGGCATTAAGTATGACCAAAACACCTTCGGTTGGTCTCAAGTGAGTGAACAAATATTAGCGCAGTTTTCACAGCCTCGCACAGCAAGCATTACGCGTACCACTAAAGAAACAGATATTAATGTTACGGTAAATTTAGATAAAAAGGGTGACAATAAAATAGAAACTGGCCTAGGTTTTTTTGATCACATGTTAGATCAAATAGCTACACACGGCGGTTTTAGTTTGCAGTGCACTGTGAGTGGTGATTACCACATTGATGATCATCACAGTGTTGAAGATACTGCACTGGCGCTTGGCCAAGCATTAAAACAAGCACTGGGTGATAAACGTGGTATCGGCCGTTTTGGTTTTGTTTTACCGATGGACGAATGCCGTGCTGAGTGTGCTATAGACTTATCAGGACGACCATGGTTAGAATTTGATGCTGATTTTACCAGCGGTAATGTTGGCACGATGTCGACACAAATGATCCCACATTTTTTCCGCTCGCTAGCTGATTCTATGTTAGTTACCTTACATTTATCAACAAGCAAAGGTAATTGTCACCACCAAGTAGAAAGTTTATTTAAAGTATTTGGCCGTGCATTAGGTCAGGCAATTAAAGTTGATGGCGATGACATGCCTAGTTCGAAAGGTAGCTTGTAATGACCAAAGAAGTAAATGAGCTAATGAATGTTATTGTTGATACTGGCTGCGCTAATTTATCATCCGTTAAATTTGCTATTGAACGTTTGGGTTATCAAGTAACCATTACAGATGATATTGAGCTAATCAAAAAAGCTAGCAAAGTTATTTTCCCCGGTGTTGGTAGTGCTAAGCACGCAATGAAAAACATCGTTGCAAAAGGGTTAGTTGAAACATTACAGGGCTTAACTCAACCGGTTTTAGGTTTTTGTTTAGGCATGCAGTTGATGACAGAGTCATCAACTGAAGGAAAAGAGTCATCAACAGTAGCTTGCTTAAGTTTAATACCGACTAAAGTAGAGCCGTTAGATGCGCAAGAAAATCGTTTACCTCATATGGGCTGGAACACATTAACGCAGGTATCAAATCATCCAATATTTAACGGTGTTTCAGTTGATGATTACTTTTACTTTGTGCATAGCTTTGCTGCACCTATTAGTGAATATACAATTGCGAGCTGTGACTACGGTAGTAAATTTTCAGCGGCTATTGCTAAAGATAACTTTATTGGTTGTCAATTTCACCCTGAACGCTCAAGCACATTAGGCAGTAAAATAATTCAAAACTTTTTAGAGTTAGCACCACAGGAGCTAGTAAACCTATGATGATTCCTGCAATAGATCTTATAGATGGTCAGGTAGTACGTTTATACCAAGGCGACTATAGCCAAAAAACAAATTATCAATACACAGTACAAGAACGTCAGCAAGCTTATGCTAAATCGGGTGCTACCGTAATGCACTTTGTCGACTTAGATGGCGCAAAAGACAGCACTAAACGTCAACTGAGTACACTTAAAACCGTCGTTAATCACGCTGACATGATAATTCAAGTTGGCGGCGGTATTCGCTGTAAAGAAGATGTTGATCAACTGTTATCTTTAGGTGCAGATCGCGTAGTTATTGGAAGTTTAGCGATTAAACAGCCTGAGTTAGTACTAGAATGGCTTAGTGTTTATGGCGGTGAAAAAATAGTATTAGCCTTGGATATTAAAATTGATGCTCAGGGTAACAAAACGTTACCAACCCATGGTTGGATTGAAGACAGTGGTGTTAATTTAGAAGATTTACTTGATGCATACATTAATGCTGGCATTAAACATATTCTATGTACCGATATTTCAAAAGATGGCACGCTTAGCGGCTCTAATGTTTCTCTTTATAGTGAGCTGTGCCAAAAATACCCAAGCATCGCTTGGCAAGCTTCTGGTGGCATAGGTTGCCTTGATGATATCAAAGCGCTAATTCCAACAGGTGTCAGCGGTGTTATTTTAGGCCGTTCATTACTTGAAGGTAAGTTTACGTTAGAGGAGGCGATTGCATGCTGGCCAAACGCATAATTCCTTGCCTGGACGTTCGAGATGGCAAAGTTGTTAAAGGGGTGCAATTTCGTAACCATGAAATTATTGGCGATATAGTGCCATTAGCACAAAAGTATGCCGAAGCAGGTGCTGATGAATTAGTTTTTTATGATATTACTGCCAGTAGTGATGGCCGCGTTGTCGATAAAAGTTGGGTTAGCCGTATTGCTGAAGTGATTGATATTCCTTTTTGTGTTGCTGGTGGCATAAAAAGTGAAGCTAACGCTAAAGAAATTTTAATGATGGGTGCTGATAAAATATCAATTAATTCTCCTGCTTTACTTGATCCTGAATTAATCAGCCGCTTAGCGGATGTTTTTGGCCAACAATGCATCGTAGTAGGCATTGACAGTTATTATGATAAAGACACGGGTAAGTACCAAGTTTATCAGTTTACTGGCGATGAAAAACGCACACAGAAAACAGACTGGACGACTTTCGATTGGATAGAAAAGGTCGTCAGTTTAGGTGCTGGAGAAATAGTACTTAATTGTATGAACCAAGATGGTGTTCGCCAAGGATATGATATCAAACAACTAAAACAAGCACGTGCTGTATGTAATGTGCCGCTAATCGCATCAGGTGGTGCGGGTACAATTGAGCATTTCAACGACGTTTATCAGCAAGCGGATGTTGACGGTGCACTCGCTGCCTCTGTTTTTCATAAAGGAATCATCACTATTAGCGACTTAAAAGCTTATTTACGCACAAAAAATATTGAGGTACGCCCATGTTAGTTTCCAATGAAAATATTAATCAATTAGCGTGGCAGAAAATGGATAACCTTATTCCTGCCATTATTCAACATGCCGCCACTGGTGCGATATTAATGCAAGGTTATATGAATCAAGAATCATTAACCGCAACATTAGCTACAGGTAAAGCGACTTTTTTTAGTCGTTCAAAACAAGCTCTCTGGGTCAAAGGTGAAACTTCAGGTAATTTTTTACAAGTTAAACAAGTACTCACCGATTGCGATCAAGACAGTTTATTGATTGCCTGTGAGCCTATTGGACCTAGCTGTCATTTAGGTACTGAATCTTGTTTTCCAGAGCAAAAGTTAACACAACAAAACTTTTTAAGTCAACTTGAGCAAGTAATAGCTAGTCGTAAGGGTGATGATCCGAAAGACAGTTATACTGCACACTTGTTTTCTCGTGGCACAACTAAAATGGCTCAAAAAGTTGGAGAAGAAGGCGTTGAGGTTGCTCTTGCAGCGGTCGCTGAAACCAGAGATGATTTACTGGGTGAATGTGCTGACTTGTTCTATCACACTTTAGTTTTACTGCAAGACCAGAAAATTGACTTAAGTGAAGTAATGGCGGTATTACAGCAACGCCATAGCAAAAAATAGTATTCATTTACCTGTTGCTGTTGCTGTTGCTGTTAGAAAATTAGACGTAAAGTATTTTTATCTGCAACATGAATTTTAGATATAAAAAAACTCGCTAAAGCGTAATGCCGTTCACTTAAGGT
>JAWSUX010000191.1:0-2701 GCA_033852215.1 Colwellia sp. | reverse complement strand
AATCGGGCTTGGTGTTATTACAGTTTGCTATTGCTATTTTTTCATCCGTAAACGTTGTTACCTCAATTTCATCGGAGTGTAAATACTCTTCAAACATCTGACATAACAGTTCATCATCATCTATATAAACAACTTTAATTGGCATTGATTTATCCCTATTTTTAATTCACTTTTTAAATAAATTTTATTAAAAAAGTATCCAATGTTAGGTTGATGTAATTAATAGTAGAGTAGTTAATATATTATTTCCAATATGTTTTGTGAGCAGGCGAATAACTCTCCGCCACAGGTTTATTTTGCGACTGTACGCTGTTTTATGCTTTTAGGTAATGCGCATGAAAACGTAGATGGTCTGCGATAAAACTGGCAATAAAATAATAACTGTGGTCATAACCTTCATGAAGAGTTAACTCTAGCGGGTAGTTATGTACTTTGGCTGCGGCCTCTAACGTTTCTGGCTTTAATTGTTCATGCAAAAAATTATCTGCAGTGCCTTGATCAACTTTACAGGGCACAAAGTGTTTTGCCTGTTGCATTAATACGCTAGCATCATGATGACGCCAATTTTCTTTGTTTGTACCTAAGTAAGCAGTAAAAGCTTTTTGTCCCCAAGGGCAGTTCATCGGGTTGCTGATCGGGCTAAATGCTGACATTGCCTTATAACGTTTAGGATTTCGTATGGCAATAGTTAATGCGCCGTGTCCGCCCATTGAATGTCCAGTAATGGAGCGTTTAGTTGAGACTGGAAAATTCGCTTCAACAAGTTGTGGTAACTCGGTAACAACATAATCATACATTTGATAATGTTGATCCCATGGTGCTTGCGTCGCATTAACGTAAAATCCTGCGCCTTGGCCCAAATCATAACCATCGTCATCAGCGACATCACTACCACGAGGGCTAGTATCAGGCGCGACTATCGCGATGCCTAATTCAGCAGCAATAGCTAGAGCCCCTGATTTTTGCATAAAATTCTCGTCAGTACAGGTTAAGCCTGATAACCAATACAATACGGGTACTTTTTTACCGTTTGATGCTTGCGGTGGCAAGTAGATAGCAAAGCGCATATCGCAGTTTACTGTTTCAGCGTAATGACGGTATTGTTTGTGCAAACCGCCAAAACTTTTATTAACCGTTAAATTTTCAAGGGTCATTTTTATACCTTAAAGCAGCCTAACTTACCGCTTGAGCTTCAGTGACTAAAATAATAAGCTAGACGGTAAATTTATTTATTAAAATGAATAACACTGCGGATGCTTTCGCCTTTATGCATCAATTCAAACGACTCATTAATGTCTTCTAACGGCATGGTATGTGTAATAAAGTCACTTAACTTGAATTCACCCGCTAAATAACGCTCCACATAATCGGGTAATTCAGTACGACCTTTAACACCGCCAAATGCAGAGCCACGCCACACTCTGCCTGTTACTAATTGAAATGGCCGCGTTGATATTTCTTGTCCTGCACCCGCAACGCCTATCACAACAGATTCTCCCCAGCCTTTATGACAGCACTCTAAAGCAGAGCGCATTAGGTTTACGTTACCAACACATTCAAATGAGTAATCAACACCGCCATCAGTTAAATCAACAATGACATCTTGAATAGCTTGGTCATAATTTGTCGGATTAATAAAGTCGGTCGCGCCTAGTTTTTTGGCTAAGTCAAATTTACTTTCGTTAATGTCAATAGCAATAATTCGGCTTGCTTTTGCCATGGTTGCGCCAATAACCGCTGAAAGCCCAATACCACCCAAACCAAAAATAGCAACGGTTGCGCCTGCTTCAACTTTTGCTGTGTTCATTACTGCGCCGATACCTGTCGTAACACCGCAGCCAAGCAAGCAAACTTCTTCTAATGGTGCTGTCTTATTAACCTTTGCTAAAGAAATTTCAGGTAATACCGTATATTCAGAAAAGGTGGAGCATCCCATGTAGTGAAAGATAGGTTGGCCATCTTTATAAAAGCGGGTGGTACCATCAGGCATTAGACCCTTGCCTTGCGTTTGACGAATTTTTTGGCATAAATTAGTCTTGCCCGATAAACAAAATTTACACTCACCACATTCTGGTGTGTATAGCGGAATCACATGATCGCCTACTTGCACGCTAGTAACCCCTTCACCAACTTGCTCGACAATGCCACCACCTTCGTGACCTAAAATCACCGGGAAAATACCTTCTGGATCATCGCCAGATAAAGTAAAAGCATCGGTATGACATACGCCGGAGGCAACAACCTTAACTAATACTTCACCTTTACGGGGTAGCATGACATCCACTTCTTCGATGGACAATGGTTGCTTTGGCCCCCAAGCAATGGCGGCTTTTGATTTAATAAATTGGTCTGACATATTCATTCTCACTTTTATATTAAGAGTCTTTTATTTGTTGTTTAATTGGTTTTTTATCAATAGGGTGGTTTTTTACACCAGTGCAGCGCCATAAGTAAAATAGTGTCGGTAATACTAAAAGTGTTAGCAACATAGCGCTAGCCATGCCGCCGACCATAGGCGCCGCTATTCTACTCATTACCTCTGAGCCAGTACCGGTACCGTATAAAATGGGTAATAAACCTACAATAACTGTACCGCCTGTCATCACCACAGGGCGTACTCTTAAACCCGCACCTTGGATCACTGCGTGTAAAATATCGGCTTTGTTTGTGGTTTTTCCTTGAATTACATTATCTGCCAGTA
>JAWSUX010000625.1:0-628 GCA_033852215.1 Colwellia sp. | reverse complement strand
TAGCAAAGCATTAAAAGAAGGCGTTGCTTATTACCAAGAAGAAGGCGATGTTGATTTTCATTATAAAGTTATACTTGGCAGTCATAATAACCAGTTAATTAATCTGATTTGTGGTCAGCTATATCACCTAGTGCGTATGTATCGTTGTCAATTTGGTATGCATAGCCCAAGAGCCAGTAGAGCTTTTACAGAGCATTCAAATATTATTCAAGCGATTAGTGATCGTGATGGTGAATTGGCTGAGTTATTAATGAGACGACACATAGCAGCGTCACGTAAAAATATCGAAAATAAAATTGCCCAGTCAAAGCACGGTTAGTTTATAAAGTGTATCGACCGTATTTAAATTGCAAACTTTTGACGTAAGCAAAGCTTCAGTGAAAGATAAACAAGACTTTATCTTATATATAAAAGGGCAGTAGCGATGAATCAATATTATATTAAGTTAGTACTTTTAATCCTGTTCGGTTGTAGTTGTGCGGGTACGCAAGCCAAAGGCTCAAGTTTTAATCATACAGATGCAGGCGTTGAAGTATCAGGTAGTGGCAGTATTTCCGTCATTCCAGATAACTTTAGTTTATCACTTAGCATTTCTGAACGGGGTCGTATTACCAGTAAATTAAAACAG
>JAWSUX010000190.1:382-17424 GCA_033852215.1 Colwellia sp. | reverse complement strand
GGATTAAACTCAGCAAACTCAATTAATATTAGTCGCTTGTTAGCACAAATTTGTTATTACTTTGAAGCTGTTGCTCAGTTATCACGTGTAAAAACTGACTTGAGCAGTATTGTATTCTCTATTCCAAGTGGTAATTTTGGTAACTTAACAGCAGGTTTATTTGCTAAAGCAATGGGTCTACCTATCAAACGTTTTATTGCTGCTACGAATGTAAATGATACGGTACCGCGTTATTTAGAAACAGGTCAATGGTCACCAAATAATACCGTAGCGACTATTTCTAATGCAATGGATGTCAGTAATCCAAACAACTGGCCTCGTGTTGAGCACATGCTTAAGTCGGATATCGTGCCTAGTGATTGTGTTAGCTCGGTTTCAATTGATGAGGAACAAACGCAATCAACCGTAATACAACTTAGCAAGTTAGGCTATATCAGCGAACCTCATGCGGCGGTAGCCTATAAAGCACTACAATATAGTGCAACTGACGAAGAGTTTGGCGTATTTTTAGGTACGGCGCACCCTGCGAAGTTTAAAGAAGTGGTTGAGAGTATTTTGGGGCAACCAATCAGTTTGCCTAAAGAGTTAGCGGACTGTGCAGGAGAGCCTATATTATCTCAAGATATGGCTGCTGACTTTGCTGATTTACGAGCTTATCTATTAGCATAAAGCGATAAGCATGAAATGATTAACTCCCTAAAAGCGCGACTTGTTCGCGCTTTTTTAGTTTAGTGACAACAGAAAAAGAAGTATCTAGATGATCAAAAAGCAATGGCAGGCAATCATTGAACAAGAAAAATCGCAGCAGTATTTTCATCAGCTTATGATTGAAGTAGAGCAGCAACGGGCAAAGGGTATTACCGTTTTTCCAAAAGCTGAAGATGTTTTTCGCGCTTTTGAATACACAGATTTACCTGATGTTAAGGTGGTGATTTTAGGCCAAGATCCTTACCATGGTTTTGCTTATGATGAGATACCGCAAGCGCATGGTTTAGCCTTTTCTATACCTTCTATTGCCGATAATAAATGTAAAATACCACCGTCACTGGTTAATATTTATAAAGAACTGTCTACGGATATTGATGGCTTTGTTAGCCCAGAACATGGGAGTTTAGTATCATGGGCAGAGCAAGGCGTTTTATTATTAAATACCGTACTTACCGTACAGCAAGCGAAAGCACATTCTCACGCTAAATTGGGCTGGGAAACTTTTACCGATAGAATTATTAGTGAAATTAATGCACACCATAGCGGTTGTGTTTTTATTTTGTGGGGTGCACATGCACATAAAAAAGGCAAAAACATTGATCAAACTAAGCATCTTGTTTTAGCTGGGCCTCACCCATCGCCCTTATCAGCGTACCGTGGATTTTTTGGCTGTCAACATTTCTCCAAAGCCAATGCTTGGTTAACAGAGCATAAAAAACAAGCCATTGATTGGCGCATTACCGCTGATTAATTAATATATTGGTATAGTGCCCTTTATATTTTAAGCTGTGCTATCTTTATAGAACATACAAAAGTGATATATTGATGAATGAAATGACGATGAACTTAGAAAAATTTGATGATTCAGCGGTACTGATCCTTAGTACTTTAGCCAAAGAGTTTCCTGCACCGACTCAAATAGGCTTTAGTGACTTATTTGGTACAGAGCATGATGATATTGACAAAAGAGCGACTCATATTGGCGTTATTGCTTTTTTAAAGCATGAAAATTTTATTGCACATGAAACAGGCAGTGCTTCTTCGTTTATTATTACACGCGATGGTCTAGCTTTATTTGGCGAAGACATCGTTCGCCATTTAAAGATAAAACTTAATGGTGAAACCTTAGTCTTATAAATAAAGCTTTGTTAGCATCCCCTTCGCAATCCTTATTTCTCCTCTATTAATTATTTAATTCTATTTATTTGAAGGTGGCGATTTAGCTCGTTCGCCACCGCACATAAGGAAATGAGTATTGGGAATTTGTCCCCCCCCCTTTTTCCTTGCATGTAAATCAAGTCATTACAGCAGTTCAACACTACGCGTTAAGCTGGTGACAATGTTTTTAGGTGTGGTAATCGTAATTGTCAAAATAGCGGTTGAAGCATCACCACCAGCTGAATTAATTAAAAAGAAGTTCATCGATGTGAACCCCTCTTGATTGTTATTCTCGACAAGAAGGTTTGTTTGACCTGCTAATTCACCTGAGCTTGTTACAATATTAACAGTAGTATCTAAAGGCATTGTTTGGCTAGGTATACCAGTGTCGGCAAAGCTGAATAAAAATTCTTGTGTAGCGCCATCAGGAATAGAAGGGATGCCAGGATTAGCTCCGGTTAAGCTATTATAATAAGTAATACTGGAGGCGCCATTGGTTAATATCATCTCGGCAGTCGAGCTAGCCATGACTAAGGTAAGTGCTTTTCTGACATGAATAGCTTGCCTGTCTAAATCTGCACAGTTAGCTCCTTGACATTGAGGGCCATTGAATAAATTATCAGCGCTGCTGAAAACTTTATCATCGTTATAATCAATAAACTTTTCGCCATCATCATAAACATTATTTTCATTATCATCACGCCAAGCTTCAGACATATCTAAAAAGCCGTTTACCTCGGCCTGGTTGTTCCCAAAACCTGAATCAACCGTAACGTTTTTTATAGACGCACCGTCAGCATCATCAAAAATATTGTTACCATTGGTATCAAAAAAGGTTTCATGGCCCAGTGCCGTCGCTAGAATAGTAACACGGTGATTATCCACTCTTGGATCCGTACTTTCCCAAGTAACAAAACAGCTGCCATTAATGGTTGAACAACTAGGCTGTATTTGACCACCTTCGGCGGTAAAATTTACTGTAGTGCCGTCGGGCACAGGGTTTTGAAAATTATCAGATAACCAAGCAGTAATAATTGATTCTTCACCGCTATGGCTATGTGCTTCAGGATTGAGAATAGTAGCGGCTATTGTCATCGAACGTTGCTCAGGTAAACCGGTATTAATTGATAATAAATCAGACTGACTTTGCACTTGAATTTCTTCATCGTTAAAAGTCATATTGGCGCTAGCGGTTACTCTAACAGCGGTAGGTACGTTACCGGCTGAAACTTGTGTTGATATTAATCCTTGGCTATTAGTAAAGCCTGATGTTCTGCTTAACGTAATATCACCAACAGAGGTGCTTAAAGAAAAATCGACCTCTTGTTGTGCTAATACATTACCTAACTGGCTTTTTACTTTAAACGTTAAGGTTGATGTTTCTTGTTTGTTTTGCCCACCAGTCCCTTTAAGCACAATGTTGTTAGGCTCGGCAGAGATAAACTCAATTGAGCCTAACTGTTCACCATTTATAGTTATTGTTTCGCTAGCGATATTCGTTATGCCATTAACGGCAACACTGGCTAGCAGTACATCGTCAGTACCCGATGCGCCTGCACAACTAATATCTTCAAAAGTTGAATTAGCAGTACCGTTAATGCTGAGTACTGATTCATCAATAGTCGCTGTTGAGTTTTGTACACAATTAGAGGTAAAGGTGACAGGTATGGGCGTAACGATTAAATTACCAGTCTCATCAACTAAATCAACACTTAGACCTAAGGTGCCACCAGCACTGATATTTTTGTCTGTTATGGATAGTGCTATTTTTCCTTCGACAAAATTATTGTTTACATCAAAATACCCCAAACGAATATCACTATCAATAATGGCATCGGCGGTAAGTACCTGATAATTTAGCGCACTACTAATGCTGGTTGTCTCTTCGTTATTGTTACTAATAACATAAGCGCTAGTAACAACCCCTGCGCCAATAATATCAAGTCCATTAATGTTTTCATTGGTTAAGCTGACGTTAGCAACTCCTTCTTCATTAGTTAAGGCTGTAGTGGTACTTAGTACGCCAACATCTGCAGTAAAAGTAATGACTTGATCGCTTATCGGTTGGTTGTTTTCATCAAGTAATGTACTAATGATTTGTACTTCTTGATTTGCTTTGAATTGGTTTACCAATTGACCATCAAGCATCATACTGCTGTTAATATTAGGAGGAAATTCAGGACTATCATTATCGACAAATTCATAATCGACAGAACTAGTACTTATATCGCCGATATTAGCACTTGCGGTGCCTGCACCTAAAGTAAAGGTTTCATTGGTAACCTTAACACTGGCAATACCTTTATCATCGGTTAGTTTAGATGTAACTGTTAGCGAGCCTATCGTCGCTAAAAAATTTACAGCCTTATTGGCAATAATATTGTTATTCTCATCGAAGACACTTGCTTGCAAGGTAATGACTTCGTTTTTGTTAAAGCTTTGTTTGTTATTGCCTTGATTATCTAAAATGGCGAAGCGTATGTTATCGACAATTTGAGCACTTTTCTCATCACCGTTATCTGTATGGCCATTACAGCCTGCGATGAACGTTAAGCATAATGAGATGAAGATAAGGCTGAAATTTTTTATAGGCTTGCTTCTGATAGAATTAACCATGCGCATTTTAAGTATTTCCTAGATAACAGTATAAAACTCTGTCGTTAGAATAAAACGCGGCACTATAAATGTCCATGAATAACCGTGCATGCATATCAAGTAGTTACTTTAAATCTAAGCGTTACGTTTACTCTTATTTAAAAAAATTATTAGCGATCAAGTCGATTTAATTTAACGCCTTTCTTAAAGGCGTTAATATTTTCACTGACTAAGTTGATTAACCGTTGTTGAGGCTCATCACTTGCCCAAGCGATATGCGCGGTAATTTTTAAATTATTTAATTTATTCTGCATCGCGTTAAGAAAAATATGATCAGCAGGTGGAGGCTCTTGATTTAAAACATCTAATATCGCGTAAGCAATTTGTTTGTTTTTTAGTGCATTAAGCAGCGCGATATCATCAATTAGTGCACCTCGTGCGGTATTTATTAATACCGCGTTGTTTTTCATTTTTCTCAATACATCGCTATTTATTATTTGTTCCGTATCTTTGGTTTGCGGGCAATGCAAGCTAACAATATCAGCTTGTTCTATCACTTGCTCAAAAGTGGTTCTACCACTACGTATCACAGTACTATTAATTCGTTCACTGATAAGTACTTTCATATCAAAAGCATGAGCAATACGTGCCACGGATTTTCCTAAATTACCGTAACCAATAATACCCAGTGTTTTTCCCGCTAATTCACTAAAACCTTTACCGTGATAGCAAAAAGTTTCAATATTTGACCAACAGCCTTGCAGCGTATTGTCATTATGGTGTTTTATTTGTTGAAAATAGTCGAGTAATTGTGCAAAAACATACTGGCTAACAGAGGGGCTTGAATAACCACTGACACTCGTCACCGCTATATCAAATGCTTGAGCAGCTTCAACGTCAACATTATTGAAACCTGTTGCGGTAATGCAAATGAGTTTTAACTTAGGGAGCTTAGCTAACGTTTCAGCATTGAACACAACCTTATTCGTGAGAATTATTTCCGCATCAATACAACGCTGAACAATGTCTTTGTCATGAGTAATATCAAAACATGTTAGTTGTATTACTTGTTTTGATATGGAGGTTAAATCAATGGCATCACTAAAAGTTTTTTTATCTAAAAATACGGCTTTCATAGTATATTTTTGCTCGAAATAAAAAGCTGAAACAATAAAATAAAAGTGTAGGGATTCAAGGAGTAAGTTACAAGATAAACGGAGCTAAATACTTGATTTATCTTGTGCGTAAGTTTTAACTAGGTTTAACCAGGTCTACCATCTTTTCTTGCACTCATTAACATTGGAGCATAAGTCACGACAAAAATGGTAAAAGCGATTAACCAAAAGCCACCACTCATATCAATAAAAAATAAGGTTTTTTCAGGTGAAACCCATGGACCAAAGGCACGAGTTAATGCTGCCAGAGGTATAAGTATATAAGCAACTGTCATTGCCTTTGGTGGTTGTAATGGACGACCAGTATGACCCAGTGATACTCGAGATATCATCGCTAAAATTAAGCCACCCATACCGCCAACAGTGAGTAAATGCCAAACATGATTACTTGGTACTTCGGGTATTAAATAACTTACTCCCAAGACAACTAAGCCAAAGCTAATAAATTTCATTGCGCCGTGAATTGACCAAAGTAATGGCACATGTAAAGTGATCCAAGGGCGCCACCTTAACCAACGTATGGTTTGAAAAACACCCGCGATAATAAGTAATACACCAAAAAACAATGATGAAAAACCGACAATGGGTTCAAGTAATAAACTGAGCATGGCAATGGCTAACGTACCATTAGTTATTTTATCTAACCAATTAATAGGTGTTGTTTTAGTTGTTTGTGTACCGTTGGCGGTAAACATGGGTACTACCCGACCCGCCATTACTGACATGAGAAAAGTGACTAACATTACGCCTGCATAACTTGCGTAAGTCACGCTAAAGGTTTGTGGGTAATAAAGCGCTAAATGCATTTCTAAATTAGCGAGGGTGAAAAGTGTCAACAAAGGCACAAAAAATAAATTACGGTATTGTTTTATCGCTAAAATAGGTTTGGCTAAAACAAATGCAACAATGGGGAGAAAACTTATATCTATAATGGTGGTTAATAGCTCTCCTAGCAGGTTAGGAAATAATACTACAACTCGACCAGCTAACCACAATAAAAATAACAGCAGTAAAGTCTTACCCTGAACGCCGCGAACGCCTGTCCAATTTTGTACCGCGGTAAGTAAAAAACCAGCAATAATGGCACAGCCAAAACCGAAAATCATTTCATGAATATGCCACCAATTACCTCCACCCAATGGAATTAAATTAACACTGCCTTTATACATTAATAGCCAAAGCGTAATAGCAATTATGCTAAATACAGCACCGCTTAGGAAAAAGGGTCTAAAGCCTAAACGAAGGAAGGGAGTAATCTTTTGCTCTTTTTGCAGATCGGTAATTTGCATCATGGTTATTTTACCTTGGCAATATAAGTTGAATTAGTTTCATTTTATAACAAGGTTATTGTATTAAATGCTAGCTGAGTTAGCTCGAGTTAGATCAATAAAAGGATGATTACCTACTTGCGAATCGGCACTTTGTTCACTTGTGATAGTAAAACACTATCAATTTGTATCGATGTAGATTTTTTCAACGTAATATTGGTCAGTTATTATAATGATATAATACATCATCTAGTAGTGTCTGATTTTTTTACACTGTTATATTAATTTAATTGACTCGATTGGATATCTTGCTAAAAGCATTTAGTATTTTTATTTTGGCGTGAACTTTGCTACCTCTTCATTCAATAATAACTTTATGATGTCTACCAATAAGTGGTAGGTGCTAAGAGGAAGGTCTAATGAAGAATAAATTTTTAAATACGGTTACTGCAGGATTAATTTTAGCAGTTAGTCAGTTCTTTAGTGTTGCCCATGCAGGATTGATAATTGACGCACAAGTGAACTCTACATCAAGTAGTTATGGTGGCGGAAATTACGTTGCAGGAAGTGAATTTACCTTGTTGTCTGACTTTACTATTGATGGCTTAGGTTATATTGATATTGGCTTGGATGGATTATCTGAAGATCATCGTGTCGGGTTATGGGATAGTGTTGGTAACTTATTAGTAGAAGCTTTAGTAACCAACTCTAGTGATGTGGTTGCAAGTAACTCGTCATTAGCTCAATGGTTTATTCAAGACATAAGCCCAATGTTTTTAATTGCGGGTACATATCGCGTTGCAGGCATTGTTGGTTCAGAGGCAACAGCTATGATGGGAGCATCTGTTGCGAACAATGTTACACATACTGCAGGTTATAACCGAACTTCTTATCCAAGTGGCGGATTTGCAAATCCGACTCTTTCTTACGGTACAGATGCAGTACGCTCAACGGTACGTTATGTTGAAAACGTCGATGTGCCAGAGCCATCAATACTTGCTATTTTTGCATTAGGAATGATTGGTTTAGTATCACGTCGATCTAAAAAATAATTTTAATTTCGTTTTAAAATTTGCATTATTTAAAGTACTAAACGTAAAGCACCATTCTTTAAGTTTGGTGCTTTTTTTTATTAATTGTCAATTTACTTTGGCATAAATCATTTCAAATGTGCTTAGTCACAAAGGCTACATTTCCACCTTGAATAATACTCTGGCTGTTATTTGATTTACGGGCTTGCTATGATAAAAAACAATTTTATTATGCAGTCGTAAGAGTACCTATTCAATATGTCAATTTCACCGTTAGAACGCATTATTATCGAGCCTAAAATTCCAGCTACTGCTTGTGTTATTTGGTTACATGGCTTGGGAGATTCAGGTGATGGTTTTGCCCCAATCGTACCTGCACTTAATTTACCTGCCGATCACAGCATTCGTTTCATTTTCCCTCATGCACCCGAGCAAGCCGTTACGATTAATCAAGGTTATGTCATGCGCTCATGGTACGACATAAAAAGCATGGACTTACATAACCGTGCTGATATGACAGGCGTACTAGAATCAGAGCGATTAGTGCAAATACTGTTGCAAGAACAAATAGACTCAGGTATTGCCGCGAGCAATATTGTTTTAGCGGGGTTTAGTCAGGGAGGTGTATTAAGTTTGTTTACTGCTTTACGTTACCCAGAAAAACTCGCGGGTATCTTAGCTTTATCTTGTTATTTACCTACAGCTGATGCCTTGCCTGAAAATTGTCATAACGCCAATGAGAACACTGCGATTTTACAGCATCATGGTGAGCAAGATGGTGTTGTACCATTGTCAGCAGGAAAAACAGCTCATCAGCTATTGGTTGATAACGGTTATCCAATTCAATGGCAAAGTTATGCCATGGAACATAGTGTTTTACCTGAACAGATAACCGATATTTCTACTTGGCTACAAGCTAGACTCATAGCATAATATCATTCGGGGTAAGTATTTTGTCATCAAACGCAGGCGAGACTTTAGCTGAAGAATTAACTAAGGAGCCAACTGAAAAATCAACGGGTAAACCTCCCAAGGTGATGTCTGAACAATCAAAAGTAAGAAAGTTTTTACCTTTAAAAGCGAGTGTTGCTTTTTATATTAAAATTGTTGTCGGACTCATTTTACTTGCGATGCTTGTTAATGGCTATTATAAAAGTCTTCAAGAAGAGCGAGAAACAGACTCATTTATTAGCTCACCTAAAATCAGTGATGTGTACTTCCTTGATTTTCGTGTATTAAGTGACGATTTACGACCAAGAGAAAAATACCGCCTCGCTAAAGTTGTTGATATTACGGGTGATGTTATTACCTTACGTTACAGCAATGTCTTTTATTGGCAACAACAAGGCTTAATTGACAGTATTCGTTATGGCCAGTTACTTTATGCCAAATTTTTTGAACCTAAACGTTATGACTTTAAGATATCTCAATTAAAGTCTATGCGCGCTAGTGCTGCCATTCTTAAGGTAAAACGTCCTAAGCTAAATGTGCTGTATGGTAATTATGTTAATCCGGCTCCTGCAGAAGATAATAGCCATTTATATATTCCAGGCAAACGAGATAATCTTGCCGGCTTGAGTTTACTTAAATCAACCTACATGGAAGATAATTTCTCTCAAGCATTCGAGCGATTTACACGTTCTGCTGAGCGGGAGTATGCACAAGGGCAGGTTAATTTAGCGCAAATGTATCTTAACGCTCAGTTTGTCGATAAGGATTTAGATAAAGCGCTTTATTGGCTCAAACGTGCATCTTTAAAAAGTGACAAAGCGGCTATATTAAAATACGTCATTGTTTGTCAGCAGTTAAGTTATTGCGACTTAGGCGACTTTTATCAAGAATTAATTAACGCAGGGGTTAACATCAAGGTACGAGCGTTAGACTTTACACTTTCACCTGATGAAACACGTTAAGTTAATCTTCTCTATACGCTTCGGCAACTAAGTGATGACGATTTAGCAACTTATAAAACTCAGTGCGATTACGTTGAGCAATGCGCGCCGCTTGTGAAACATTACCCGCGGTTATTTTTAATAACTTAGCCAAATAATCACGTTCAAAATGATCCCTTGCCTGTTGAAATGAAGGAAACTGCGTGGTTTTATCACGAAGCGCATTTTTAATTAATGTTGCACCAATGACACTTTCGCTAGACAGCGCGATACCTTGTTCTACCACATTTTGTAATTGCCTGATATTACCTGGCCACGACGCGCTAATAAGCACTTCCATCGCTTCTTGGCTAATGGTTTTAATGCTTGAATTTGAGCGACTCACTGCTTGTTTTAAAAAATAATGTACTAATAGCGGTATATCTTCTCGGCGATCTGCTAGTGGAGGTAGCTCTAATTCCACTACGTTAAGTCGATAATATAAGTCTTCCCGAAAAGTATTATTTTTAATCGCATGGGTTAAGTTTTTATGACTAGCCGAAATAATTCTCACATCAACTTTAATCGATTGTGTACTGCCAACGGGGCGTACTTCTTTCTCTTGTAATACCCTTAATAATTTTACTTGAAAGCTTAATGGCATGTCGCCAATTTCATCTAAAAAGAGTGTGCCACCATCGGTCGCCTGAAATAAACCTTGATGGTTTCTTTCCGCACCAGTAAAAGCGCCTTTGCAATGACCAAAAAGCTCTGACTCCAGTAACTGCTCAGGAATTGCGGCGCAGTTTATTGCAGTAAACGTTTTACTTTTACGGTGGCTGGCTAAATGAATCGCTTTGGCTAGTAATTCTTTACCTGTACCACTTTGGCTATGGATAAGTACACTAAAGTCACTCATGGCAACTTGTTTTGCTTGCTGTAACAATGAGGCCATCACTGTGCTGCGGCTAATAATATTACTACGCCATTTATCTGCGTTTTTATTATCTTGGCTGCGGCTGGGCTGTAAGCGTATTGCTTGCTGCACTGTTTCTAAAAGTTCTTGGCTTTCAAACGGTTTGGTGAGAAAGCTAAATACACCTTGTTTAGTCGCATTAATCGCATCGGGAATTGTGCCGTGCGCGGTCATTATCACCACGGGTAAGTTTGGGTGCTGCTGCCTTATTTGTTCAAACAAAGCCATGCCATCCATGCCTTCCATACGAAGGTCGCTAATAACGACTTGTGGAACAAAACTTTGCAGTGTACCTAAGGCTACTTTAGCATTGGCAGCAGATTCTACCTGATAACCCGCGGCAGAAAGGCGAATACTTAATAATCGTAATAAACTAGGATCATCATCAACAATCAATATTTTAGCAGCCGTTGCATCAGTTATTGCGCTAACTTTACTGGTATTAGTCATAATTTTCTCATTATTAATCATCGGTGCTTATGTTTACTTAGGCGAGCTTTGTTAAATTATTGCGGGTCATTTGTCAATGCATGACCACTAATATTTTTTTCAATCGCTTTTAATTGTCTTAATTGCTTTTTAAGGTGAATAATTTCAGCCTTGTTCTTATCTTGTTCAGCTAGAAATAAATCCTCAAGTTTTGTTTGTTTACTAAGCAAGTGTAATTGAGAGTTAAGCTGATCTCTTAACATCACCATAAAAGCTAAATTAGTGTCTGTATTAATATTAGCCTTATTACTGGCATTGTCAGGTAACAAAAACTTGTTCAATAAGGCTTTGGCTTGATAAGGACGGTAAACTGCTGGGTTAGGTAAACTATAAATCAGCAGTAATTTGCTTTCTCGTTGCAGTGTCTCGTAATCATTGTGTTCTGCTGATGAAAGTCGGTTTTCTTGTTGCTTTATTTCAAGCAGCAACTCTGCTGAAGATAAGGNNTTTTAGCCATAAATAATAACTGCTGTAACTTATCTCTATTTTATCATAGCTCATCTCATCATCTTGATAATTGGTAAGCTGACAAGCTGTTAACATCATTGATAGACTAATCAATATGCTGACGTTATAAATTATTTTCATTGAAAAACTCTTCATATTCCATTGTTGTTAATACTGGTATTAACATTGGCGCTAATATTAGTAATAAAAGCGCTATTGGGTAAGGTTACCGTAATACCTGTGCCTTGTTCCGCTAGACTATTGTTGTTACTTTCTATGTGAATATAGCCATGTAGACGCATGACTAACTCTTTTACTATGGTTAAACCTAAACCGCTGCCTTTTATTTGGCTATTTTCTGGTGGTGTTCCTTGATAAAAAGCATCAAAAACCTGTGCCTGTTGAGCCAGACTCATACCGGGGCCTTTATCTATAATGCTAATGGCTAATTGGTCGCCTTTGTTTACCTGTTTGATGGTAATACTTGATGCTACCGGCGCGTATTTTATCGCATTAGAGAGTAAATTATCTAAAATAACGTTTAGTTGCTTAGCGTTACAATAAAGCGAGAGTGGCGAACCATGAAAATTAAGCGTTAATTTTTTGCGTTTTATTTCCAATTTTCGTTGCTCGATAACGTTATCAATCAAATTATTGAAGCTGATATTTTCAGCTTTGATCAAGCTAGTTGAATCAAGCACTATATTAAAATCGAGTAAATCTTCAATTAAGCGCTGTAAGCGGTTAACACTCGTTTTGATGATATTGCATATTTCTTGCTGATCATCATTTAACGAGCCAACACTGTGATCATAAATAAGCTCAGTGCCTTCTCTTATCGCGGCCAATGGTGTTTTCAGCTCATGAGATATATGCCGTATAAAACTGGTTTTTTGTAACTCTAAGCTGTGTAAACGCTGGCGCATTGTTTCTAACGCTTCTGCTATGGCGATCACTTCGGTTGTACCATCTAAGCTAATTTTTTCTTGAAAGTTACCCTGTTCTAAGGTGTTTATTTTGTTTATTAAACGCTTCAGTGGTCTTGTGATTAACAAAATAAAAATGACAGCAATTAATAACGTGATCGGAATACTAAATAAGCTATTAATAAGGTTATCGCTAGTTTGCTTGGCAAAATGGTCAATATTTTTAGCCTGTTTATTGATGATGACATTACTGTGCTGTTTTATTTTTTCTTTAATGATTATTAGCTGCTTAAATTGTTGTTGAAGCTTGCTCAGTTCAAGTGTTTTCTTACTTGATGATTCATCACTGTGGTTTTTATTACCGTTGGTGTTATGAGTTGAATTATTAGCTAACTGACTGGCAACCTCACTAATGTTCTGTTTTATTTGTGCGTCATGTGTTTTAAGCGAAGTTAATAACTGGATCAGTTTATCGTCTTGCTGATTTGTTAATGCCTGATTAATTAATTTTGCTAGTTTCTGCTGCTGCTCGCTATAAGCTTTATATAAATCGGCATCTTTTAACACTAAATACTGACTGGCAGAGCGTTCAGTATTAGCTAAAGCATCACCAAGTTTGTTGCTTAGTTGGCTTAATTGCGCAACATAATAAATAGACTGAGTACTTTGTTTAGCAAGCTTGTTAAGCTTTTGTGCACTAAAAAGCAGCGCCATAACTAGCGGCAGGGCTACCAAGGTAAAACCTAATAATGTTAATTGGCTAATCGATAACTTATAAATAGCTAGCTTATTAATCGCTAGTTTAGACAAAGCGGTGCTGGCGATAGAAAGCCGATTAAAAAATTGCTTATCGACTCCTTTAGCTTTTTTATTTTTTTTACTCGTTTGCACGGTAACTTCCCTAGATCTAATTCCACGTCCTTTTTATGCTAATTTTGAGCAGAAAACAATACTGTCGTTATTTAGCGACAGACAGTTTTATCTTTGTTGTTACAGTCAACTTGTTGTTATTTATGTCTTTTGTGCTTTTACACGATATTTATTCTGCTGAGTTTATTTGTTTTTAAAAACACTGTTGTTAACTAGCGACAGTTTCTAGCGTTATCATTTATGATTTTTAATTAAATCCCAATAAAAACATACGGTTATGTTTTTGGCACAACTTGTGCTATTACCTTGTCGATCGTAAAACAAGCTCTCCCAATGTGATTGATGAGATTGTTTTTACACTGTTTTTTACATTGTTTTAACTAGGTAACTTTAGCGATGTAATTGAACTATTTATCATTTAACTAGAAAAATAATTTAAACCATAAGGAAAATATAATGAAAACTATTAGCTTAACCCAAGTAACCACTCTAGTTTGGGTAGCATTTACCGCATCATTTTTTGTTAATGCTGACGATTCAAACATCGAACTTAATCAAAGCCAATCAACGTTAGTGCAAGATCAATTCATTTTCAGTGCATTAGACACTGATAAAAATGGCGTATTAAGTAAAGCTGAAATTAACGTCAGCAAAAATAAACTATTAAGCAAATCTTTTAAAGAAATTGACAGTAATGGTGATAGCTCGTTAAGCAAAGATGAGTTAGTTANNTTGTTGAAACAGCAAAAGCAGAGCCTAACAACGCAGTGCAATTAAAAAGCGAAATAGTTAAAAGTTAAGTAATGAAAACCTAAATAAGTAAACCGAAGTGAATAAAAGTTAACAGCGTGCATGTCACGTTTGTTAACACTTGTTTTGGGGTGTTCCCAACTAGACATAGGCTCCCCATTTTGCCGACTGCGAATAGCAGTCGGTTTTTTTAAACTGGCATATTCTTTACATCAAAACAAATAGAATAACCAAGCTCTGTTACAGGCCCAAACAATCATAGAGTATCTTCATAATAACAACTTCTTTAAATTATATTACTTAATGGGCTTTTACAATACCGTTAGCACCTTGCTGTAATACAGGTATAAAGCTGAGTTATTGGCAATTTGAAACGAACAAAAGATAAAAATTAAGTTTAAAAAGCGTTTAAATAACAAAAATGCAAAACGAAGATAAAATCAGCTGGTTTAGTCAGTAACCAACAGAGAGCTTAGCGCTCGCTTTACAGCTTTGCCAGCCAGTTCGCGTAAATATCAAAGAGCCTAGGATAGCTTATCAATTAAGAACTCGTACATAAGTCTGCATTAATTTCTTTGTGTTATTATTTTTGTTGTTGACAAGGGGGAGTCCACATAAGTTGGCTGTTTTCACTCCGTTCAACATTTAGCCAACAATTTTTTTCCGCTTATACAAGCGTTGGTAACGTAAGCTTCCTGTCAGTAATTTTTACACAATTCACAAGTGCTGATTATTTCACTAGTAAAATCAATCCATTAAGTGTTGGTATTGTAATTGCTTATTTAGTTAAATTAACATTATTTAAATTAAGGAAAATAGTATGAAAAAAATTATATGTTTATTTGCTTTTATATTCACCGGATATACCAATGCAGGTCTTATCGATTTTGAAGATTTGCCAAGTTATACCAATTACAATAATTCAAGCGTTTTTAGTGGAGGCTTTGAGATTGCTCATTCCGGTTCATTCGCAATCATTTGGGATAATTCTGGCCAAGGTGGCACGGACTTTTCAGGCAACGGAACCACTCGGCTTACTTCATTAAATGATTCCGCTATTACCATATCAAATGGCTCAGTTTTTGATCTAACCCAATTTAGTGGAGGCGAAAGCTGGATTCAGCAACCCCATACTTGGGCAACTTCAATCAGTGTTACAGGATTTTTTAGCGGTGGAGGATCTACATCTCAAGTATTTGATCTAGATCTCTTTAAAGATCCTGTTAATGGTATGGAAACTTTTTTCCTCAATAACAACTTTGTCAACTTAACCAGTGTTAGTTTTTCTGGTTTAGGAGGGAATCCTGAATTTTCAATTGACAACATTCTTGTTAGCAGCGCAACAATTCCAGAGCCCATAAGTATAGCTCTACTTGGTCTAGGGTTAGTAGGAATTGGTTTTTCCAGAAGAAAGAAAGCAGCTTAATCGGAGAATCGAAATATTTAACAAGCCTCGGAATTAACCGGGGCTTTTTTATGCATAAAAATTGAAATAAATAAGAGGCACCCGCTCAAATGGTAATATCAGCCAAACCGAGCAGTGGTTAAACAAATAAAGTAGAAACTTATGTCACTTCCTTCATGCCCTAAATGTAACTCCGAATTTGTCTACCAAGATCAAAACCTATTGATCTGTCCAGAATGTGCGTTTCAATGGAACCCATTAGAAAACCTCGATAAAGAAGAGCTATTTACTGTCAAAGACTTTAATGGAACATTATTAAATGAAGGCGACAAAGTTACTATGATTAAAGATCTTAAAATTAAAGGTAGCTCTCAGGTACTTAAAGTGGGCACAAAAGCCATAGTCAGGCGAATAGTTGAGGGTAAAGATCATCAACTCGACTGCAAAGTGGACGGAGCTGGCGAAATGATGATTACTGCAAAGTTTGTGAAATTAGCCTGAATAAACCACACTTCTTAGTATCAATGTGTACTAACAAACAAGAAGTTCTGCGCCGTTTCACTTCGTTCAGCATTTTAACCAACAATATTTGCAGTTTAAGCCCTAAGTGGATGACCATTAGCATTTATTTCATAGATTAACTTAAGAGATAATAATGAAACGCAGTCAATTAAAATGGTGGCAAACGGATTGTGCTTTTTGTCGAAAAGCAAGGTTGTTATTACTCTGGCTTGGGCTAATGTTAGTAATAGATTACTTCTTTTTTGAACTGCTATTCTAATAAGCTAAAGGTATCTTCGCTAAACTTATAGGGTAGCCTAAATCAATACGGTAGCAATTACTGAGGACAAGGTGATGGCAAAAGGTTTACAGTGGAGTGATTCTCAAGAAATCGCTTTAGATTTAATTGAGCAACATGATGATGTTGATCCATTTAAATTACACTTCACTCAGCTTAGAGAATGGGTATTAGCATTAGAACGTTTTGATGATGACCCTGCACATTGCGGTGAACGTGTCTTAGAGGCAATTCAGCTTGCATGGATAGCCGAAATGGATTGAGATAAATGTCGGTGTATAAAAATGTAAATAATTATGCATTTTCAATCTTGTTGGCTTTGTTCCCAGAGTAATTTCCACTATACTATTTTCTTTCCAATATTTTATATTTTCATTATTCCGCAGCTTATAAGTAATCAGTCAAATGCCTCAATCTAAACGTCCACTTTATATTCCTTATGCAGGTCCGTCATTATTAGAAACGTCATTATTAAATAAGGGCAGTGCTTTTAGCAAAGAAGAGCGTACTACTTTTAATTTAACGGGCTTATTGCCACCACGTTTTGAAAGCATTGATGAGCAAGTTGACAGAG
>JAWSUX010000190.1:0-342 GCA_033852215.1 Colwellia sp. | reverse complement strand
ATAATCTTGCTGAAATGATGCCTATTATCTACACCCCCACTGTGGGTGATGCATGTGAGCAATTCTCAGACATTTATCGTAGTTCGCGCGGTTTATTTATCTCTCATGAAGATAGATACAATATCGACGATATTTTGCGTAATGCAACTAAAAATAAAGTTAAAATCATTGTGGTGACTGATGGTGAGCGAATTCTTGGTTTAGGCGACCAAGGTATAGGTGGTATGGGCATTCCTATTGGTAAACTCTCACTTTATACCGCTTGTGGTGGTATTAGCCCTGCTCACACTTTACCTGTAATGCTTGATGTGGGTACTAACAACCAAAAATTACTTGATGATC
>JAWSUX010000189.1:1570-8699 GCA_033852215.1 Colwellia sp. | reverse complement strand
TTTCTCTGAAAACTTAAATAGCATCAACTCATCATCCTCACCCCATATCAAGGAAACAGGGATTTTACTTTTACCAACTATATTGTATGCACTTTTTAATGCATTGTATGGGTAATATTTATCAGTCGAAATAAAAGATTCTACAGTGCCTTTATAGGAAAATTGCTGTTTAGTTTTGAATAAGGCCTCAGATGAAATTTTTTTCTGTTGGAAAGCCTTTTCTTGCCTTTTGATAGTAAATGTTGGGATGAGAAGGTGCGTAAGATACTTACCGATGAAAGGCAACTTTGCTATTCGAGCAGTTAATGGCATCTCACTCATAAAGCCTGCGGGGGCAATAAGCCCTAATTTTTTAACCCGTTGAGGATAATGGCTGGTAAATGAAACGGCTATACCACCTCCCAAAGAGTAGCCAATTAAGTCGATGGCTTTGGTTATTTTTAAACTATCTAATAAATTGAGGAGTTGTTCATTATAGAGTTGTTCATTGTGAGGAATATCCAAACGTTCTGAATATCCGCGACCGTAAAGATCGAAGGTGATCACTTCATTGCCCGCTTGTACTAAGGTCTTTACTACATCATCCCAAACAAAAGATGGGGTTAATACACCATGTAGTAATACGACAGTATTATGCTTTTTATCACCATATCGATTGTAATGTACTCGGCCTTTATCTAGTTTGATAAAGCTTCCATTAACACTGTTTTCATTGAAAGCAGAAAAGTCATTCAACTGACTTTTTTTATAGGTAATTAAGATTACAATAAACCCGAAAAATATAAATAACACAACTATATATATCATTCTCCTAAAATTCCTTTTAAGTGATTTGTGTGCACCCAGTATGGGCATTGAACTATGAAGTAAAACTTCTCTGTAAAAAGGTTACTATTTATTTAACTTACTGTTATTAAACGCTAACTACTAGCTAATGGCAAGGTTTTTTCGTGGGACTGCTTTGAATGAAATGGCTATACTTAACAGGAAAATTACTATCTAAAGGAGTAGATGATACCCGGTAAACCACGTTATTTTTTATATAATACACCTTGTCATATTATTAGCCGGGGTAATAACCGCCTCAACAACCCGATCTTTGAAAAAGGAGCACTTCTTAAATGTTATTTAATTGCAATATAGCTTTATTTTTAGCATAAATAACATACGTCTACTTAAATAGTCTTACTATAAAATTGAACTCTGCTTTGTTGATACATTTATTTTTAGAGTTATTTTTATTTAGCTAAAACGGTGGTAAATACAATATTGTTGCCATTAACTGTCGTTATAGATTTTTTCTCTATTTTGCTCAACTATCTTAAAAAAGTGATAACTTATCGTTATGTGCTTGTTGTTTATAGTTAATCACCTTAAAGTATTGGCAGGTTTTGTTATTTACAGGAATTTAGATGTCACTTTCTTCGAAATCCACCCAGTCTAAAGGTGTGCGATTGAGCCCCGTGTCGCTTTTCCTAAGATCATCGTTAACAGTTTTGTTTGTTAGTTTTACCTTGTTAACATTGACGGCTTGTTTACCTAACGACAAACAAGATGCTAAGGTAAGTCTTAATAAAAATCCTTATCCCAGTACTTATCAGGCTATGCCTTCACAGCCAACACTTTTTACACACGCTACTATTTTAACGGGCACAGGCCAGCGTATAAATGATGCTGACATTTTTATTGCTAAAGGCAAGATACAGCAAGTGGGCAAAAATTTGATTGCCACTAATGCCGTCGTTATTGATGTAAGAGGTCAGTGGATAACTCCAGGTATTATTGATGTGCATTCACATTTAGGCGTTTATCCTAGCCCTAAAGTTGAATCGCATTCAGACGGCAACGAAAGGACTTCACCTAATACTGCAGAGGTCTGGGCAGAGCATAGTATATGGCCGCAAGATCCTGCTTTTAACACCGCACGAGCAGGTGGCGTAACTAGTTTGCAAATTTTACCCGGGTCAGCAAATTTATTTGGTGGGCGAGGCGTTACTTTACATAATGTACCAAGTACCACTATGCAAGGAATGAAGTTTTCAGACGCTCCTTATGGTTTGAAAATGGCTTGTGGTGAAAATCCTAAGCGCATTTATGGTAGTAGAAAAGTACTGCCATCAACACGTATGGGTAACGTTGCGGGTTATCGCAGTGCATGGTTTGCTGCGACAGAATACAAACGTGCTTGGGATAAATATGAACGTGATTATGACGCTGGGAAAAATGTGGCGGCTCCTAAACGTGATTTAGAGCTTGATACCTTAATGGGGGTATTAAACGATGAAATATTAATTCATAACCATTGCTATAAAGCAGAGGAAATGGCGGTGATGATAGATTTAGGTAAAGAGTTTAATTACCATTCAGGTACTTNNATTGTTGATGCCGTGAAAAATTCTTGTGCGGTAGTCCACTCAGATTCAAGCACGACTATTCAACGACTAAACCAAGAAGCGGCTAAAGTAATGTATCGCGCTAATGAACATGGTTTTGCTTTAAAAGAGCAGGATGCAATTAAATGGATTACGAGCAACGCTGCAAAATCGCTCGGTATAAATGACTATGTAGGTAGCTTAGAAGTAGGGAAAAATGCAGATTTAGTCTTGTGGAATGGTAATCCTTTTAGTGTTTATGCTATGGCAGAACAAGTATATGTTGATGGTGCTAAAGTATTTGATAAATATGATGAAAAATACCAAGCACAAAGTGACTTTCTTTTGGGGCAAACAAGCCCTCTACGTGTAAATAAATCTTCAACCAATGTTGTAACAGAGAAATAAGGCGCAGTGATGAAACATTATAATTTACTTAACTGTTCTCATTTTTTATGTCGCGCTTTTATTTTAGCTTTAAGCTTAAGTGCCATCAGCGTTGCTACGCAAGCGCAAACATTAGCGATTATTAATGCAACCATATTTACCGTAGCCAAACAAGGAGTTTTGTCACAAGGTGCTGTTTTTATTAAAGATGGCACAATAACAGCGGTATACTCTAAAGCCCAGATGCCAGATAAACTCGTTGCTAATACAATTATTGATGCCAAGGGCGGTATCTTAACGCCAGGTTTTATTGCTTCAAATAATTTATTAGGTTTAGTGGAAGTTGGTGCAGTATCTCACACGCGGGATGAGGCTGATAAAAAAGCGGATATAACCTTTGATGCGAGTTTAGCTTTTAACCCTAAATCTAGTCTTATTCCTTATGCACGAAAAGGTGGTGTTACCAGTAGTATTGTTATGCCTAAGGGGGGAGAAGGAGTATTCACAGGGCAAAGTTTTGTTGTTAATTTATCTGCAGAATTTGATAGTGTCGTTGTTAATCAACATGCAATTATTGCTAATTTTGGCGCTAAAAAGAAAGGTTCGCGTGCGATTAATTTACAAATTTTTGCCAATAAACTCGAGTACGCCAATAAAGCTTTATTAGAGAGAAAAAGAGCCAAAGGGAAGGGGAAAAGCAAAACCCCCAAAAGAACACAACAAGTTATAAATTCCTTATTAAATGGTGAAAGAACACTACTTGCTCACGTTGACAGAGCGACAGATATTTTAGTGCTGTTAACGTTGAAAGCACGATATAAACTTGATTTGGTGTTAGTGGGAGCCAGTGATGCTATTTTAGTAGCTGATAAAATTGCCAAAGAAAATGTTGCGGTAATGGTTAGTGCTATTGCTAATTTACCTAGCAGTTTTGACTCGCTGAATAACTCACTTAGCACTATTGCTCAACTTCAAAAAGCTGGCGTTAAAGTGATTATTAGTAATAGTGGCGAAAGTTATAATATTAATCAGTTACGTTTTGATGCTGGTATTGCCGTTGCTAACGGTTTAGCTAAAACTGAGGCGTTAGCGGCAATAACTGCGAATGTTGCCGATGTATTTAAACTTAATACTGGCCGTATTAGTGTTGGTAAAAATGCAGACTTAGTATTGTGGAGTGCTGATCCGTTTGAGATAAGTACGAAAGTTATTGCGTTATGGATAAACGGTAAAGCAGTGACCACAGAGTCTAGGCAAGATGCTTTACGTAAACGGTATACGACTAAAAGTGAGTTGCGTAGAGCTTATATTAAGTAAGCTAACTTAACCTAGCATGAGCTAAGTTGGTGTATAATTGTTGGTAAAATAGCTAATTAATCTACTTCTACACTAAACAATCAATGTATTGGTAAGTTGTTAATTTCTGGTCAATATCTTGTTTTTTACTTGTCTTATCATTACACTGTTTTATCTTTCTCTGTCCTCTTGCCATTTATGCGCTTGCTCTTTTTTATTATTTTTTTATTTACTCTGTCTTCCGTTGATCTTTTTGCGGTTGAAGTACCTGAACGCTCACATCCTAAAATTGGNNTAGTACTCAGCGGAGGTGGCGCAAAAGGTGCTGCCCATATTGGGGTGTTAAGAGTATTAGAGCAAAATAATGTACCGATCGATTATATTGTAGGTACTAGCATAGGTGCTTATGTTGGTGGCTTATATGCGTTAGGTTATCGTATTAATGAAATAGAAAAAATAATGCTAGAGCTACCTTGGGATGAAGGTTATTCAGACTTTATTCCTAGGCAAAGTTTACTTTTTGAAGATAAAACTTTACGTGATCAATATAACATTTCTCTTCGTTTAGGTTATAGCGAGGGTCAGTTTAAAATGCCAGAAGGATTATTGTTGGGCCAAACGGTATCTCAGTTATTACAGCAATCGACGGACTTAGTTAGCATTTTTCCGGCTGAAAAAGGTTTTGACCAACTAGCCATTCCCTACCGGGCTATTGCAAGTGATTTAGTTACGGCTAAAGCTGTAATATTAAGTTCAGGCAGTGTCAGTAACGCCATGAAAGCTTCTGCAGCCGTTCCTAGTATTGTTGCTGCAGTTAAAATAGATGGCCGATTATTGGTTGATGGCGGTATAACCAATAATATGCCGATAGATGTTATTAAGGAAATGGGCGCAGAAATTGTTATTGCTGTGGATATTGGTTCGCCGCTAACGAAGCAAAGTGAATTAAATAGCGCTATTTCTGTAATTAATCAGTTATCGACCATCCTTACCAATAATACCAGCTTACAACAGAAAAAATTGCTTAGTGAACAAGATATACTGCTACGCCCAGCTATTGATGAGTTAAGTACTACCGATTTTTCAATAATGGCTGAGGCGTTATTATTAGGTGAACAAGTGGCTTTAGATAATCTAGCTGAAATACAAAAACTATCCATTGACGGGGATAGTTATCAAGACTATTTACAGCAAAAATCAACCAAAGCTAAGTTATGGTTTAGTGCTATTCCTCAGCCCATCGTTGAAATTCAATATCAAAATAATTCCAAAGTGAGTGAAAACATCATTGCAGAGCACTTTAATATTAAAGTTGGTGCTGTTATTACTCAAGAGCAGTTACGTTTGGCGATTAATCGAGTTTATGCCCTTGATAAATTTGAGCAAGTTAACGCCGAATTTATTGATAGTGCAGCAGGGCGAATATTAATTTTGACCACGCAAAAAAAATCATGGGGACCTAATTATTTGAACTTTGGCTTTAGCCTCAGAAGTGATTTCTCTAATCAAACCATTATTGATTTAGATGTTGGTTATGCCTTAAATGATATTACACCTAATGGTGGTTTATGGCTTAATGAATTAAGACTCGGCTGGGAGGCTATGATCGCGAGTGAGTTTTATCAGCCGTTAACCAAACAACAACAGTTTTTTTTCAGAGCTAGAGCGGAATTTGGACAAGATAAATGGGAGTCAATAAAAAAACGGCCTGAAATTACTGATAAATATATTTATGGAGGACTCGCATTAGGCATTAACTATACTAATAATGGTGTCATTGAAACGGGTTTTATAGGACAGAAAGGCGACTTGTCTGCTGATAATGATATCTCTGCTGAATATGATTATCATTCGTTAGGTGGTTATGTTTCTTTGGCTTTTGATAATTTAGATAGTATTAATTTTCCTACTCAGGGTAACAAATTGAGTTTTGATGTGTTTTGGCGTAATGATGTATATGATCCTTTGATCAGTGAGGAGTATTCCGAAAATTCAGTTGAAATAAAATTAAATTGGCGCGGTGCTTTGGGTTTTGGAGGCCATACCTTTGTCGGTATTAGCTCTTTTGCTACGGTTGTTACAGATCATAATGAGAGTGATTTTACCATTCATGTTTCAGAGCTAGGTGGCTTTTTAAATCTATCAGGTTATCAGCAAGATGCTTTAATTGGCGCGCATAAAGCTTTTGCTGCCATTGTCTACCAATACGATTTAGGCCGAGAAATACCTGGGGGTTCGGGTTTACCCATTTATTTAGGAGCGAGTCTTGAAGTAGGTAATATTTGGGATATTAATGAAACCGTTAAGATGGATGATTTAATCGGCTCTGGTAGCCTGTACTTAGGCACTGATACCAGCTTTGGCCCCGCGGTATTAGGTATTGGTTTTGCTAGTGCTGGTGAATATAGCGTATTTTTATCTTTAGGTAAAAACTGGTAAAGCTCTACTGCTAAATTATTTTGTTTTTTTACGCGAATAAAGGTTGCATCCTAGTAAATAGCGTGTGACTTTTTTACACTCTTGCTAATGCTCACCTATACCCTAGACAATATTATGACTCATGTTTTATTAACTAATGATTTTGCCACAGTAAATCAAATCAACCTTATTGATAATTTCGATGTTTTAGAGATTAGTCATCGTCATTGCCAAGCCAAAATTAGCCTCTACGGCGGTCAAGTATTAAGTTATCAGCCTATATTATCTGTAATTAACGATTCTAGTCATGATTTTACAGGCAAGTATTTAACAGGTAACTATATAACAAGTAACGATTTAAAAGAGAAAGGTTACAAACAACATGACGTTTTCTGGTTAAGTAAAAAAGCCTATTATCAAAAAGGTAAAGCCATTCGTGGTGGCATTCCTTTGTGTTGGCCTTGGTTTGGTGCTAATGATAAAGCTATAGGTAAAGTGCCTAGTACTAATCATGGTTTTGCGAGGGAAGTTATATGGCAAATAGAAAGCATTGAGGCTGATGCAGCTGAAGTTACCGTGACTCTTATTTTTCAAGAAAAAAATCAACATGTTTTATGGCCAAACGCCTTTAAATTAAAACAAACATTAGTCTTTGG
>JAWSUX010000189.1:0-1530 GCA_033852215.1 Colwellia sp. | reverse complement strand
TCATATCCAAAATGCACACATTTCAAACCAAAATAGTCAAAACGGCGCTGAACAATTAAGTACAGAGCAAAGCAGTACTGTAGTTATGCTTGATAAAGGCTGGCATCGACAAATTGAAGTGAATAGTACGGGTTGTTCGCAGTGGATATTATGGAATCCAGGTGTTGAGCTTGCTGATAATATGGCGGATATTCATGCAAATGGTGAGCAAACGTTTGTTTGTTTAGAAGCTGCCAATAGCAAGTGGCAAGTGTTACCGGCAAATAAAACCATTACGATAAGCCAAGAAATCAAAGTGTCATTACTTTAATCTGAGCGGGTCTAATTCCTCGCCGTTTACGGCGTAAAGGTTTTTGACCTTCGACTAATTAAGATACCCCTCTTCGCATAGCGAATTTGAGCCTAAGCGAAAAGCCTTGGCGTGGGGTGATTCATTTATTTAACCTAACGGAGCTGACTTAGCGGAGTTAATCAATACGTAAGTATCGATGTAATAGTGCTTGGGTAAAATTAATTTTTAAATAAAAACCACGGGGTAACGTCATAAAAGGCTTACCATGTTTATCAAATGCCTGCGTTTTAGCTTTGCTATTGGCAGCTTTTGGTCTTAATTGCATTACTTGCCCGTGCTTGCCGTGAATATTCTCAACTTCACCTAAAACAATCATATCGGTGAGCTCTTGCCAGTCTTGTGCAAGTAAATTTTCTTCTTCACTGTTGGGTGACCATAAAAAAGGGCTGCCGACTATACGTTCAGCTAGCGGGAGATTTTTTGGCGTGATCACGGGAACCCAAAGTACCTTAGCTAACTTTTTACGAACATAACAATTTTGCCAAGTTACACCTGTTAACCCCTTTAATGGCGCAACACTTACAAACGTCGTTTCAAGTGGTTTAGCTTGTTCATTTATCGGCAGTGATTTCAATTCTATACCAAGGTGAGGGAAGTCGGGTTCAGGTCTTGAGCCAGCGCTAGCACCAAGTACATGTTCAAATAATAAACCTATCCAACCTTTATTACGTTTTAAATCTTTAGGTATGCTAATACCTGCTTGTTGGGCTATTTCACCTAGCGTTAAACCGGCTAAGTTTTGTGCTCTTTCTAATAACGCTTGTTCAGAGGTAGGTATGTTCATAAAGACAACGGCTTGGACTATTTTAGTTATTAAGCTTGAGATTATTATCAAACGAATAGCTTAAAAAATCAAAGTAATCGTTAAGTCACTTGTCGTTATTATTTGCTGTTATTGAATTTACAACAGTATTTGGCTTAGGAGTCGCTTACAGATGGCACTCCTACTTACTAAAACATGATGTCATTCAGGCTAAATTGTTAAAAAGTCGAAGTAATTGTTTGCTCACTTGTCTTTAATATGATTGAATTGATGAAAGTATTTAATAGTTGTCAGGAGTTCCTGTGATCGATGCCGAAGGCTATCGCGCCAACGTCGGCATAGTAATAATCAATGACAAGGGACAAGTGTGTTGGGCAAGAAGATTTTGGCAGCATTCATGGCAATATCCGCAAGG
>JAWSUX010000188.1:0-1671 GCA_033852215.1 Colwellia sp. | reverse complement strand
AATGAAGGTGTTGAAACCCAAATGCAGCAAACAGATTTAGTCGCAACAGCGGTTACTGAAATGGTAGCAACAGTAGATGAGATCGCAACTAATACTCGAGAAGCCGAACATAAAGCAGAAATAACCAGTAATAATGCTGAAAAAGGTAAAGAGGGTGTGGAACAAACTATCGGAAAAATTGGCCAATTATCAGCGAAGTTATTGGATTCCGAAAGTGTAGTGAAAGAATTGGAAAAAGAAAGTGTAACTATTGCCTCAGTACTGGGTGTTATTCGTGGTATTGCTGAACAAACCAATTTACTTGCCTTAAATGCGGCCATTGAGGCTGCACGTGCGGGCGAACAAGGTCGTGGTTTTGCTGTTGTTGCTGATGAGGTTAGAACCTTAGCAAGTAGAACACAAGATTCAACCCAAGAAATCGAAACTATCATCAACTTACTGCAAAAACGTACGCAAGAAATAGTTGTTTTAATGGCGCAATGTCGTGAGCAAGGGGAAGAAAGTGCAGAACAAGCGAGCTCTGCTGGCGCAATGTTAGATGAAATAAATCAAGATATTGCCTTGATCACTGATATGAATAGCGCCATAGCTACAGCGATACAGGAACAAAGTACTGTGGCTTCAGAAGTAAATGAACATGTGGTAATGATCAGGGATGTCACAGAACAATCGGGATTATCAGCTAAACAAAATGAACACATGAGTGAAGAGCTATCTCAACAAGCTGAAGTATTGAGTAAAGAAGTGAGTCGCTTTACTGTGTAGGTAAGTGCGAATGCTTTAAAAAACTATTATTTTAATAAAAAATCCGCTGAAATATTATAATTGCAGCGGATTTTTGTTTTTACTACAGATATTAAACTTGTTTGATCGTTATAATCGCTTCACGAGAATAGCCACTACTTTTTAACTCGTCTAAATAAGTTTGCCAGCGAAAATCATGCTCTGTTATTAATTCTTGCAGATAGTCATCACTATAAATTGCACTATGTTGATCATTAAAAATAAAGCGATAACCATGTTTTGCAACGGGCTCTATAGCAAGTAACTCAACCTGTTTTTTATGACTTATAACCGTTTTGTTTTTTTTATTTTTAACGCTGGGTGCGCTAATACGTAAATATTCAAAAGACAATATATAGCACTCAACCTGAGTATTATCCTTAGCTAGGTCAACCTGTAGACTTAAGGTCTTATCGGTTTTATTAATTATAAAGCGCTTTATTGTCATTTTTTAAACCTTTATTATCATGATTTAAGTTATACCAAGCCCATCAAGTGCTTTCCCGCGTAGCGAGAAAAACTTAATAACAGTGAGCATTACTATTAAAGAATAAATCGACTTAAATCTTCGTTTTTAACAACATCATTTAAGATTTCAGCAACGTAGGTTTCATTTATAGTGATGGTTTCACCGTTACGTTGATCAGCATTAAAAGATAAATCTTCTACTAAGCGCTCCATCATTGTATGCAAACGACGTGCACCAATATTTTCAGTGCTCTCATTCACTTGCCATGCAGCGTTGGCAATAGCTTTAATTCCATCGTCAGTAAACTCTATGTTAACGCCTTCAGTAGCAAGTAAAGCACTATACTGCTCTGTTAGGGAGGCAAAAGGTTCAGTTAAAATACGAACAAAATCATCAGCGGTTAAGGCTTTTAATTCAAC
>JAWSUX010000187.1:0-6371 GCA_033852215.1 Colwellia sp. | reverse complement strand
TTGATCTTCTTTTTGAGCAGCGGCCATTAAGTCTCCGGCTAATGAAAGCACGCTCTTATATATTTTTGTGTTCATGGTTTACCCTGTTTTTCATTTTTAAAAATATTTAACCGTGATTATAATGTTTTTAACAGAACTAAACAGGTAGTCAGTGATATATATAACTAAATCACCAATAAATGGTAATTAAGTGACGCTAACGTTGTTGCCCCCGTATCAAGTAAAGTGACATCGCGACTTTCACTGACCTCGCCATTAAAATCAACTAATTAGCTTATTTTTGTTTTTCGTGGTGAATCAGCATTGAATAACCGTTTATTAAGTAGTCATTTATGAGCAAAAGCAGTGGCCGAAAATTATTGACCACAGCCTTTAACGACATAACTACAAATTTTCTTCAGCAAATGAAGCTAAACGACTACGTACAACACCGTTTAAATTGACCGTGGCACTGCCAGGAAAGTTTTTAAACCGCTCAACAATGTAAGTTAGCCCTGAAGTTACCGCTGTTAAATAGTTACTATCAATTTGTGCCAAATTACCACTGCACACTAATTTAGTCCCCTCACCACAACGTGTAATAATGGTTTTTAATTGTGCAGCGGTTAAGTTTTGGCATTCATCTAATAATACCAGCGCATTTTGGATGCTACGACCACGCATAAAATTAACCGACTTAAATTGAATGTTCGCCTTATCCATGATGTAGTTTAAACTGCCGTGCATGCTTTCATCTTGTTGATGAAGAACCTCTAAAGAATCAGTAATAGCCGCTAACCAAGGTGCCATTTTTTCTTCTTCGGTTCCAGGTAAAAAACCAATAGATTCGGCAATTTCAGGCGTGCTACGGGTAACGATAATTTTATCGTATAAACCACGTTCTATTACTTGCTCTAAAGCGGTAGCCAAAGCAAGTAGCGTTTTACCACAACCTGCAGGTCCCGTTAAAATGACTAAATCAATATTGGGATCAAGTAAAGCGTCCATCGCCATGCCTTGATAAATGTTTTTCGGGTGAATTCCCCACGCTTGTTTACTTAATAAACGTTCTTTACCTAAATCAAGAATAGAGACTTTTTCATCATCAAAGCCAGTAACTTTGCCAGCAAAACTATCACTTTCATCGATAAGGTATTCATTGATATAACTTAACGGTACCGTACTTTTATCAACAAAGTGCGTGGTGTTTCTGCCTAATGTTTCGCTATCTACCGCTTTAACTTGTTGCCAGAAATTCCCTGTAAACTGATGATAACCTTTAGTTAAAAACTGAATATCATCAATAAGTTGATCAGTGCGATAATCCTCTACATGTGCAAGCCCAGCTCCCTTAGCCTTCAAGCGCATGTTAATATCTTTCGTTACTAAGACTATCTTTTTAGTCGGGTTTTTCTTTTGAATATGCAGCGCAGCATTAATAATACGATTATCATTTTCATTAAAAGAGAGAATATTCGCCGTTTGATTTAACGTATAGTCATTAATTATAGCTAAACAACCGCTGGGATGTTGTTCGTCATTCTCAGGTAACTTAACGCCTGCTAATACTTGTTCTGGCGTGGCATCACGTAAGGTATCTTCTAATGCCCGAATAGCGACTCGAGCATCTCGGCTAACATCTTTACGTCTATCTTTTATTGAGTCAAGTTCTTCAAGTACCGTCATAGGCACAACAACATCATGTTCTTTGAAAGATAAAAAAGCAAAAGGTTCGTGTAATAGGATATTCGTATCTAAAATATAGATGATAGGTACAGAGCTGTTTTCATTATTCATATTTTCTTCAGTCATAAGCAATCTCCATTCTTTATAACTAAGTTAAAGACAAACTACTGATAAAACTAATACAAAAAAAGACGGTCACTATAAATAACTATAGCTTATACCAAATCAATAAAATTTATTCCGACTTAATTGATTTGGTATTACCACAGTAATATCAAAATTATCACTACGCAAGCAGAATTTTTTGGTGATTGTATCTATGATAAAGAGTAATATAGCGCCCTTTTACCCAACGAGCTATTTGGCTCGGGTTATCAGTTTTATTGTAGTTGTTGGAGAGTTAAGTTTATGCCATTTCAAGTAGGCCAGCGTTGGATCAGTGACAGTGAATCAGATCAAGGTTTAGGAACCGTTACAGGTATAGAGCATAGGTTTGTGAATATTGTATTTACCGCCACAGGAGAGTCTCGCCAATATGCTAAAGCTAACGCACCATTAACTCGGGTTATTTTTAACCAAGGTGATATAGTGCCAAGTCACGATGGCTGGTCATTACAAGTAACCTCTAGTACTGAAGCGCAGGGAATTTTAACCTATCAAGGTACTCGTCAAGACAACGGCGAAGCCGTTAGTTTAAAAGAAGTGATGATAGATCACTTTATTCGATTTAATAAACCACACGACCGTTTACTCAATAACCAAGTTGACCGTCTTGATTGGTTTCGTTTACGCAAAGACTGTTTACAGCATCAATACAAACAACAGCAATCTGATTTAATGGGGCTTACTGGCGGGCGCGTTAGTCTAATTCCTCACCAACTTTATATCGCTGATGAAGTCGGTAACCGTTTTGCCCCTCGCGTATTATTAGCCGATGAAGTCGGTTTAGGGAAAACTATTGAAGCGGGCTTGATCATTCATCAGCAATTAGTAAGTGGCAGAGCTAAGCGTATATTAATCATAGTGCCAGAATCATTAATGCATCAATGGTTAGTAGAAATGTTACGCCGTTTCAACCTTAAATTTAGTATTTTTGATAACGAACGCTGTGTTGAAAGTAGTGAAGATGACGCTTATGTTGACGGCAAAAAAAGTAACCCTTTTAGTACTGAACAATTAGTATTGGTCAATTTAGGCTTTGTTACGAAAAATCCACAGTGGTATGACATGCTTATCGCTGAAGAGTGGGATTTAATGGTAGTTGATGAAGCTCATCATTTAAACTGGCAACAAGACAAACCTAGTATTGAATATCAGTGTATTGAACAATTAGCGCAAGTGATCCCTGGCGTATTATTACTTACCGCCACGCCAGATCAGTTAGGTCACGAAAGTCACTTTGCTCGTTTACGTTTACTCGATAGTGATAGGTTTTATGACTATGATAAATTTATTGAAGAAGAGTCCCATTATAGTGAAGTTGCTGATGCGGCGAATGCACTAGTCGAGAGTAACACATTAACTGCCGAGCAAAATAAAACGCTTACTACGTTATTGAAAGAAACTGACATCAGTGCACAGCTGGCTAATTTAGCAGGTGATGATAGCGATAAAGCAATCAACGTACGCCAGCAATTATTAAAACAATTACTCGATAGACATGGTACTGGTCGTATTTTATTTAGAAACTCACGTAATACTATCAAAGGTTTTCCAGCTAGAGAAATTCATGCAGCACCATTAACAATGCCTGAGCAGTATCAAGAAAGTATTAATGAATTGATGCTTAGCGCTTGCCCTGAAACATTAACCGCATCAAAACAAGCCAAGTATATTTTTACACCTGAAATATTATACGGTTTAGATCATCACAGTGATAAGTGGACTGATTTTGATCCACGTGTTAGTTATTTAATTGAGCTGTTAAAGTCGCTGAAAAAAGAAAAAGTTTTGGTTATTTGTGCCCATGCGCAAACGGCTACCGACTTAGAAGCGGCTTTACGTATCAAAGAAGGCATTCGCGCCGCGGTATTTCATGAAGGGCTATCAATTTTTGAACGAGATAAAGCTGCAGCCTACTTTGCCCAAGATGAAGATAGTGCGCAATTATTATTATGTTCAGAAATTGGTAGTGAAGGCCGTAACTTCCAATTTGCTCATCATTTAGTCTTGATTGATTTACCGAGTAATCCTGATTTGCTTGAGCAACGTATTGGTCGCCTAGACCGTATAGGTCAAACAGAAGTTATTCGTTTGCATATCCCGTATTTCGAAAATTCTGCTCAGCATTTATTGTTTGATTGGTATCATCAAAGTATGCAAGCCTTTGAGCAGACCTGTATTACAGGTCGAGTGGTTTTTGAAACTTACGGGGAGCAATTACTTACACTTGCATTAACCTCTCAACAACAGTCAGCAGAGGCTGAACAATTAATTAGCGACAGTTGGAATAAACACCTGACGATTAAAGCAGAGCTTGAATCGGGTCGCGATAAACTATTAGAGCTAAACTCTTCTGGTCAAGGCCGCGCTCATGAATTAGTGGAGAAAATATCTCTCGTTGATAGCGAGATAACACTGCCACAATTTATGTTTCAGGCGTTAGATGTATTTGGCGTACAGCAAGATGATAAAAGTGATAACGCTATCGCGTTAAATCAAAGTGAGCATATGCTTAATAGCAACTTCCCTTGTTTACCGGAAGATGGCACCACGGTCACTTTTGATAGAGAAACTGCATTAATCAATGAAAATTATCAGCTATTAACATGGGATCACCCTATGGTACGTGGCGTATTAGACCTAGTGCTTAGCGATGAAATAGGTAACGCCAGCATTGGTTTATTAAAAAATGAAGCTTTGCCTGTCGGTACTTTTTTCTTAGAGTGTTTATTCACTGTAGAAGCAACTGCGCCAGCACATTTACAATTAGGACGTTATTTGCCAACCACTCCAATACGAATTTTAGTGGATAAAAATGGTAATAATTTAGCTGAAAAAGTGAGTGAGGCAGTACTTGATAAACAGTTAACACCGGTTAAAAAACAAGTGGCATTACAGCTAATCAAAGCACTAAAATCTCAAATTGGCCCCTTAGTGACTAAAGCTGAGAATCATGGTGAGAAGAAAATAGCCAGTATTCAAGAAAAAGCACTGAGCAGTATGCAAAATAAATTAGCGCTAGAGCAACAGCGATTAACCGCTTTAAAAGCCATTAACCCAAGTGTTCGTCAAAACGAGATTGATTTTATCAGCCATCAGCAAAGTGAATTAAGCCATTATATTGAAAAAGCCCAGTTAACTTTTGAAGCAATACGCATGATAGTGGTAACGCACTAAAGTGGAAAAACTGCAGTATGAGTTTACTCGTACTGCAGCCCTCAGCGCGACTCAAGTATCGCCAACAACTTTATACCTAGTGAGATATCATGAGCGCCAACCCTGACTTTATCTACCTTCCCCCTATGTCACCTTATCTTGATATTATTTATCGAGATAATGACTTTATTGTACTTAACAAAACCAGTGGCATCTTAAGCGTACCTGGACGTTTGCCTGAACATCAAGATTGTTTACAAAATCGAGTACAACGCGTATTACCAACAGCAACGATAGTTCATCGTTTAGATATGGCAACATCTGGCATTATGCTAATGGCATTAAATAAAGTCGCACATGTCGCAATCAGTCGGCAATTTGAACAACGAGAAACTAACAAAAGTTATATTGCCCGTGTATTTGGTAAAATAAATGAAATTGATGGCAGTGTTGATTTACCACTAATTTGTGACTGGCCTAATCGTCCCAAGCAAATGGTTGATCATGATAATGGTAAAGCGTCTTTAACACATTACAGTGTGCTTGCTTATGATCAATTACCATCAGGGCAAGTAACCACGTTAGTTGAATTAAGACCTGTTACTGGTCGTTCCCACCAATTACGTGTGCATATGTTAGCACTAGGACATCCTATCTTAGGCGATAGGTTATATGCCCACGAGCAAGCACTAACACTTAGTCCAAGATTGCAATTACATGCCAGAAATTTAGCTTTTTCCCACCCAACAACAGGTGAATTACTCAACTTCACTGCCCCTTGCCCATTTGAATAAGGGTTATTTGTCATAGAAGAAAGAAGTTAATACTTTCGTGTTATTAGCCGATATAACAGAACAGACTAGAGAAATCAGTATTATCGATGTCAAGATAAAAGCCAGAACTAAAGGAAAAATTGTGCACGTATTATTAACCTTATTTTGTTACTCATTTTTCATGGCTAGCCTAGCACTCCCTGTATTGGCCGAAGAAAAAAAAGAAATTTCAGTAACAGCCAAAAAAGATAAAACCGCCTCACAAAAGGCAAGTAAAAACAAAGAGACGTTGCCAAAAAAAATAAAGGTTGTACCCCCTATAGCCTTAACTGAGCAGCATAAAAAAGACTTACAACATTACATCAACAATGAGCAGGTAAAACCCTTATTAGCAGGACCGGACTCCTACCTTACCCTAATAAAAAAACATACTAATGTTAACAATAAAGGCGTTGCCCTTTTATTACCCGACTGGCAACAAGGGGCAACTAACCCCAAAGCCATTAATTTTCTCCGTAACGCTTTGCCTAATGAAGGTTGGACTACCATAACGGTACAGCCAAACACTAAACCAGAGGGCTACCCATCAAATGCTTTATTGCTAGAAGATCAAAT
>JAWSUX010000016.1:0-4553 GCA_033852215.1 Colwellia sp. | reverse complement strand
CAAAAACCAACTTTAACTTGTTAAGCTCTCCTCCTGCCAAACACGCCAGCTCTACAGGTTTACAATTAACCTTACTAAGCAATCATGCCAAGGTTGCCACACCAGGCAGTGCCATAAGTTATCGAGGCATAACTATTGGTCAAGTTGACAATATTAGCTTAGATAAAAACGCCGATAACATACGTGTAAATATTACCATTGACGAAGATCATCGCCATTTAGTTCAAAATAATAGCCGCTTTTATAATGCCAGTGGCATCACCTTAAGCGGCGGTTTAAGTGACTTTGTCATAAAAACAGAATCCATAGACGCCATATTGCGCGGCGGTATCAGTTTTTATAATCCTGAATTAACAATCACTAAGAGTGATGACGTGAAGGAATTAGCAAGTTTTACTTTATTCGACCATGTTCAACAAGCTCAACAGGCTGGCCTGACGATTAACATTCACTTTGATGATGCCAGTGGTTTAAAAGTGAATAGTAAGGTCATTTATCAAGAGCAAGAAGTCGGCTCAGTAGAGCGTTTAATTTTTAACGAAAATGAAATTGGCGTAATGGCGTTAGTTCTACTGAATGATTTAGGTGCTAAATATGCTAAAAATGGTGCGAAATTTTGGAAAATAGAACCACAAATAGGTTTAGTTGGTTCAAAAAATATTGGTTCTTTATTGGATGGTGCTTTTATTGCCCTATTACCCAGTACCAATGTAAACAGTACACAACAAACTGAATTTAGCGCACTAGCCTTAGCGCCAACAATTGAGCAACTCCCTTATGGTTTGAATATAAAATTAACCTCTAATCACCTTGGCTCTGTGCGTATTGGTAACCCAATACTTTATCGACAGATAAAAGTAGGTGAAGTTATTGGTGTTGGCTTATCTAATACGGCTGATGCCGTTAATATTTTTATCAATATTGCTGAGCCTTATTCAGCCTTAGTTACTCACGGCAGTCAATTTTGGAACACTAGTGGTATTAACATAGAGGCTAGTATTTTTTCGGGCATTAATATTGATTCTGCATCAATTGAAACCTTGATTGCCGGTGGTATTGCCTTTGCTACGCCTGAAGTTAATGAAGAAAATTCGGCTTTACCTAGTAGCTTTATTTTGCATGCCAATATTAATAACGACTGGCTAGAATGGCAGCCTAAAATTCTTATCAATAGGTAAACACCATTGCACCTGATTAAAGTAACAGCTGCTAGTTAGTACCTATTACCCTGTAATTAGCAGCATAAAAATGGCAATATAGGCTTAGAGTGCATATTTTATGCATAACTTATTATAGGGATTTAATAAAAAATGAAGGTAGATTTACTTGAGCTACGAGCAAAGGCTTTTGATTACTTATTTGATGCTGTCGTCGTAACCGATTTACAAGGCACCATTATTGATTGGAATAAAGGCTCAGAAGCCCTCTATGGTTATTCTAAAAAACAGGCTATTGGACAACCTGTCAACATGTTACATGTTGCAGAGGATACCGTTAAAATAACCTCGGAAGTTATATCAACGGTAGAAGAAAAGGGCAAGTGGACTGGGGAAATCCGAATGTTACACAAAAGTGGGCATATTGGATGGATTGAATCGATGTGCGTCCCCATCTATGATGAAGATGGTCAGATGTTAGGTGCTCTAGGTATAAATAGGGATATAACGAAACGAAAAAATGAAACCGAACAACTGAGACACCTCGCACATTATGATCAGCTAACCAACATACCAAATCGTTATCTATTACTCGACCGTTTAGCGCATTTAATAACACAGGCTAAACGTAATGAGCATAGATTTGCTTTGCTTTTTATTGATATCGATAAATTCAAAAACTTTAACGATAACAATGGTCATACTTTCGGCGACCATGTTCTAATTGAAGTAGCTTTACGCCTTAAAAACTCTATTCGTGATTCAGATACCCTTGCAAGATTTGGCGGTGATGAATTTATTATCTTGTTAGAAAATATATCTGACAAAAAAGCGGCGACAATAATGACAAAAACTCTAGAAAAAGCATTACAAAAAGAGTTTATTGTTGATGATGAAAATATTGCAATACACTGTAGCATTGGTATTGCAATGTTCCCTGATGATGGAACCACAGCAGAGAAATTAATTATGACCGCAGATAAAGCCATGTACCTGACTAAATAATAACCTTGTGGCATCTACCCCATTTTGAAAAAAGCAAGTAACAGTTAATAGAATCGTGTGCCGACAAAAAACTAATAAAACGAGTACTTAACAGCTCCTTTTCTGTTAATACTGAGCTAAATTCTGCGCAAATAACAGCAACATTAAGTATTTTAGCGAGTGCATCATCAACTTCGATATCCAGATAACGAACTGTACTTGCACAATACCAATTAAAACATCACAATGTTATATAACTTAATTTTGGAGATAGTTGAGTGTCTGATTTAAAACAGTTAATTGAGAATTCCAAAGCAAATGAGGAAATTACTCGTAAGTTATTTGAAATTGAAACAGAAGTACTTAGTTGCCAAACTAGCCATGAGTTATTAGAACGTTTACTCAATTCAATAAAAACCAAGTTTGCAGTTTTAAATATTCATTTACTATTAGTTGAACCAACGCCGATTAGTTATTTACTCAACGGAAAACTTTCATCACCTTGGCATCAAGAAAATACTAAAGCAATATCACAGCAACAATTATTAGCTTTTCACCCAACTAATAAACCGTTTTTAACCAACCAAATAACAAAGCTCAGCGCTCTTCCTCAGCATTTACTTGCCGGCGCGCAATCATACGCATTAACACCATTAACGTTAGAAAATAAACTTTTTGGTAGTTTATTGTTTACCGATGTTAGCAAAACACGCTTTCACGAACAATTAGGTACTTTTCATTTAGAGCAACTCGCGGTCAAAGTAAGCTTATGTTTGTCTAATGTATTAATTAGAGAGCAATTAGAATATATGGCACATTATGACCGTCTTACCGGTGTCGCCAATCGACGTTTAATGGAAACATGCATTAATGAAGAATTAACTCGAGAGCGCCGTTATGGTGTCTCGTTTTCAGTGCTATTTATTGATTGTAATAAATTCAAACAAATAAATGATACTTATGGTCACGATTGCGGCGATAAAGTACTTACGTATGTTGCCACGCAATTACAAGGACTGATCAGAGAAAATGATAAATGCTTTCGCTACGCTGGTGATGAATTTGTTGTGGTTTTAGCGAGCCAAAATCAGCAAGAAGCGATGCTTGTTTCACAGAGGTTATGTGATTTCTTCGTAAACAACCCGATGCCCTATCAAAACGAACTCCTACCCATCACCATTAGTTGTGGCACGGCAGCAAGCGATGGCAAACAAAATATGGATGAATTATTAAAAAGAGCGGATCAACATCTTTATCAACATAAAGGCCAATGCGTAAATTAAGGTTTACCTAGCTGATTGGCGTTTAGAAAAGTTTGCTGACTTGGTACCCCTATTCATCTAGTACTACTCATCTAGCGTAAAGATAAGCTAACTATTTTTAGCGAGTGCTTCGGGATAATTACGTTGACGGGTGAGCAGTACAGCTTCATGGGTCACTTCGGCTTCTGTACATTGCAACGTCACTGGAAAGTAGTGCTTAGTTAAATACTCACCTACCTGCGCTAAATCAACCAAACCACAAGCCACTAAGTCCTGCAAAATAACATCTCCTGCCGCTAATGCAGATGACGCTTTTACTATTTCAGTACGCGCATAATGTTTGCCATGAAAAGAAACATCCGTAGCGCGTAAATCAGCATCATCTCCCGGAATTTGCTGTGCACCAAACAAGGGTTTGGCAGCAACACTCGCTTGGGAAAAATCAGCAATGTATTGAGCAATATGTTCGATAGAGCCTATTGTTCGGTCATGGATTAACTGCTTTGGCCATGCTTGCTCTATTTTTTTAATGAAACGTTTTGGCAATCTTGGTTGAGCACTATGCTCATCACTAACCACTAAACCTTTTTTAAACAAGGTAATATCTTTTGTCATGCCATGCAGTTGAAAGTAACCATCAGGGTATGGTGTTAATTGCGCCATACCTTGCGGTGTGCCACGCTCACCATAAAAAACCACCTCAGGCCATAACCCCTGACATTGTGGCCAGTACGCAACATAAGCTGCTTTAAACTCAACCATGCGTTGTCGTTTAGCTTGCAGCATGTCGTCTATTTCACCACTTTTAAAACCACAGGCATTGATTACATAATCAAAGTCTTTATGCGTTTGATTGCTGTCTTGTAGGTTTTTGTAGCTAACTCGCCACTTTGTCGTAGTAATTTGTTGCTCAATGTTGATCACTTGGCTATTGAGTTGCAAATGACAACTTGATAACTTCTCAATCGCTAAATTAGCGATTGCAGCCAAACGAAAAGCCGACAAACCATGCTCCTGCACTAACAATACAGGGAATTTTAATTTGTCTAAATCAACTTGCTGGGCAAAGGCCACTAACCAGTCTTCATTTACTTTAGCCTGAGTTGGTAAGACACGTGTCGCTAAACACTCTAATTCATCGCGCTCAAAT
>JAWSUX010000186.1:0-19624 GCA_033852215.1 Colwellia sp. | reverse complement strand
CAAAAGGCACTGAAACATATTGGTTTTAACGTAAAACTAAAACCGTATATCCAACGACGTGATGGCTCGGCCAAAGGCGATTGGGATGTGGGTATTACTATTGATATTATGGAAGCCGCCGCTGAGGTTGATACGGTAATATTGCTATCAGGCGATGGTGATTTTGATCAACTGTTGATAAAAGTACGTGAAAAATACGGTGTACGTTGTGAAGTGTATGGCGTAGCCAGTTTAACCGCACAGTCTCTTGTTAATTCAGCGGATGTATATCATAAAATTGAGCAAAGTTTGTTACTGTAATGTTTACCGTAACTTGTTCTTTATAATTTTCAGATAACATAGAGTCGTTAATCAAAATTTTCTGTTATTATTAGCCGCGTTTATTGAACATGAGCTGTTACGATAAATTAAAAAAAGTAAAGGAAATCAAATTCAATGGAAGTCATAACTGATGCATAATAAAAAAGTCACCATTAAATCTCAAATATTACTAACGCTGCTTATCCCGTTAACGTTGTTAAGCGCTTGTGGTGGCTCAACAAGTGATGAAGATACATCAGAGCCATGGTCTTTGCCTTTAGATAGAACTGATCCAACTAACAACCCCACGGGCAGTGAGCCTAGCTGGGTCAGAGGTCAATTTATAGCGTCAGGTAATTTTGTTGCTCAATGTGAAAACCCTCGTGTGGGTAGCAGCCCTATTACGGGTATAGCTTACCCAGACAAACCAGGCAGTGAATTATTAGAAAAACACTGGCAACGTGCTTTTACTAATGAAACCTACCTTTGGTATAAAGAAGTTGTCGATAGAGACCCTAGAAATTTCAATTTGGTAGATTACTTCGAACAACTCAAAACACCAGCAGTTACTGATTCGGGTCGGGCTAAAGATCAATTTCATTGGTTACAACCGACTAGCGAAGTTGAAGAGTTAACGCAGCTAGGTGTGAGTTACGGTTATGGTATTAGTTATACTAGACAGGAAAGTTCACCGCCTAGACAGTGGATTGTTAATAACGTGACTCCAGCTACGCAAGCTTTTACCGCAGGTATTTCACGTGGTTCAACCTTAGTAGAAATAGACGGTGTTGATTTTGTTAATAGCGATAATGATGCGGATATAGAGACGATAAACAATGCCCTTTTCAGTGATAATGAAGGTGAAACACACACCTTTAAATTTGTTGATCTCAATGACGATACGTATGAAGTTGAGCTGCAAACCGCAGCTATTACAGATGTACCACTGCAAATAGCAAAAACGATTGATACCGCGCAAGGTAAAACAGGTTATTTATTGCTTAACTCATTTTATAATAGCACGGTTGAAAAAGACTTATTTGATAGCTTTACTCGCTTTGCAGAACAAGGCATTGACGAGCTTATTGTTGATTTACGTTATAACGGTGGAGGTTATTTAGCTTTATCTTCACAATTGGCTTATATGGTTGCGGGTGAAAATTCGACGGCTGATAAAATATACGAAACAACCGTTTACAACGATAAAATCGCCAATGAACAGATGCCTTTTATTAACGAAACAATTGATTTAAGAAGGCTAATTGGTGGTGATTCAATTATAGAAGCAGAACAAACCTTACCTTCTTTAGATTTAAATCGAGTTTATGTTCTAACAACAGAATCGTCATGTTCGGCCAGTGAGTCATTTATTAATGCATTGATTGGTATTGACGTTGAGGTGATACAAATTGGTGGTACAACGTGTGGTAAACCTTATGGTTTCCGCAGTGAAGATAACTGCGGCTCTACTTATTTCACCATACAATTTAAAGGTGAAAATGCCAAAGGTTTTGGGGATTATGCCGATGGTCTGATGCCAGCTGAATTACCTGAAGCGGGTAAGCTAGCACAGGTACAAGGTTGCCCTATCACAGAAGACTATCAGCACGCTTTAGGTGATGAACAAGAAATATTACTTGCAAGTGCATTGTATTATCAAAGTAATAATGATTGTCCTGAAATAGCTGAGGCTTCAGTGCTTAAAATGCGCTCGCTCACCGCAACGTCAGTCTCTGTCGATGAGGCAACTAAGCTAGAGGTTAAGTCTCCTTTACAAGACGCGATTATTCGTGATGTTTATTTTGACAAATATCGCCATATAGACACAGGCGAGCCTCATGGTAATTAAGGCCTTTTCGGTGATTAAAAAAACCGCGGTTAAAAAGACCGTGCTGCAAAAAGCGATAATGTTATCTATAGGTGGGTTGTTATTTGCTTGCTCTTTGCAAGCACATGAGTCATCACATAAAAAAGAGCCAGCATTGTTGCCTGCAGACAGTAAAGCAGCACGTACTGAAATTATCGCGCTAGTCAGCCAATCATTAGGCAGAAAAAATATTGCTATAGCAGATAATGTTTTTCAACAATCTAGCCGTTTACTGTTAGGCAAGACTGCGATTACGTCTCCCGCAGGCATTAGAGTTTATCCTGATAATATAACGACTGCGTTGATAATTTTTGAGCTAGTTAAACAAGAGAGTAATTGCTTGCTACGACGCACGGATACCGAACAAACGTGGCAATTAATGACTAAGCGTTGTTTTACACCTTAACGTTGCGCGTGAAATTAACGTCAATGAAGGCGTTAGTAACGATAATCAAATCACCATTAGCACCAATAGTGATAATTACACCTACGATTACAGTATTGATTGGGGTGACGGCCAAAGAAACAGCCACGTTACGGATGGTATCACCCATACGTACAATAATAGTGGCACCTATACGGTCACTATTGACGGTGATTTTCCGCAGACTTATTTTGAATCGGGTGAAGACCTAGCTGATTTTGACCAAGACGCGGCTAAATTACTTACCATTGAGCAATGGGGCGATATTAAGTGGTTATCGGCAAATAATGCCTTTTATGGTGCGGTAAACTTAGTGTTCAACGCCAGTGACCAGCCTGACTTAAGGTTAGTGACTGACATGAGTAGTATGTTTAGCAATGCTAGCGCTTTCAACCAAGATATTGGCGATTGGGATGTTAGCTCAGTCACTAATATGTCTGATATGCTAACGAATACCGCGTTTCAACGGTTAACTACGATGCGTTATTGAATGGTTGGAGCACGTTAACCTTGCAAGAGAACGTTGATTTTGGTGCCAGTAATACTCAATACTCTGCCTATTCTCAAACCGCCAGAGATATTTTGACCAATAACTTTAATTGGGTCATTGATGACGATGGTGAAGACGAAAACTTTGCAAGTCATAAACTTAAAGCACGTAAGATAGCCATTGAAAACACTTGGAATAATTTTGTTAGTGCCGTGGTCAGCGGCGACCCTGAAACAAGTTTGCAGTATATGACGCCTGGTTTTAGTGAAAGTTTCTCTGCCCTAATCGATGAACTTGGTGATGAAGTGGCTGAGGTAGTAAACCAAGTGGATGCAATTGCGCCGTATTATTCTGATACAAAGCACGCGATATATTTGATTAAAAAAACCAATGACGCTAACAAAGTTAGTATTCATACCATGACCTTTATCGCTAGCGATGATGGTAGTTGGAAAATAAAGGAAATGTAACACGATGAAAAAATTAAAATGGTTCGTCGTTATTATAGTTACAGTGACGCTGTTAATTGGTGGACGTTTTCCTTTGTATTATCAACTAGAGCCGGTATCAGTAATATTTGTTGATGCCGATACCGAAGAGCCCATTGCCGGCGTCTCGGCCTTAGTTTATTGGAAAATGGTGCAAAGCAGTTATAGCTCTAGCGTTAGTTTTTCAGGCAGTATCGGAGGCCATTATGCTGGTAGCGATGAACAAGGACGATTAAGCGTGCCGGGGCTGAAACCTTATTGGTTGCAGTGGTTTTCTAGCCGACGTATTACCGAGCATACGCCCACCATTAAAATTATAAAGTCCGGTTATGTGCCGGAGATGTTGAGCATCCCTGGTTTAGTTAACGAATATCAAAAAAGTTATGAAAAGAATATTAGCTTTTATGGCAAGCAAGTTATTGCCGGTGCAACGGATCTCACCATCAAATTAAAAAAATTGCCTGTTAACGCTGCGGAACGCTATAAAAAATTTCATAAAACGTTTGCCTTTCCTATCACGAATCGTTCATGTCAGGAAACTGACCTTATTAAGGCTGGCTATTTAGAAAATATTTATCAAGAGCAGTTTTTTGCTTTACAGGCCGGTATTGACTTGGATTTGGATTTGTCAGATGAAGAAAAAAGCCAAATCATTAACTTTAAAACACCTACTTTAGCCGCTTGTTTAGCACTAGCTAAGATATTGAATCAAGAAAAATTTTAATATGAAATTTAAACAGTTTATAACGGCAATAGCAGCCGTTTTATTATCGAATCAGGTGAATGCCTATCCAACGCAAGTCCATGTGGTAATGATTGATGCTGCGGCAAAAAAATCGGTATTGTCTCAACCGACTATCTGGCAGCAATTTGGCTTTACCGGTGTGCAACATAATAACTTAGCAATAACCCCGTACCGCACAGAATCCCCAAGGATTATAAAGGAAATGTAAGACGATGAAAAAATTAAAATGGTTCGTCGTTATTATAGTTACAGTGACGCTGTTAATTGGTGGACGTTTTCCTTTGTATTATCAACTAGAGCCGGTATCAGTAATATTTGTTGATGCCGATACCGAAGAACCGGTTCCTGGCGTCTCGGCCTTAGTTTATTGGGAAATGGTGCAAAGCAGTTATAGCTCGAGTGTTAGTTTCTCCGGCAGTATCGGAGGCCATTATGCTGGTAGCGATGAACAAGGACGATTAAGCGTGCCGGGGCTGAAACCTTATTGGTTGCAGTGGTTTTCTAGCCGACGTATTACTGAGTATACGCCCACAATTAACATTATAAAGTCCGGTTATGTGCCGGAGATGTTGAGCATCCCTGGTTTAGTTAACGGCTATCAAGAAAGTTATGAAAAGAATATTAGCTTTTATGGCAAGCAAGTTATTGCCGGTGCAACGGATCTCACCATCAAATTACAAAAATTGCCTGTTAACGCTGCGGAACGTTATAAAAAATTTCATAAAACGTTTGCCTTTCCTGTCACAAATCGAACATGCCAACGAAGTGACTTTATCACGGCTGGCTTTTTCGAAAATATTTATCAAGAGCAGTTTTTTGCTTTACAGGCCGGTATTGACTTGGATTTGGATTTGTCAGATGAAGAAAAAAGCCAAATCATTAACTTTAAAACACCTACTTTAGCCGCTTGTTTAGCACTGGCTAAGATATTGAATCAAGAAAAATTTTAATATGAAATTTAAACAACTTATAACGGCAATATTAACCGTTTTATTATCGAATCAGGTGAATGCCTACCCAACGCAAGTCCATGTGGTAATGATTGATGCTGCGGCAAAAAAATCGGTATTGTCTCAACCGGCTATCTGGCAGCAATTTGGCTTTACCGGTGTGCAACATAATAACTTAGCAATAACCCCCTACTGTGTGCCCAGAGTTCAGCACTATCATGGAATGCTTTAATGAACCACGAGTCTACCTGAAATACATGAATAACACGGCAGGAGGCAACGTATTCATGCTGTGCAGATAGTTGAGTTTGAGCGGCAGTAACTTACCGTATGCTGATAGATGATGTGGTAATCCCCCCATTTTTAATGGAGTTCAAAAGTGTTGTGTCAACTTTGTCGGAACATCTGCTGCTAAGGGTGTGAAGTGGCCAAGTAAAGTCGAGATCAGTTATTGCACGAAGGTTTCTTCCATCAAAACCAGTGCGCTAGCGATACTTAGTTGGCTTAATTCCATATCGGATGAAGAGTTGATGTCTCCTGCTTTATTACCGACAGCAACATTAACGATATCTGGTTTAGTATCATGTAATAAAAAAACTATTTTCTTATCTAATTTTATGCAATCAAGCGTAATAGCATCGGCAGGCATGCCTTGTTTACGCAAGGTTTTATCCATAATACCCATTAAGGTATCGATACTTTTATTACGTTCGTAAAAGCTATCATTTGCCTGTGCGATAATTTCAGAAACCTGTTTTAGTTTATTATTCATTTAGTTGACCATTTTTACTGATTTATGTTGTTTAACTAAGTAAGCGGTTATCACCAACGCAATAACAAACAATGCGGCACTTGCCATCATTTCATCTTTCGCGCCCAAACGAATACCGCTACCAGCGAGTGAAAATATAACCATTTGCGGGATAAAACCAACAAAAGATCCGCCGACAAAAGCTTTCATTGATACTTGCGTTACGCCAGCAACAATATTAGTTAAAAAGTTACTGCCAATAGGTAGTATACGGATAACAATCGCTTTTAAAAATGTTTGCTCGCTAATAAACCGCGATAATTTGTTTAGCTGTTTTGGGTATTTCTGGCTAATTTTTTCACTAAAAGCGTAACGAGCTATGCTAAAGGTGATCAGGCAACCGACGGTTGCTGCTAATGTCGCAATAACAGCACCAAGTAATGCACCTAAATTAATGCCCGCAACTAACGCAGCAATTTGTCTGGGTAAACCAAGGCTAGTTGCTATTGCTAAACTGACAAATAACATAACACCATTGAATATTCTGGCAGAACGGGTATTTTCTCCTGTTTGCCAAGTTACTTTTTCAAGCAGCAGGTTTAGATAATAGCTTGAGTCTATTTCTTTGTTAGCTAAAGAGAAGGAAGCAGGAAGGTAATACACTACTATTGTTAGTAGGCTTAATGTAAGTAAAATTAGTAACGGTTTCACGGACAAATATCTTTTTAATGTGGGCAAACGCAATACTCTATTCGGCGAACAAGTTTTTCAACAATTTCGCTTTCGCTTGTGAAAACTCTTCTGTACTTAAAAACCCTAGCTGTTTTAATCTGACGAGTTTATCTAAAGCATTGACTAATTCGGTATCAACTAAACCTGCATTTACGGCTTTTTCATTGTTTATTTGAACCTCGGGATAACCCGTTGTATCCGCTAGCTCTTCAGGTTGCTTGTTTATAGCAGGCTCATTAGTCTGAGGATCTTTTTGATGCGTTAAAGGGCGAATAATTGCAGCTTGTTTGTGTAGTGGTGTTTCATTGTGTAATTTATGCTCCAATTGTGATTTTTCTGCGGCACTGACCTTAGGTTTTTCTTTTCTGTTCCCCGTATTCTCAGCATTGATTTTCTGAGCGATCAACCAGCACCAATCAATTAAATCATCAATTACCTGATAATAATTCTTTTTGGTAATACGATCACTGCCCTTACGAAGATATAAACAAACAATATAACTGTGCTGCTCATTATCGCTAATAACAATGCTAATACGGCGAATTTTGCCATCAACCATCTTATCAGTCTGTTCTCTATGAAATATATCACGTAGTGTTTGTTCTTGTTGGTCGCTAAAACCTTGCTCTACACTACCATCAATTGTGGCAATAACATTATCACCTAATAACACCTGACATTGCTGAATGTTGTGTAGTTCAATGCTTTTATCAATTGTTTTTTGATGTCTTTTAAAGAAATTCAGTACTTGTTTTTCCTCGTCTAAATTAATGTCTGCATATTGCCTACGCACCATAGCTTTTGCAGATATCTTTTTGATTTTTATTTTGTAAAACATGTACCAATAAGAACCAGCTAACATCATGATAATAAGTATATAAATAATCGCATTTGAACTGTTATTGTCGGTATCTCCTTGTTGTATATTATTTTGAAATAGCTCAAAAGCAGCGCCAGTATCTTGCTGGAAGAAGATTAACTCGGCTTTTTCATTAGTAAAAAACTGTAGGGGATTACTGGCTGCTAACACCTGATGCAACGGCCATTCAAGTTGTGGAGGCACCGTGTTTGACTGACTAACTTGTTGCGAGCTATCTAAAGAGCTTAATTGCCATTGATTATTATTTTTCTGCAATAGTAATATTTTGTTATGTAATGCAGGCGCGTTACGACCACGATAAAGTAATAGTTGATTGTTACTTAAGTATTTATGACTTTTATATAGTACTTGTTCAGGCGTATTTTCTCGCCAGTCTTCACCGCCTTGACTAAAAGAAAGCCATTGATATTTTGGCGCATTATTTACTGCTTTTTTACTATTTTTGTATTGATGGGAAATTAATAGTTGTTCAGTGTTTTTATCTGGCCAGATAAATTGTTGAATATGCTGAGCACCAACAAGGTAGAAGCTATTATGAATGTTATTGTTTTTCAAAAAAGGATTTGTTGCTGGCACAGTAAAGCTTTTCATGCCAAATTTCTTCGGGTTTATACGAAGTATAGCGCCAGAATACAAAGGAAATTGGTTTAAAGAATCAGTAGAGTCGAGGGCAATATACAGTAGAGCAAAGTCTTCATTCCATGATTTAGTATAAGGATTAAAACTTAGCTGCTTAATGCCATGGTTCGCGTTAGGTAAGGTAATACGCAAAACTTCGCGTGTATGGTTTAGGTCCACTTGGTTTAGGTTGGTTAAATTAAGTTGCCATTCAGTAATAACACCATCAAAACTGACAGGTAACTTTGCATTACGTTCTTGAATGCGCTTAGTCGTCGATTTTTTATTCGTGGCTTCAGTATGAGCGGTATAAAAGGTAGCAAAACCTTGTTGGTCTTTTAAAGAAAAATTAGGGTGTAAAGTGAAAGCATTGAGCGTTTTTACGGTATTACTTGCAAGTGTTAGTTGCTTAAAATCAAGTAATAATTGGGCGTTTGCTTTGGTGTTTCCTGCTGTTCCATGCGCTATTAGGTAAATTTGCCCCTGTTTATTGCTAGCATAATACTGCTGTGAATTAACCGGGTGGGCAATAAGTTGTTGCCATATTTTTTGCTTGTTAGTCGCCGTAGGTAATTGCATAAGCAGCGGCAATGAAAAAGTCTTGTTTTGATTTACGTTACTATCTTCTGTATTGGTTTGCGCATAACTCATGTGCGTGAATAAAATTAAACAGTGTAATAGCGCGACTATGCAAAAAGGTTTTGCATAGTGTGATTTTTGTTGGGATAAGTGAGTTTTAAAAGCAACAATCATTAGCTATTAATATCCATAGTGAGTCTTATAATGTTCCGTACTTTCAGGTTTAATAATTATAGATAAAATTATTAAACTTTGAATAAATGTGCTTTTTTTATTTCAATAAATTGAGACTTATTGGCATTACTTGCGTAGCTTAATTTGCCTTCTACCATGAGTTCATCGCCTATTTCAGCATTTTCAGCTAGATATTGCGCTTGTTTACCCCAAACATGTATTTCGCGGTTAACTGTCAGAGTTTGCCAACTTTGCTTGTCATTGTTGTAAATATGTTGATTTATAACGATATTGGCCTGTGTTAATTGTTTATTATGCTCTGTCAGCATTAGTTGTGGTTGTGAAGTTAATTGTGCACTGCAATGAATTTGATTAATTGCTTGGGTATAACCCTTATTAAACTTTTGCACAAAATTAGCATGTACTACATCAGGGTGATAGCTGTTGTTGCTAGTTTTAGTGGGTTTCATGTTGCCCAAATAACCATGCACCAAAATAATGTCGCCTTTATTGGCATAACGTAATGCTTGCTCGACAAGTTCACCTTCAACTTTTACGTGATGATAACTTGTCCACTCTTTGTATTGATTAGTTTTTTTATCAAGCCACTTGCTGTTAGTCGCCAATACTATTTCTGTTATCGCTACTACGGGGTTTGCGCGATAACGAATATCGGGCGCCGCGACTAAATTTCCGAGTAACGTGACGGCACTAAGCTGGTGTTTATTTACCTGTGATGGTTTCGAATCTTTTGCTTGCAATGAATGGCTCCAATTTTCGCCTTTGAAAATCATCGATGAGTTTATATAATTAGGTAAAGAAAGTATATAAACTGTAGTAATGATAGATAAAACTAAACCAGTACATCAGCTTGATAATATTGCCGTCGCCTATGTTGATAGTATAGATAGCGATCAAGCTAAGCGCATTGCCAAAAAATGGCAGTTTAACTATTTAGGTGACGCTGCAGCAGCAAGTAAGCAACCTACCCTTGATTTTTTATTGCAGATGAATCATCAGGCACTCGAATTAAGCAAACTTGATGAGCCAAAGTTGGGCGCAATAAAAGTTGATTTTGTTGAAGGCGCAGTGGCTCATCGGCGTAAATTTGGTGGTGGACGAGGGCAAGACATTGCCAAAGCGGTCGGCTTAAAACATGGCTTTACGCCACACGTATTAGACGCTACAGCTGGTTTAGGTCGTGATGCTTTTGTGTTAGCAAGCCTTGGCTGTCAGTTAACCCTAATGGAACGCATGCCAGTAGTTGCTGCATTACTTGATGATGGTATTGAACGTGCGAAGTTGAATAGCGACGTTGCTGATATCGCTAATAACATGTGCCTTGTTAATGCCTCGTCTATTGATAATATGGACTTAGCCATTACCCCCGATGTAATTTATCTTGACCCGATGTATCCACATCGAGAAAAATCAGCAGCAGTAAAAAAAGAAATGCGAATTTTTCAATCACTGGTGGGTGAAGACTTGGATGCAGATGATTTACTTGCACCGGCTTTAGCGTTAGCAAAATATCGCGTGGTCGTAAAAAGGCCAAGTTATGCACCACCATTAGATGGGAAAAAACCATCAATGAGTATTAACATGAAAAAGAACCGTTTTGACGTTTACGTAAAACAAGCGATCCCTAAGCCTAGTTAGTGCTCGTCAGTGTAAAGATAAAAGTAACTATTGAATCAGCCCAGATAAAAAGGCAAACTTCACCCAATTAAAATTTTTAAGGCAAAATCATGTTAAAACCTGAAATGGTAAAAAAACTGAATCAACAACTTAATTTAGAGTTTTACTCTTCAAACCTGTATTTACAAATGAGTGCTTGGTGTGAAGAACAAGGTTTTGCGGGTGGCGCAGAATTTTTACGTAAACATGCTAACGAAGAAATTCAGCACATGAACCGTTTATTTACTTACGTAAGTGAAACAGGTGCTTTACCAATAATTGGTGCTATTGAGGCGCCGCCACATGAATTTGAGTCATTAGGCCAGTTATTTGAAATGACTTACGAACATGAATGTTTAATCACTGAGCGTATTAACTCACTTGCGCATGAAGCTTTTACNNTCTACTTTTAACTTTTTACAGTGGTATGTTGCTGAGCAACACGAAGAAGAAACGTTATTCAAAAGCATTTTAGATAAAATAAATTTAGTGGGTAGTGATGGCCACGCGTTATTTTTTGTTGATAAAGACTTAGCTGAGTTAGCCAAAAGTGGCAGCACTAGCATAATGACAGAAACGACAGCATAAACGTTATTGCCGCTGTTGCGACAAACTAGGTTACTGAATAAATCAAAAGGGCTTTAATAGCCCTTTTTTTGTATGCCCCCGCTTTGCATAAAGATTAAAAGGAGTCTTGTTGGTATAATAGCGGCGAAATTTTTTAAATGACTTTATTGTTAGGGTGAAACCGTGATCACAACAGACGTATTAATAATTGGTGCCGGTGCTGCAGGTTTAATGTGTGCTGCCACTGCAGGTTATCGAGGTAAAAATGTTGTTGTGGTTGATATGGGTAAAAAACCGGCACGGAAAGTTTTAATAAGTGGTGGTGGTCGCGCCAACTTCACCAATGAAAATGCCAGCCCAGAAAATTACCTCTGTCAAAATCCCCATTTTGCCAAATCGGCATTAAGTCGTTATAAAGCGCAAGACTTTATTGATTTAGTCGATCGCCATGGCCTGAACTACCACCACAAAACCTTAGGTCAGCTATTTTGTGATAACAGCGCGCAAGACTTAGTTGATATATTGATGACCGAATGTGAATGGGCAGGTGTACAAATAGACTTACGTACTGAAGTACTCTCTGTTTCTGCAATCAAAAGCAAAATAGCAGGCGATAATGAGCAAGGCTATTTAGTGACAACAAATGATAAAAGCTATCAATGTAAATCGTTAGTTGTCGCCTCAGGTGGTTTAACCATGCCAAAACTAGGTGCATCACCTATTGGTTATAAAATAGCCGAGCAATTTAATATCAACGTACTCGAAACCCTGGCAGCGCTTGTACCTTTTACTTTGCATGAACACGACAAACAACGCTTTGACGGCTTATCAGGTATTAGCTTGTTAACCGAAGTGACTAGTGAAAGCGGCACAACCTTTAAAGAAAATATTTTGTTTACTCACCGTGGTTTATCAGGGCCTGCCATATTACAAATATCGTCTTTTTGGCGTGCTGGGCAAACGGTTACCATTAACTTATTGCCAGAATATAAACTGAACGAAACCTTAACTCAGTGGCAAAATGAGCAAGGGAACAAATCAGTAAAAAACCTGTTAGCAACTTTATTACCCAAGCGCTTTGTTGAAGTATTAGTTAAAGAAGGCGTAATTGTTGATAAACCAATAAAACAACTTAATCATCAAGATATTTCAGCACTAAGTGACTACTTACATGCGTGGCAGATCAAACCAAATGGTACCGAAGGTTATAGAACTGCCGAAGTAACCTTAGGCGGGGTAGACACGGATGAACTCTCTTCAAAAACCTTTGAAAGTAAAAAGCAGCAAGGTTTGTTTTTTATTGGTGAAGTGATTGATGTCACTGGTTGGTTAGGAGGGTACAACTTCCAATTTTGCTGGGCGAGTGGTTATGCCTGCGGGCAGGCGGTTTAGTGTAATTCTTAAGAATGTAAACAGAGACATTTAGAACTAATTGAAGGCAAAGGGATAACTAAATAGAGATAAATTGCGGCAGTTTGTCTACGGTTGTCGCATATTAGTACTTTAATTATGAACATTTATCAATTTGCCGTATAGTTTGATTAGCGTGCTTTACTGGCTGATTATTAGAGTAGAAATGGAAGTTATTAAGAAATTCAAAATAGGAATTTTCGTATCAATCATCATCGTGGTTGGCATATATCACCTTTACGTCGATGATGAATTAAACCCAGAAGCGAAAAAATGGATAGAATACTACTCTAAGCCAGCCAACTTAGAAGGAAATGTCTTCATTGGATTGATCTCTTTATCGCCTTCTAGTGCTATATCTACTGCTCAAGCGAAAGAATTATATAAAGCCAAACTAGGTGAAATTAGAAAAGGGTCTTTAGATTACTTACACCAATTAAAATACCCAAACGTTAGCGGATTATCCGATATATATGGTACTAATGAGGCTTATTTCTGCGAATTTAATAAAGAGAGTTGCTTATCTGAAACAGCTAAAAACAGGGCTGTTCTTGAAACAATAATTAACAAACTTACCAACGTTACAGAGCACTATAGAGCCTTATCAAAATTAACCAATTTCGAACCACTAAACTCTATTGCTACTGAGCCTGATTGGGATTCGCTTATTCCCATTCAAAGACTAGCGTTTTTAGAGGTGTATTTTCATATATTGGATAACGACCTAGAGTTAGCCGCACTTCAATTATCACAACTAATATCTTTAGATCGAAAATTTCTTAGGGCAGCAACGGAAGGAGTATTTCATGTGGTGCCAATTGTTAATTTTGAGCTGTACTACCAACCACTGTTGATCAAACTTAAAGAACAAAATTTCGTTGATTGGGAAGTATTTAGTGATGTTCTTAATCCTTTATCTTTTGAAGATATTTCTATGAATAGGATGTGGCTTATCATGTTTTCTCAAGGAACAAGGGCATTACAGTTTAAGTACATAGCAGAAAGAGCTGAAGGTATAGGCCACTCTCTTCATGGCTTTCAAGCTCAAATAAAATATAAAGAAAATATGACGTTAAATAGCATGTTTGAATACCAGAAGTTGCAGTTAATCCCTGACAATGCGAAGAAAGAAAATTTGATTTCCTTAGTCGATATTGCTGATAGAAATGCAAATGCGCATTCAGAAAAGTTAAGAAATGAAATCAAAAATATGTTTTGGTTTACTATCAAAAACTACAGGAATATTATTGGTTCTTTCCTAAAGGTAACAGCTTTACCTAAATTCCTTAACCTTTATGAAGAAAAATTCAAACTAGACCTTCGATTACTATTGCTAAATATTATTATCAATGAAGATAAAGAGGCTATAGCGAGTATTATTAATTCAGAGAAGTACAAAAATCCATATACGGGCGAATCCCCTAAATTACTAGCTTCTCAAGTGTGTTACCAATTGTCAGAGGGTGACATTTGTATCGAATTAGTAAGAAATTAGGTAAATATTATTATCAGGCACCCGTAATGACTTGTATTTATTTTCATCACTAAGTTCAACCTGTTTCCCTACACTACTAGCTACATTTCTTGTCAAAAGAATACCACCTGCATATTCTCATGGATCGCGACCATATAATTCTGCTGTATCATTCAAACGCTTTAAAAGCGTGCTGAGAAAGCGTGCTGAGAAAGCGTGCTGAGAAAGCGTGCTGAGAAAGCGTGCTGAGAAAGCGTGCTGAGAAAGCGTGCTGAGAAAGCGTGCTGAGAAAGCGTGCTGAGAAAGCGTGCTGAGAAAGCTGCATAAAGTAAGCTCTTACCCCAAAACTAATTTACATTGAGTGATAACGCGATGTTGTATGGAACACATGATATATTTGAATTATACTAGATATTGATGTACATTTAAATCATAAGCTGCTTAATGATTTAAAAAACATGCAAGGTAATGATGAGTATTTTTTAGAGACAGTTGCTAACCTAGTTAAAACTGTTCGTTCTGAAACGATGGATCAGAGTGAGTTGGGGTTAAGAGTTGGCGTGAGTCGCTCTACAATTTCTGCCATTGAAAAAGGTAACGGGGTTAATTCTAAATCGTTGGCTAAGGTATTAGACCAATTAGGTTTGCTTGAAGATATTCAGTTGGCTATTGACGCACAATTAGATTTGATTGGTGAAGTGCGTAACCGCAAAACTCGGAAAGTAAGAGAGGAGTTATCAAGTGACTTCTAACGTATTTGTTTATATTGATGGCTTGGAAGATAAACCCATCGTTTGTGGTGTGGTTAGTGTTGATGAATCCATTCCCGATGGCCGTTTTCGTTATGGGAAAAGTTATTTGGCAAGAGAAGATGCATTCCCTTTAGATCCGGTAAACCTTCCGTTGAAAGAGGATGAGTTTTTTACAAAGAATAACAAGGGGCTTTTTGGCGCGCTTGCTGATGCTGGCGCTGACTCTTGGGGTGTAAAGGTTATTCTTTCTTTGCATGGCACAAAGCCAAAAAACAAGTTGGAGTTTCTACTGGCTGGTGCAGGTATGGGCGTTGGTTCTTTGGTTTTTAGTTTATCGTCATCAAAATCAAAGCCCAAGGTGAGTAAGAATACTTTAGGTACTTTGCCAATATTACTTAAAGCAAAAGATGCTATTTTAAGTGATAACAGTATTCCTGAAGAAGCGAAAAAAGCTTTTGAGTATGGTTCAAGTATGGGTGGTGCGCGGCCAAAAACTACCATATATGATGGTGGAGTATCTTATCTTGCTAAATTTAATCGGCCTGATGATTTATATAATGTAGTTAAGGTTGAACACGCTTGTATGAGGATGTTAGCTGAATTACCACAAAGGGTTGCTGCAACTCATGTTGTTAACTCGCCTAGTGGTGATGTGCTGTTAGTTGAACGTTTTGATTTGGAAGGTGAGCGACCTAGCTGCCACTTTCTTAGTGCTAATTCGGTGTTTAATGTAGCGAGGGTTGGTAAAGTTGATGAAGCAGGTCGTTATACCTATGGTTTTCTTGCTGATTTTATAAGGAAACATAGCGCTTACCCTGAGCAAGCTCATGAGTTATATCAGCGCATGGTGTTTAATGTTTTTATTGGTAACACAGATGATCATGCAAGAAATCATGCGCTTTTGTATTCCTTTAAAGAAAGGTGCTGGGGGTTATCTCCGGCATATGATGTGCTGCCAATTAATAATAGCAAAATGCATGGTATTGGGTTGGGCGACAACGGACGTATTGGCACTGTTGAAAATTTACTTTCTCAATCTGAGCGCTTTGGTTTAAAGGCTTTTAAGGCGAAAAAGATAATAAGTGACATTAGAGAACTAACTTGTGAATGGGCCTCTTATATGAAAGCTCATGGTGTTGGTGATGGCGATTTGGAAAGGCTTAAGAGTGTAATACCTGCTATTGACTAACTAACCTATGTTACTTATTCCTATTATTCAAATTGATCATTTCGGTTAAATGGGTGGGGATCTCTTAGGATTAAAAGTGATATTAATAAGTAGATGGCTGTTATTTTTTTATGTTACTTTACAAACGTATTATACGTTATGGCTTAAAAGATAAACAAAATAATAGCCGTGCACATACAACGATTCGATCCATTTAGGAAAAACAGATGAAAAACAAAATTATTGGTAGCCTGTGTTTTGTAATAGCCATTTGCGGCGTGGGTTCTTTTTATGCCTCTTCACAGCTCGATTACGACGAGATGATTGATGAGCACACACTAACCCCAATACAGAAGCCAGTTAAAGGCGAGCTAACCTTCCAGTGGTTGGGGAATGCAACCGTGCTTGTCAGCGATGGCCAACATTCGATAATGACCGACGGCTGGTTTTCTAGACCGAGGCTGATAGATCTTCCTTCCGGTATAAAAACCGATATGGCAGTGGTGAAACATTCACTGGCAAAAGCAGGAGTAGATCGACTTGCGGCAGTCATTCCGATTCATTCGCATTACGATCATTTGATGGATGCGCCTGCCGTAGCCGAATTGACGGAGGCGGTATTGTTTGGCTCTGAGTCTTCAGCAAATGCCGGGCGAGGCTGGGGGTTGCCTGAAGAGCAGATCCTTGTTGTCGATAAAAAACGTAGTCAGCAGTTTGGTGATTTTAAAGTCACCTTGCTTAAATCAAAACACTATGATTTCGTTAGCTTGGGAGGCACTGACATTGAACCCGATAAAGATTTAGGTCCAGGCTCAGTAATTTCTGAACCCATTACTCAACCATTAGGTGCTTTAGATTATTCAGAGGGCGGGGCTTACTCCGTTGTGATTGAACACCCACAAGCAACTATTGTAATTCATGGTTCTGCGGGGTATGTGGATAATTTATTAAGTGGCGTTAAAGCCGACATCGTATTTTTAGGTGTTGCTGGTGTAGCGGTTCAAACAGAGCAATATCAACAGGATTATTGGCGAGAAGTGGTAAAAATGACGGAGCCTTCAGTGATCGTCCCGATTCATTGGGATAGTTTAAATCATCCATTGGGTGACGTTCCCGAGGCACCAATGCGACTAGTGGACAGCATCCTCCTTAATGTCAAAATGAAGGATAGCGTCATGTGGTTAATGAATAAGGATGATTCTTTATTTACACCATTGTTTCCAATGTGGAAGAAGGTGCCCTTGAGTCAGTTAACGCAATCGGAAATTCAGCTTAGTAGAATAAATAAAAGGGAGCAAAGCCGTTTAAAGTAACCTGAAAAATGGGTGCCGTCAATTGGTAAGAAGAACTACAGCCTTTTACTGTGCCCCTTTTGATTCAAAACTGCTAAAGACAAACTTGCTGATCAAATACGATAAAATATTTTAAAAGCCGCTGTAGCATTATAGTTTTTGATGTCTTCTTTATAGTCAGGTGTACTCGCAATAAAGGCTAAACTTACCCCCCAAGATTGATGATAATACACTAAACCTGAAGCTAAACTCGATTGCCAATGTTGTGTATTGACTTCATATAGATAATTTGGCCGCGAACCTTCTATAGTTATATCGTCATGTCGATAACGCCCTTCAATGGTCAGGTAGATAAAATAACTTTGTCTGCTTGTAGCAAAAACACTCTCATCAACAAAATCACCTTGCGTTAACGACGTGCTAGCAAAACTCTGCTCAAGCTGCACGCCCCACCTGAAGGTGCTTGAAATAGCCACTTCATTTTGAAAGTTACCTAAATTCACATGACCCGCAATAGCCAGATCGTATTGCTGGTTTTGAGAAAAATAGCTACGCCATAAAATTATTTGTCTTTCATAAGTCAAACTAAATACAAATTTATTCTCAAGTTGTTGTTGCCAACCTTGTGGCTTTTCAGAGCCAATCGCACGATGTACGGCTTCTTGTGAATTTTCAGCTAAAGCTTTAGGACCAATGATACCCAGCATAAACGTATATTTATTTGACAATATTGGTGAATATTCAAATAAACGTGTATTAACAAACAACAAGCCAGCATAAGGTCGATCATTTTGTTGTTCATCTACTTGGGTGATATCTCTAGGAGTCCATATTTTTTGCCCTAACGAAGCCCCCCAACCTTTTTGGCTATTATCATTAAGTAATAGTCCAGAGGCAATACGTTGCACAGGAACAGGCATGTAGGTGTCGATATATTTATCAGTTCTTGAGTTAGCCTTAATAATTAAACCATGGGTATAGCCATAATCGCGACCATATAATCCATCATTATCTATGCCTAAGGAAACACTGGCGCGGTTATATTCTTGCGCGTAAAGGTGCTGATTTAGGCTAAGAACAATCAGGAAAATGGAATAAAGCAAAGCGCGCAGTAATAATAAAATTACCGTGTTAATAACGTGAGTTTTTACTGAGTTAATATCAGCCATCAATAACATCACACTAAATAGTGCTCCAACCTTTTATTCTCTAGTGCCTAGTATCAATACTAGTTAACACTAGCTTGGCTTGCCAGTATTGAAAACCGGTAGACATAGTTGTGCTCATGCCTAGGGATAACCGGTTGCCATATATCCCTATTATAATCTTAGCTTGGATGATTTTCAGCAATCTAAATGGCCAGATTCTGACCCTTTTGATTCCGATAACAGAGATTGAAAAATAAGCGGATGAGTGATGTATTGAATCATCAGATTAACTCAGCTAATGTGGTTAGTATCATTTATGAATAAAAAACGAGTCATTATACAAAATAAAAACTGCCTTGCAGTACTGATTTAATAAGGATTCCTTGCCCCATGTGTATTGGCGTCAATGGCATTATATATCCATTTTGTTATTCAATATTGAAACTATAGCTGCGACCACTAGATGTGCAGACTCTTTTGGTTTTGCCTGCAATATAAAATGTGGCCCATCAACTTCAAGATACCTAATATTTCTGAATACTTTACTTAGTTCCTGACTTTTTTTTGCTGATATCAGTTTGTCTGAAAAAGCTTGAATATAAACGGATGGTATATCAAAAGTAGTTAGAGGAAGGCTTTGCTGGATCATTACTTTCAGCCTATTTTTTAATACCTGTTTAGGAATCGATTTAGTTATTTTTATAAATTTTGATAACAGGAAATTTGAAGTATCTTGCCCAAGTAATAAGTACTTAATGGCTACTTTAGAAAATGGAGCTGAAGTTAACGCTTGTAATGGCAAAAGTTTAGCTATGGGTAGAAATAACCTATTAGGGCAACTTAAAAAACTGGCAACAAAAATAACACCTTTAAGGTGAATTAAATTTCGCTTGAGTAACTCTGGAATTATTCCCCCAGAAAACGATTCTGCTAGCAAAATGTAATCTTCATTTGGTAATTTTTTTTCTATAACCTTAACAAGAAACTCGTATTCTTGAGGGCCGTTTTGTGGCAAAGAAATAACGAGGTGTTCACCATCATAGTACGACAAAAACTCTTCAAATAGCTCTCCTGTGCCATCCATGCCGGGTAATAATACTAGCTTCAAAATTTTACCCCTTCTTATGTCCAGCAAATG
>JAWSUX010000624.1:0-416 GCA_033852215.1 Colwellia sp. | reverse complement strand
GACTTGAAAACCCTTGTTAGGCTTTTACTGCTTTAAACCACTCGTTTGAAGTCGTTGTGTAAAGCAAAATTAAAACAGCAAAAGACGCTACATTATTAACTACTAGAATTATTTGGCTAATATCAGTTGATAATGATGGAGATGTTCCAGCAAAAAAAACGATAACCAATGAAACCACAGTAATTACAGCATTAGTATGTCTAGCCCAATTTTTTCCTAATTTGATTGCGTAACCTAAACCTATAAGCAGACCATACATAACGACCCAAATTAATAAAACACCGAATAATGATGGGCGAGGATCAGCAGCTAGATAATTAGGAATTGCACCAACAAAACTCAAAGCGATTGCTGCAAAGTAAATAAATATAGCGATTTTAATATTCTTAGGTTGATTGTAAGTTGCTAACCAACTG
>JAWSUX010000185.1:0-5300 GCA_033852215.1 Colwellia sp. | reverse complement strand
CATCAACAATTACAACAGTGGAATGATACGACTGTCGAGTATCCACAGCAACAATGTGTGTACACTCTTTTTGAAGCCACTGCAGCGCGTGTTCCTAATAAACTCGCCTATGTTTGTGGTGAAGCGCAATACGATTATCAAGCGTTGAATGATAAGGCCAATCAAATTGCCCATTGGCTACGCAGCCAAGGCGTAGGCCCCGAAGTACGCGTTGGCGTTTGTGTTGGACGGTCTCAGTGGATGGGACTTAGCCTGCTCGCTATTTTAAAATCGGGTGGTACTTATGTGCCTCTTGACCCCGCTTATCCTAAAGATCGTGTCGCGCACATGTTAGCCATTGCTAAACCTGCGTTAATTTTAACGGAGCAAAGCTTGCTTGAAGGTTTACCAAATAATACGGCTGGTTACGTTTGTTTAGACAGTGATAACGCATTATGGGATGACGGCAGTATTGAAAATCCAGAGCATTTACCTGATTCGCAGCACACCGCGTATATTTTATTTACTTCGGGCACTACGGGTAAACCCAAAGGTATTCAAATTTCGCATCAGAGCTTGCGCAATGTTGCCGTCGTCCAGAGTGAGCGACAGTTGTTAGATGAAAATCATCGTATTTTACAGTTTGCCTCGTTGAGTTTTGCGCCAACTATTTGGAGTAGCGTAATGGCGTGGGTAGGTGGCGCAACGCTTTATCAAGTGACAGATAGCGAGGCTTCTGCGGGAGAGCCGTTATATAAACTGATGAATACGGCAAAAATAACTACAGCGACTTGGCCAGTGTCATTACTGAGTGTGTTGCCAGTTGAGCGAATGCCGAGCAGTTTGAAAACGATTGTTTCTTGTGCCGAGCCGTGTACCGATGCAGTGGTTTCACGTTGGGTTGAGCACGGTTGTCGTTTCCTTAATGTTTACGGTAATACGGAAGTGGCGATTGGTTCGACCATGTATGAATACCGTAATAAAGGCCAAAAACTCACCATAGGCAGTCCGTTTCCTAATACCCAAGTGTATTTGCTAGATGAGCAGTTGCAGTCGGTTCCTGTCGGTGTGATTGCTGAAATTCATACTGCAGGTGCAGGATTAGCACAGGGGTATGTAGATCAAGTCGAAGAAACGGCAGCTCAATTTATTGCCAACCCCTTTGCAACGGGCCATAACGACCGTTTGTATAAAACGGGTGATTTGGGTAGATATTTATCCAATGGTGAAATCGAGTTTATTGGTCGAGAAGATTTTCAAATTAATATTCGCGGCTTTCGAATAGAGTTAGCTGAAATTGAAGCGGTAGTTCGTGCACATGAAGCGTTACTTGATGTGGTTGTTGTAGCGCGGCCTGATAATTATGGCGTCGACCAGCTAGTATGTTTTTATGTCATTAAGCACGATGTTGTACTGACTTCTGAGTCGGAATTAAGAGCACTGGTTGCACAGAAGCTACCTAATTATATGGTACCAGCGATATTTATTGCGTTAGATGAAATGCCATTAACGCCTAACCGTAAAGTTGACCGTTTGGCTCTGCCTACACCGGATATGAATGCTATTGCAGAAAGTGAGTATGTAGCACCAACAACTGAAACTGAAAAAGCGCTGTGTGAAATTTGGCAAAACTTATTAGGGCTTGAGAAAGTTAGTATCACCGATAACTTTTTTCATCTCGGCGGACATTCATTGTTAGCACTACGTTTAGCCGATGAAATTAGCAACCACTTTGAACGTCATATTGAAGTAACAGCTTTGTTTAATGCACAGACTATTCGTGAACTTTCGCTTGTTATCTCAACTTCTCAGGAAAACAAAACACCAGGGGCGTGTTTACGCTTAATGTGCTCAGGTGATGAGTCGCAATTACCTGTTTATATTGTTCCAGGGGTTGGTGGTAGCTTGCTGAATATGTTTGAACTCAGCAATTCCCTGTCAATGCTTGGTAATGTTTATGGCTTGCAAGCGGTAGGCTTAGACGATGGCCTTAAGCCCCTTAATAGTGTTGAAGACATTGCGCGAGTCAATATTGAAGAGATCCTTCAAGTACAACCAACAGGGCATTATCGTTTAGTCGGGCACTCCTTTGGTGGTTGGATTGTGTTGGAAATGGCTTGTCAACTTAAGCAGCTTGGCAAAGAAGTCTCTATAGTATTACTTGATAGTCCTGTGCCAAGTCAGGAAGTTAATCAACAACGACAAGCGTTAGCGAAAAATAAGGACCAGATCGGTGAAGTCATCGATAGGATGTTAACGCTCAGTAATGACTCAGATGATTCTAACGATATAGCTCCAGAAGAAAATAAGTTAACAGTAAAAATAAAGCATATTGCGATGTTGCAATCAACCATGTTTTATCAACCACAAAGTGTATTGACTGGCGTAGATATGCTGTTTGTTAAGGCGTTAAAACAAGGTGAGTTATCTACTGATTTTTCAGCTGATTGGTCAAGTGTAATTGCTGAGCCAGTGTCGATTAAGGGGGTTGAAAGCGATCACTTTGGCATGTTAGCGGGGATACATGCAAGTACATTAAGTAGCTTGATTTTCAAGCACTTCAATACGACACATAAAGGCGAAGATGAGAGTGTAGCCGCTTTAGTTGGCGACTTTTAACAAAAAAATTAACCATTAACTAGCACAGTGTTGAAGGTAATACCGTACCAGAAATACACTGTGCTTTTACCCAAAGATTCAAAAGTGTTAAAAGACATGAGAGCTATTACCTTTGCTTCGCTTGGATAGATAGTTGGTATAAATAAGTAGTTGAAAGTTGTTAAATGTTATGGAAATATCATGAAAATATTAAATAATTACGAAGATACTATTATTGAAGGGCGTTATCTTCAGGGTAGTACAGAATGGGATTTAGAAAGGCCATTCATTATAGATGTTGTAGCAGGGGCAGAAACAATCGATGTTTTGGGTCATGTAAGTCACGCTGTTTACCTTAACTGGCTTGCGCTAGTTACTTGGGCTCATAATAATCATCTCGGTTTGAATTGGTTTGAGCATGAACAAGCAGGCGCTGCGCTGGCAGTAAATAAACACAATGCTGAATATTTTTTACCTTTATATGAAGGAGAAAAAATTCAAATAGCGACTTGGTGTACTAAGTTTGATAGCCGTTTTAAGTTAGAGCGGTTTTATCAAATAATCCGCTGTTCGGATAATCGCACTGCGTTTAGGTGCTCAACCGATTTTGTGTCCACAGATTTAAAAAATGGTAAACCCAAAAGACTGCCAAAACTATTTATTGATGCATATAACCATTATTTTTTGGAGCAGGGTAATACGGTTTATCCTCGCTGATGATATTGAAAAGCTTTATTTGTTTCTGCTCTTCTGCAGTTAACGCCTTATATAACCTAGGATAAGACCAGCCATATCCCCACCTAAACGATGTTGGAAAATAGGGACTTCCCCCTACACGGACACCCGCTAACATGAGTTGTGCTATGTGCGGCTCACCCACGTTAGTAACACATTGTTGAAGTTGTTTATCTGCGATGAGTCTTTCGTTGTATGTACCGCCTTGCCAATAAGCATAATCGTGGACGGTACAACAGGATAACCATAACTCCTTATGTTCAAATGTACCATCAGGAAAGGAACTACAGCCATCAGAAGTAAAAGGTTTTATATTTTCTGCGCTAGCCACGCCTGAAAACAATACAAAGAGAAGGTTAAATACAACATTAAATACAATACGCATATATTTTGATACCACAGACAGATAGTTAATGAGCCCGTAAACTTTACTTTTTTTGAAAAAATTAGACGGTAAAACCGACACCTGTATTTATTCTTATTTTTAGGTGTTAGTTTTAGTACACCGCATTAACTTAATGCCACCTACTTCAGCTGAAAAACCAAAACTTGAATAAAACGCTTCCATTTCTGGTAAGCAATATAGCTCAAAGTGTTTTACTTTTTGTAATTTATGATGACTTTTCACAAGTTCCATAAGCTGTTGACCCAAACCATGACCTTGGTTAGTCGCACTGACAATGACATCAAAGATAATAGCTTTGTATATAAAGTCACTAATTATACGAGTAAAACCTATTAGGTTATTGTCTTCATCAAGTATTCCAATACAAATTTGAGATCCTCGCACACAATTGATTGTATCTTCAAGTGAACGATCTTTAGCCCACCAGACCTCTTTGTATAGCTGGTGAACTTGCTTAATATGGTCATCAGAAAATGTATAGATTATTGGCATAGTTAATTAGATACCTAACGGCGTTGTTAATAGGGGAATATTGTTAGTTAAATGTGGATAAAACTGAACCTAAACCTATTATCAGTTTTATAAGTCATTGATATAGAGTTCTTTAACACCAGTATCTAGAGTTTTTGCAAACGCTGAGTTTTCTCCAATATTATCGGCAATCTCTTGACCGAACGATATTTTTAACTTTTCTGACCAACTATCTGGCTGCCAAGCTTTACTTGAGCACTACAATGCAATCTAACCCTGTTTTCAAAGTAACATATCAACGATTATAAATGACAGAAAAACCTAAAAAATTAGCGATAATTGCCTTAAACAAATATCGAAAGTTCAACAGACCCTAATTAGTTTTTAAATAATCAGAAAGATGTTTTTTATTATCTAAACTAAGGATTGTTAAAAATTGTTATTTAACTGTAACAGCTAGTATAGGCTATTGTTTAACTGTAATAACTTGTTTAAGCTAGTCATTAGTACTTAAATGAAAGTAAATTAATTGAGTTAAATAATATCCCAAATAAGGACGTTACTATGTCAGATACCAATATAAAAAAAATCCTATTAGTAGAAGATGACCGACAGTTATCTGATTTAGTGACTGATTTTTTAACAAGTGAAGGTTTTCATGTGAGGCAAGAGTTTCGTGGTGATACTGTTGCTAAAAGAGTTAAACTTTTTTCTCCCGATTTAATTGTGCTTGATATTATGTTACCAGGCAAAGATGGCTTTGCTGTATGTAAAGAGCTACGCCCTGACTTTACTGGGCCTGTTTTAATGTTAACAGCTAAAAGCACAGATTTCGATCAAGTGTTAGGTTTAGAAATAGGCGCTGATGATTATGTTATCAAGCCTGTAGAACCTAGAGTTTTATTAGCGAGAATTCATGCTTTGTTACGTCGCGGTGAATTACCAAATCAAGGCCAAGAAAAAGGTGAAATTAGCTGTGGTGCTTTATATATCAATCGCGCTTCACGCAAAGTAACTTTGCAAGATGAAAATGTTGATTTAACTAGCCAAGAGTTTGATTTATTATGGTTACTTGCAAGTAAAGCTGGCGAAGTACAAAACCGTGACTATA
>JAWSUX010000184.1:2599-6712 GCA_033852215.1 Colwellia sp. | reverse complement strand
AAATGACTCGCCGTAAAGGTGTATTAGATATCGCAGGTTTACCTGGTAAATTAGCCGATTGTCAGGAAAAAGATCCTGCACTTTCTGAAATATATATTGTGGAAGGGGACTCTGCTGGTGGCTCAGCCAAGCAGGGGCGTAACCGTAAAAACCAAGCAATATTACCATTGAAAGGTAAGATTCTTAACGTAGAGAAAGCACGTTTTGATAAAATGATTTCTTCACAAGAGGTAGGTACTTTAATCACTGCCTTAGGTTGTGGTATTGGTCGTGATGAATATAATCCAGAAAAATTACGCTATCATAGTATCATTATCATGACAGATGCGGATGTTGATGGCTCACACATACGTACGTTATTATTAACGTTTTTCTATCGTCAGATGCCTGAAATAATGGAACGTGGTCATATTTTTATTGCCCAACCACCGTTGTATAAAGTGAAAAAAGGTAAACAAGAACGTTATATTAAAGATGACGATGGCTTAACGGAATACTTAACTACACTAGCATTAGATAATGCCGCTATTCACGTTAACGAAGAAGCGCCAGCTATTTCTGGAATGGCACTCGAACAATTAGTTAAACAGTTCCGTAGCACAATGAGTATTATCAAGCGAATCTCTAGACAAATTCCAGCTGATATTCTTGAGAAAATGATTTACAGCGATGTGATTGCATCAGATGATTTTTCTGATGAAACAAAAGTTGATACTTGGGCTCATAATTTAATTACTCAACTTGAAGATCAAGATGGTAATGGTTCTATCTATACCGTGACAGTTGAGCACGACTTAGAGCGTAATATTTATTATCCTAAATTTAATGTTCGTAAACATGGTATTGATAAGCAATATAGCTGTGGTTATGAATTAACTCAGTCTAAAGAGTTTACTGCAATTCAATCATTAAATTCGGCTATAAATGGCTTAATGGAAGAAGGTGCTTATGTTAAGCGTGGTGAAAAAGTTAAATCAGTAGATAACTTTGAAGATGCACTTGAATGGTTGATGAGCGAGTCTAAGCGTGGTCAATATATACAGCGTTATAAAGGGCTAGGTGAGATGAACCCTGAGCAGTTATGGGAAACTACTATGGATCCTGAAACACGTCGTATGTTACAAGTAACGATTGAAGATGCTATTGCTGCAGATCAGTTGTTCACTACATTAATGGGTGATCACGTTGAGCCGCGTAGAGCGTTCATCGAAGAGAATGCATTAAGAGTTTCTAACTTAGATATTTAGTATCATATAAAGAAAATATAATATGCCCGGTCTTCATATCGGGCATTTTTATTATTAAAAAAGAAAAAAACAAACGTAAAAACAATGTGAAATAGGTTGAATACTCTACTAAGGGTATAATCAAATTAAAGCACATAAATTAACATAACTAATTAATAAACAAAGTGAATTTGAACACCATGACAAATTACAACAGTAAAACTTTTCAAGGCCTAATATTGCAACTGCAAGAGTATTGGTCACGTCAAGGTTGTGTAATAGTACAGCCGTTAGACATAGAAGTAGGAGCAGGCACATTTCATCCGATGACTTTTTTACGCTCGATAGGGCCTGAGCCTATGAGTAGTGCCTACGTGCAACCATGTCGACGACCTACCGATGGTCGTTATGGTGACAATCCAAATCGCTTACAGCACTATTATCAATTTCAAGTGATGTTAAAACCGTCACCTAAAAATATTCAAGAGCTTTACCTGAATTCACTGAAAGAGTTGGGTATTGACCCGCTAGTACATGATATTCGTTTTGTGGAAGATAACTGGGAATCACCTACATTAGGTGCTTGGGGCTTAGGCTGGGAAATATGGTTAAACGGCATGGAAATCACACAGTTTACTTATTTCCAACAAGTAGGTGGTTTAGAATGTACTCCAGTAACAGGCGAAATAACTTATGGTTTAGAGCGCCTGGCTATGTATATCCAAAATGTTGATAGCATTTATGACTTAGTTTGGACTGATGGTCCACTAGGTACTGTTTATTATCGAGATATTTTTCATCAAAATGAAGTAGAGCAGTCTACTTATAATTTTGAACATGCTGATGTAGATGCTTTATTTAAACAATTTGATCAGTGCGAAAAAGACAGTCAGAAGCTTATTGAGGCCAACTTACCACTACCTGCTTATGAGCAAGTAATGAAAGCTTCTCATGCTTTTAATTTACTTGATGCCCGTCATGCAATATCAGTGACCGAGCGTCAACGTTATATTTTACGCGTTCGTACCTTATCTAAGGCTTGCGCAGAAGCATATTATGCTAAACGTGAAGAGTTAGGTTTTCCTCTTTGTAATAATAACGCAGATGCGCAAGGAGAAAAATAATGGTTAATGAAACATTACTTATTGAATTAGGTACAGAAGAGTTACCACCAAAATCTCTTAAAACGTTAGCTTCGGCATTTTATGACAGCATCAAGACACAACTTGATGGCCATGATTTAGCCTATAGCGATATTAAATGGTTTGCCACACCACGCCGATTAGCGGTTCAAGTAATTGATTTGGTAGCAAAACAACAAGATAAAGAAATAGAAAAACGTGGTCCTGCTGTTAATGTTGCTTTTGATGAAGAAGGTAATGCCAGCAAAGCAGCGATGGGTTGGGCAAGATCAAATGGTATTAGTGTTGAAGAAGCTGAGCGCTTAGTCACAGATAAGGGTGAATGGTTACTTCACCGTGCTACCGTTGCAGGAAAAGACGTTAGTGAGTTAGTACCCGCTATGGTAACTATCGCTTTAAACAAATTACCTATCGCTAAACCTATGCGTTGGGGCGCAGAACGAATCCAATTTATTCGCCCTGTGCATACGCTTACAATGCTTTATGGTGAACAACTAATTGCGGGTGAAGCGTTAGGTATTACATCAAGTAATCAAATACAAGGTCATCGTTTTCATCACGAAGGTTTGGTTACTCTTAAGCATGCAAATGATTACCAGAGTGAATTGTTGAAAGCATATGTTGAGGTTGATTTTTCTGCACGGCAAGAAAAAATTGTTGCACAAATTGAGCAAACAGCTAAAAGTATCAATGCCGTTGCGTTAATTGATGATGATTTGTTGAATGAAGTAACAGCTTTAGTCGAATGGCCTGTAACCTTAGTGGGAACTTTTGATGAAGACTTCTTAAACGTTCCTGCTGAGCCGCTAATTTATTCAATGAAAGATCATCAAAAATACTTCCCAGTCACAAATGAAAATGGTGAATTAGTTAATAAATTTATTTTTGTCGCTAATATTGAATCGAAAGATCCTAACGCGGTTGTTTTTGGTAATGAAAAAGTCATCCGTCCACGATTAGCAGATGCTGAGTTTTTCTATAAAACAGACAAAAAGCAAAGTCTGGAATCAAGGCTTGCGAGTTTAGAATCGGTATTGTTTCAAAAACAATTAGGCACATTAAAAGCTAAATCTGAGCGCATTGCTGAATTAAGTAAATTTATTGCAAAGGCTATTGGTGAAAATGCAGAAGACTCTTATCGTGCTGGTCTATTAAGCAAAACAGACTTAATGTCAGATATGGTATTAGAATTTCCACAAGTGCAGGGCACTATGGGGAAATATTATGCTTTGCATGATGGTGAAAATGAAAATATTGCCCAAGCATTAGAAGATCAATACCGCCCACGTTTTGCAGGAGACAGTTTACCAACAGCAAATATAGGTTGTGCGGTAGCAATAAGTGATAAAATTGATAGTTTAGTTGGCATCTTCGGTATTAATCAGCCACCTAAGGGAGATAAAGACCCGTTTGCGTTGCGAAGAGCTGCAATTGGTTGTATCCGTATCATTATAGAAAAAGACCTCAATTTAGACCTTGCTGTGCTTATTAATAAAAGCATCAGCCTTTTTGGCGACAAGTTAGTGAACGATAATACAGCGAAAGATGTACTTGATTTTATTATGGGTCGCTTCCGAGCGTTCTACCAAGAACAAGGTATTAGTGTTGATATTATTCAAGCGGTACTGGCTAAAAAACCAAGCGCACCGTTAGATTTTGATAAACGTATTAAAGCCGTCACTTTCTTTGGTAAGCTTGCTGAAGCGATCACACTTGCTGCAGCAAATAAACGTGTTGGTAATATT
>JAWSUX010000184.1:0-2576 GCA_033852215.1 Colwellia sp. | reverse complement strand
TTTAGCAACAGAGCAAGCTGAACGTGATTTAGCAAATGTTTATCAGGAGATCAGTTTAAAAGTAGCACCATTGATGAATGACAAAAATTATCAAGCGGCTTTATCTGAATTAGCACAATTGAAAACACCAATTGATACCTTTTTTGATAACGTGATGGTAATGAGTGACGATGAAGCTGTGAAAATTAACCGTCTCACATTATTAAATGAAATCAGAAACAGTTTTTTTGCTATTGCTGATATATCTGTGCTGCAATAAGCTCATAAGAATAAGCCATTGAGCTGAAAAGTAAAAAAGGTCATGGAAACATGGCCTTTTTTTGTGAAAAATATAAGAAAGGTAATCTGAGTTAGATAAATAACACAGCTTAGGGTAATAATTTACTCTAATATAGGGCGAAAAAAACTGCGTTCATAGTTCAAAATACATTGAGTATCTTCTGCATATTTAAATGCACTAACACAGTCAGAATCTGAAAACGATTTAGTTCTGTATTCCTCATAAGCAGCTAAACTTGGAAACGAAAATAAGGCTAAAGCCCTATTATTAGCTCCTTCAGATGGTAAAAAATATCCGTGATGATTACCACCGAACTTATTTACTAATGGGATCCAAAGCTTAGCATAATGTTCAAATTCTTTAACTTTAAATGGGTCAATTACATAATTGAGATAACAAGTGATCAAGTTTACTACTCCTGTGAGATGTGAGTTAACGTATAGCTCCACGTTAAATGGCATAATACTATTCTAACAAGTTAGAGCATACTCTAAGTCAAGAGTTTTTTAGTTTCTTTAATTTTACTTCCGTTACATCAATATAGTGTTTTAGATCCACTTGTTGAGATTTTAACTTCTCAAGATGCATTTCAAGTAATTTTTCCAGTTTGTGTTTTTTTTCATGTGTATAAGCTTGGGAATATTGTTTAATTTTTTCTAACGACATTCCTGATTTTTTAAGACATGTTACCCAATTAATCAATTCCACGTCTTTTTGACTATAAATACGATGACCACTCTGATTTTTTTGTGGTTTTTCTAAAAGTCCTATCTTCTCGTAATAACGAATTGTATAGGTACTTAAATCTATTATTTTACTTACTTGTCCAATTTTCATTGCTGTTCCAATAGAAATCTAAATTCGATAGTGGCTGAGAAGTGTTTTTAGCATGATGAAGTAAATTTGAATATAAGTGATTAGTTAGAAGCTAGTTTAAAAATTAACCCTTACGAATAACATATAAAAATGGTAATTCGATAATTTGTTGAGCAAGTAATTCATGTTCCATAAAACGACAAAAACTGGGAATGTCACGTGTAGTCGAGGGATCATCACATTTAATTAATAGTGTTTCACCAGAGGCTATTTTTCTAATGTTTAAGCGAACCATCATTACTGGCTCAGGGCAACGTAAGCCTGTAGCATCTAAAGTATGGTCTGCTGATTCAAAAAGTAGAGAGCTCATCAGTATTAACGTTTGCATCAAATAATAATTAAGACAATTATACCGATTTGTTTGATGCAAAACTATAGATCACCTTTATATCTAGCTATACTGAAAATGCTAAAGTCGAGTTATGAGGTTTTTTGTGGGAGCAGTATTGAATAGCTTAGTTATCATGTTTTTTTTGTTACTTTATTCGTCGGTATTACAGGCAGATAATACGCTAACGAATGTTTTAAAAATTTCTACAGATCAAGGGCAGCAACGGCTTTTTTTGCATGCAGAAAAATTAGTTTATAAAAGTAACTCACGTCAATATAAAAGCCTATACAACCAATTACATTATTACCCACTACAGCCTTATTTAGATCAGCAGCGGCTGTTAGATAAAATGCGTTTGTCTGATACCAGAGAAATGGCTAGTTTTCTTAAAGAGCATGAAAATTCTCCTCTAGATTGGCCATTACGCAAAGCATGGCTAACGTATCTTGCTAAAAAAAAGAAAGGACTATTATTTTTACAGTTCTTTAAACCAACTAAAAATGTTGCGCTAACGTGTCAAAAGCATAAATTTTCTCTAGCTTATGGTATTGAAGAAAGTGTCGTTTTACCTCAAATAACAGCATTATGGGTAGTTGGTAAATCGCAAGATAAAAGCTGTGATCCGCTATTTGAGCGTTGGGTAAAAGCAGGGTATCGTACCGATGATGTTGTCTGGCAACGTATAAAGTTAGCAGCAGATGGTGGTAAACACACCTTACTTCCCTATTTAACCAAATTGTTACCTGAAGATCAGCAATATTTAGGTAGCTTATGGCATAAAGTTAGGAGGGATCCTGCTCTCGTTTCTCGTTTGCATTATTTTCCTAAAAAAACATTAAAAGAAAGTGAGATTTTTACCTACGGGATTAAGCGATTAGTATGGCGTGATCCTGATAGGGCAATAAAGGCATATGAAAAGGCACAGCAAGCATTTAACTTTTCAACGATACAACAGCAAGAAATACAAGAACGTTTTGCGTTAGCGTTAGCCAATAAAAACCATAAATCAGCTAGGTACTGGCTTGATTTGTTAGATCCTGAAAAACTTGATAAAAATATGCTGCAATGGCGGCTTACGCAGGTATTGAA
>JAWSUX010000015.1:0-73644 GCA_033852215.1 Colwellia sp. | reverse complement strand
CGTAGCGGCTTGGTTCAACAATGCCATCTTGCATCGCCAGCAAGCTGGCTGGACAATTTTTTCAACGCGGCTACGCCGCTAAAAGCAAAAAAATTGCCGCAAATAAGCGGCGTTAAATGCACACATGAATAAATCAGTTATTTTCATAATTAGTATTATTTTGGGCGCACTAAGCTGGGCTATATGCCCATTGGTATCCGATAGATTTGAGCCTTTTGATACAGGCATAGGCTTTGCTATCGGGCAAATTATTATGCTTTTTTATGTTTCATTTATAGGTTGGCGCTCAAATATAAAAACGATCCTGCTAAGCGTCATCGGCTTATATCTAGGTCAAAATAGCTATGCTTTTATTTTTGGTTCAAGCGGAGCAATAGCTTGGGCAGTATTACTATTATTTACCAGCGTATTTCTCTGCATAATCCCACTCATTGCTGGGCTAGCAACAAGAGGCATAAATGTTTACTTGCAACGTTCAACCAAAAGCATTTAACAAACATCGTAACCGATGAAAACACTACGCCGAAATTGTTTTATATTAAGAGCGGAATATCTGGCAATAAATTATCAAGTCCAATAGAAGCCTTTAGAGTAAAAGATGAAAACACTTAACCAAGCCATCATTGTTCGCCCTTCGGGCTGGACCTCACTTCGTTCGGCCCAATATGGCGGGCGTTAAGGTACCCATGAAATATCTATTCATTTTCATAGTTCTGTCATTTTCCTGTGTTCTAAGTGCTGAGATTCACCGCGAGACAACTGTTTGCAACGAATCAGGGGAAATGTGTTTTTATTGGTGGCCTAAGCTACCTAGAATAGAAGGCTGGCAGCAAGACAATCGAAATAGCTATCGCTATTCATTAAATGCACAAGCACCAGTTGGCTTTAACTTTGGCAACGCTGAATCCGTTATTTATGCTAAAGCCATTTATAAACTTAGAGAGCCGGACACAAAGAGTTTGGAGCAGTTCATTACCAATGACAAAAATCGCTTTCTGAAAACAAACCCAGAACTATCCATCAAAGAAATATTAGCTTTAACCAGTAAAAGCGGCCTAAAATTTCGATGCTATTCATTTATCCCAAAAATCAATGGTAATTGGGAGCGTGCTTCATACAGTGAAGAAAAAGACGCTGATGGAAATGAGTACTATTTAGTGTTTGTGCTAAGTTCTCGTACCGAGAAAGCCTATAAGTCATCAATGGTTACTTACGAAAAGTTTGTCACTGAATATGAGTAAGTACCTTAATATAAACAGGACAAACACTTTTTATGTGGGGTACAGCGTCATATTGAATCTTTTGGTGAAATTTAAGGGCTGGCTAAGGTGGGTGTCCGATTAAACGCGCTTGAAAAAGGGGCGAACGGTTAGTGTAGTACGTACTATGGTTGCAAACCTAGACGAAAAAATAATTGCGGACGTTACTACAAACCATGTTCGTTCAGCGTAGCATGCTACTGCCTAGTAAAACGCTAAACTAGAGAGCGAAAAAAACGCGTCTCAAAGTTGGCTCCAAATTATGATGTCGAGGATCGAATTTTATGCGTGAACTGATAGATGGTTTTGTAAAAATGAATCAAGCAGGGCTAATTTTGGAGTTATGCGAAAAGTATTACGATGAAAAGGTTGTCATGATAAATGATGGAACTATTTTCGCAACATCCATGAGAGAGTCATATGACAAGCAAAAACATTTCGTCGAGTCCATCAGCGCGTTTGATGTAAAGTTGGCTTCAAAAGAAATTAGAGGCAATACTGTTGAGCTAACCTTCAATTACAAAATGACATGTACTGACTCGAAAATCACTGAATTTACCGGTAAGCATGTCCAAACTTGGAAGAACCAAAAAATCATAAGAGAAGAATATTTTTCAATTGAATAAAGATAAGAAACGTAGGTTGCGGAACTGCGGGCGTTAAGTGAAACTTAACATTTGAGGAAAATATAATGCAACAAAAACCGTTTCTATTTGCGTGCATAGTTATATTTGGTTTGTGTATTTCTGGCTGTAGTTCCGGTCCGTACTCCGGTGGTTTACGGTATGGGGAGGCTTATGGAGAAGGCGTTTACAGGTATCCTGATGGCAGTAAGTACAAAGGAACATTTTTGTATGGGAAAGAACATGGTTTCGGAACCCTCACCTCAGCTGAGGGAGAAGTTTCTCAAGTCACTTTCCATAATGGAACACGAATATACACAGAAGCAGAGATTAAAAAGATGCTGTACTGGTTCGATCAGGATGCAGCTAGCGAAGCTAAAACACAATCTGTTATGGCTGCCTCTAAAAGAGCAGATTATAAAGCCATATTGAAGGATAGAAAAAGACGCGAAAAGTTAACCAATTCAAACGCCTTTAGAGATGGTCGCAATTTAACGGGCGGGGCTAGCTCGGTCATAGACTTGCATTTGGGCAGCAAGAATCTTTCAGTACAGGGTAGTCCACAAAACACTACAGACATCCAAACAAATCAGGACTGCATAAAACCCAATTACTGTGAAGATGAAGGCAGCAGTTGTGAGCAAGCTCAAGCAGCATATTTAGGGTGCATTGAAGGGTGGTCGCAGGACGATTGGAGAAAATATTACAGTGAAAAAAATAGTGGAAAAATGAAAGAAGGGAAGACAATACAGCAATAATACATCGCAAGCGTACTTAACAAGCGTTTCTATTTAAGCGCTTTTATTTCTGCCAGAGCTAACCGGGACGTGATCAGTCAACAGTGTTGGCGCACGATTGACCTCTAATGGATGCAATTGTGCCCCCTACACGGTTACGTAATGGGTATTCTCTGGTGTTTTGGCCTACATGCTTAGAGTGGGGGTTTAACGAATCATCATCGATTCGATGCCCGGAGCGCTCTAAGGCTCCTGATTTAGCCGCGGAAATTGCTTGAGTGAAACCGTCTTTTCTAGCCATTCGGTATACCTCAATCTGTTTTGCTATCACTCATTTACCCGGCATCTTATCTTCCTCCGGAGAACTCTATGGTGCCCGAACTTTACCTGCAACAGGCCAAGTTGGTTGCCGCGTACAGGACAGGATCATTGACGCCTAATTCCCGCATCGAGGCCGAAGATTTATATGTTTTTCACTTATTGCCATATGTTGCGTGAATAAAGAGCCCGAAGAAAAGTTTTTAGGCGCCATATCGATTTAAAAACACGTGCATCCAAGCGTGGCAAATCAGAAGCGTAGTATAGGTTGGGAATGATTTTTTGTATGGCTATGATGTGGAAATAATCGATACGGAAGCTACACTGTATTTTGTACGATCCATTACATAATGGCGTCTCATATGCTAACTTTACTTTTGGATTTAGTCCGTATTACGGAACTGATCAAAACGCTAAAAACACTATAATTCTTGGAGTGACGCGTGAGCGAATCTAAAGACCAACTGATCGCTAGTTTAGCAGCTGAAAATGAAACGCTTCGAGAGAAAAGCCGATTGCTAGATTCGATTTTGGACAATGCGCCACTGTTAATTTCAGCAAAAGACACCTCTGGCAAAATACTCTTTACAAACTCTCAATTTAGGCTGCTCGATGGCCCAGCCCCAAAAGACTATGTTAATAGAAATGTCTATGACTTGTTTCCGAAAGAGATTGCTGACGAACTTTGGTGTAATGATCTAAAGGCACAAGATTCTGTTGACCCCATTCAAGCAGAAGAACAAGTCCGACACAAAGATGGAAAAATCCATTCTTATCACACTACAAAATTTAGACTATTGGGAAAGTCAGATGATTTGATTGGTACCTGTGCAGTCTCGATTGATATATCTCAGATAAAGAAACTGGATTTCGACGCACACCATGACTATCTCACTGGCTTACACAATTATCGATATTTTGTAGAAAACTTTTCAAGGGATATTGCTCGAGCCAAACGAAATAAAAAGTTACTTAATGTAGCGATCATTGATCTGGACTCATTTAAAACTGTCAATGATGGTTTAGGTCACGACCAAGGAAACACTGTACTGATCGCTGTAGCCAAAATACTAAAAGAGTTGCTTCATCGTCCTGATGATATCTGTATGCGAATTGGAGGCGATGAATTTGCTCTGCAATTCATGACTAATGATAAAGAAAGCGCACGCGACATCATTACTTCGGCGCACACTAAAATTAATGACGCAATCCATACCGTACTTGGCAACACAGGGTTGGTCTGTACCAACTCAATTGGAGTAAAACATATTCATCCAGATGAAATTTCCGATTTTGATACTATTTTTAAACTGATCGATGAAGCACTCTATAATGCAAAATGTAGCGGTAAAAATTCTATTCATGGCTTAGATGGGTTACCTTTGTGCGGAAATAGCTAATAAAAGAGCCTCTCAAATGGAGTAACCCAGCCGGGTAAACCAGAGCCCAATTTTTCAAGCAACCATAGAAATCTCAAGTGGTGCGCGATACAAGGCTAGGCAAAATAAATAAGCGCTTAAGGTAAAAGCAACGGTCACGTTTACCCCAAGGTCGCTGATTATCACGAACAGGCTGGTCGCGCTAATGACTGGGCGATCATCAAACAATATCTTCCATAAAATCTAACATTGCCTGCTGTCGAATCGTTTTCCGATGGTTTGCCCACAGTTCTTTAATTTTATCTTGGTTACAAGATTTTCGATCGACAAGAACTCGGGAGCTCAACTCGCCAATTTTTTCACTTGTCGGGCACTTGGTAAAAACAACTTGGTTGCTGATAAGATCCATAAATGGCCCCGACTTACTGGTGGGCATAATAAAGATAAGTTGAAGGCCCAAGGCTGAGGTGAGGTAATTAATGACCTCGCGAGATCGCGTCTCATCCATTTTAGAAAAGGCTTCATCAACCAACACCATACGACAGTGCGAGCTACCTTCAGCAAACTTAAAGGCGGATGTCACTGCAGCTGAACGAATGATGTAGGCGGGTGTTTCGAGTTGTCCACCGGAGCCTGTTCCGTACTTACTTAAAGCAATGCGGGCTTTATTGAGGGGTTCTTTGTATATCTCATACCGTCTGTAATGTCGATAGTCGCTGATGCGTTGTAGCTCTCGCAGCGCATACTGGGTATCTTTATCCAACAACATCGCTAACAAATTATCCCTAACCTGACAGGACTTTTCACTGAGGTCTGCGTCGAATAGGGTGCTGCCATCGCCCAAATTCGGGGCTTCTATCACTTCGTTAAAGAACTTCCAATATTCCTGAAATTCTGGAACCCACTCCCATCCAAAACTAAATTTTTCTCGATCGGCGCCAAAGATATGTTGTTCTAATTCTTTGTTGAGATCTTCTAAAATTCGTTTCCCATCATTAATCGATTGAAAGATCGAGTGACAAAGATTGGTCACAAAGGCAGTATTAAAACTGTCTTTTAATGCCGAAAGTTTTTCGTGCTTACCCACCAATACGTTATTTTTTAAGCTGTTGTATATGCCCGCAATTTGCTGAGAAAGGGCGATAATATGCTTAAAATGCTGTGAATCGTTTTTAACAGAATTCCCGGTAAAGTACACAACATTATTATGGGCGTTACTGGTTTGGTTGTACTGCATAACGGTTTCGTATAACTGACGATCGGACTTTTCCATTCGCGATAAACAATCTGTATTGTCCGAGCCAAAGTCAAAGTTTGACTTTGCCGCAGCGGCACTATCATCCGCTTGACTGAGGGCTGCTTCGGCATCAAAACTGGGGTACAACTTACTCGCGTCGATTACGGAAGATTCTTGAGCTTCTTGCGCTTCTTGACAATCATCCTGCTCTTTGCTTAATTTATGAATGAGGTTGTCAAAGGTCTTAATTCTACTGACAAAGCCACCACGCTCTTCAGTAAGGCTCTTAATTTCTCCCTCTACCAAAGCGTATTCACTTTTCAAGTCATTGAGGTGGGCTTCCAGTTCATCAAAATCACTCAGATCCAAATTCGTAAGTTGTGTTTCAGCCATTTGCAAGCGTCGATATTGAGTCAGCATGTCGCTGATAATATTGCCGCATTTGACTGATTGAATTTGATTGACCAGGTCATGAGCTCGGGCCGTCTGTCGATAAGCGTTTTCGATCTTTTGATTTTGCTCAAGCAAGTTCTCACATTCATTGAGCTTGGCCTGCATTGCGCGAACGCGAGCGCCTTGCCCAAAAACGAGATTACTATCACTTACGTCACAGCGAAACATGCTGTAATTTCCAGAACCCAAACCCTCGACGGTAATTCCCCGAGCGGTCTTTCTCAGCATATCCTCATTGCCAACACGAACAACGGAACCATATGAAGCCTTCACGTAGTATTCCGCTATTTTGTGTTCAAACTCCATCACTTCAAAAATTGACTGGTTCGGCGTATTCGCTTTTGCGGCATCACGCTGAACTTTTGCGCCTTGAATAATGCGTGCAGAGTTTCGCCCGCCTTTCATTCGTCGGACGATACGTATCGCCTCGGCTTCGTATTCAGGCTCGACAATAATTGAAAATCGAGCGCCGCCTATATACCCCTCAATCGCCATCTGCCAACGTTCGTCAATTACTTCAATAAAATCACAAAGTACGCAGGGTTTCGCGTCGGGACATTGTTGTTCTATCGCGGCAATCGCGGCGTCCACATGGGGCGGGTAGCTTACTTGATGATTTTCAAGCTGTTTGATTTCGAGTTCTTTCGCGTTTAACTGCTGCTTAACCTTAATTCTCTGGTCTTTTTTTGCATTCGCTAATGAAAATAATTGATCACGAATACTGACTTTTTGCAGCTCACCATCTGCGTTGTGTAAGGTTTCAGCCAAATTGACGTGGGCTATTTCAAGTTGATTCACTTGCCCTAGCTGATGCTCTAGGGCATCTATGCCGACCCAATCTTTGGTCAGTAGTTGCTGCATGTTAAGGCCGGTGTCCTTAGGCCCATCGATGACGGTCTTAAGTTGACGACGAAAGACACTGCTGTCGAAGGTCGGAATATCCACGGCCAATGACATTTCTGAAAGTGCGCGATAAAGTTGTCCTGCAGCTTGGTAGTTTTTAGCAAACTGTTGATCCTGCTGTAGTAGGGGCTTTACTTGCTGCACAAGCTGAGATTTGGCCACTTCAATATCTTTTTCTAACTGGTCCTTATCTTTTAACGCAGAGACTCCTTGACGCTTTGCTTCTAATTCGATGAGTTGAGCATGAATTAATTGTTTGCGCTCACTGATTTTATTCAGTTGTACGTCGGTATTATCAATGGCATCAAGATTATTTTTTTGACTGCCTTTTTGAACCAAGTATTCTTGCTGCTTAACCAACAATTGACGTGATGCTTCACTGTATTCACCGACACAGTGCCCTAACCAATCGTCAATATATTGCCCCGCCAATCCCTGTGCGGTATCGAGGCTGTCGATAGCGAGTTTAATATGTCGAGTTTCTTCATCCATGCTGTGGATGGTTTTCATTAACTCTGAGACTTGACGGATATCTTCAGAGAGGTCTTTTGGGTCTAGAATTTCACGAGAAACAAATTCGGTAATACTTTTGACCGGCTTATAGGCCATAAAATTAGAAAAGGTACGTGCCGCATGCTTGGCTTCACGGTCGGGAACTGCGCCTTTTAAGCCACGAAAAGCTCCATAGAGGCGTCGCAAATAGGGGCCTTTCTTATCGTAAATTTCAACTGAGTCTTTACCAAACTCCTTTTTAAGTAAGCCTGCAATATCGGTAATGGGAACGACATATTTACCACCCGAATCTTCACGTACAAAATGCGCAAGCGTGAGTTCTTGATTCGGAATAATGAGAAATACAAGTTCATCTTGGCGAGCTTGCCTCGGTGAACTTGCGGCATCTAAACGAGCGCGAACACCCATTACGGCAGTAAAACCATCTCCAGTTTCGCCAGTGGTGGGGTGGAACACACCCGCAACGTAACCGTCGGTTAAACGCATGCGCGCATAACTGCCATCATCACACCCCAGCACATAGGAGGCGAGGGTACGGACCTGTTTACCACCACGGCCACGCTGGGTGGTTTCATCTTGGCCTGGGTTATAGGTAAAAAGGTTTTCGTGTGCTGCGGTCATCAAAGACTGTAAGCCATCTGCCGCTGTTGTTTTACCTGAACCGTTACCGCCAGAAAACAAGTTGATGGGGCCAAAATCGAATTCAAGGTGAGGAATGTTACCCCAGTTGACGTAAATACCTTTTTTACAAAACATCAGCAGACTCCGTCGTGGTTACGTCATCGTCGGGATACAGTTCTGAGAGAACGTCGTCATTCACAAAGCTGGTGATTGACGGTTGAATGCTGATCCAGCAATCAGAAGATTCCATTTCTGTTTCACTATTAAAATCAATCAATCGTAACTGCCTTAGTCGCTTAAAGAGGTTTTTTCTCTCATGCAAACTGTCGGGTAACGCCCGTTTTAATAAGTTCGTTAGCGATATCGTGAGGCCCTCAAGCGGAAGCAGTACGCAGCCTTTGTCGTCGACCTGACCTTCACGTAGGGATTTTTCATACTCAACACGCAACACCAGTATCACCGCAACTTCTTGCTGTGTAGGTTTCACTCGAAAGCCACTGTTGAACGGGTTGTGTTCATCATCAGCGACTCCCGGCACGACGGCACCGGGCGGAAATATTCGAATAAAACAAAACTTTTGATCGTGTAAAATTCTAACCTTGATGACCGAAAGGTAGTCTTCAACCATCTCTGAACATTGAATGTAGCGGTCGTACAGTTTGCCTTCGATTAAACTTTCATCGCGGTTAATAACGCCGTAGTCGAGTAAGCGTATCATCAGTTCGGAAAACTCATCGTTGGTGATGTTGAGTTTATTGAGAGATTCTTTTAATAGGTCTTCTAGCATTTAACTAACCCGCTCACTTTTCGGTTTCTCATCTTGATCGGTATCGCCATTGTTTTTGCGATCGTTACGGTTATCATCTTCACCCTTAATCAACTCAATCGTGAATTCGTCGAAGGCGTGGTAGTACTCAGAATTTTCGATGCGCTTGCCGGTTGGCTCGACCTTAAACACTAAGTCGGAGCTACGACCGGAGACAGCTCCCACTTCGATTACATGCGCTAAGGCTAAAAGATCATGCGCTTCGTTAACCGCTAAAGTCCCAGTGAAAACCTTCTTTTCAGAACGCAGAGCGTTGAGCACATAGTTGCGAAGGCCTTTTTCATTAATCAGAAAAGCTTGATCGAGCAATTGTTGAATCATTATTTCACGCTGAGCGACTTCATCAATGCTGAAGTTTTCGTGAACACTGCTATCAACAATTTCCTTTTTCTTGCGCTCGTTCAATTTAACTTGTTGAGGGTCGACAAATTGTAATTTTATTGTCGACATTGCGACGGCGGCATTCGCTAGGCGCGCTTCGTATTCTTTTTCGGGGAGGTCGCATAACTCTTTGCACACATCCAGCAAGTCGTTGCTATGTTGGCTGTTCATATAGCTAATTTGACGAATAATAATGTCGGCACGTTTGGTGAAGCTGTGCAGCGCTCGGCGTAGGGCAGGCAGCATAATTTCAGCCGCATTGCGCATGTGCCTTTCGATTGAATCCAGTATGAACCAAAGATAAGACTGGTCATGTTCACAGATATCGGGAACCGTCCTGCGCAGCTCTTTTTCGGTATCGTGTTTAAAGGCTTTCTGCTTACGCCGGATTTTGGCAATCGTTTTATTGATATCTTCGCGATGTTTTTCAACACTATCAGCCGATAGACGCACGGATATATCCGGTTGAAAACGCTTTTCCATAAAGTCGAAGAAGTGGTCTGAGGCTTGCTGAACTAACTGCTGTGACTCGACCTCTCTGACTAGCTCACGTTTGCGGTCTTCTAGCTCTGCGATGACGTCGGTAAAATCGGTAACAATCCGCTCGGAATACTCAAAGGCATCGAGCAAGTCATACACTTCACCACGATTCAGAAAAGCTTCTAATGCGTTGAGCGTGTTCCGCGTGTTCCGGTGACGGGTGCGAACCTGGGTATTGTCGGATTCGATAAGCGCTAAGGAGAATATTCGACCCAAACGGGTAAATGGAAAGGTCGATTGAAGGGTTGCCGTATCCACCTGGCGCTCGACCCAACCACAGTCCAATAACTGCTTGAGTACCCAGTTGGCGTGCTCGCGGTGGTTTTTGAAGCGCTCTTGATCCTCTCCGTCGTCGTCAAGGACCAAGTTCTTAGATCTAGCAAGGGATTCTTCGAGAATCTCTACCAGCTGATCTCGGTTCAGCGACTGACCATAATCGGCTACAGCACTGTACTGGCGCTGATACAAGAGGCGTACACACTGTACGATTTGCTCTCGGTATTTGCTCGATAGGGGCTTAAAAAAGTGCAGGCGTTCGTCTGTGAAAAACATATTCTGGCATTTACCTTCAGGGGGCCAAAGAATAGCGAAAATGGGAGGGGACAGCTAGGACACTTTCGAGGGAATTCAGAATAAAAATGCGGGGTTTGACGTCAGGGAGACGTTCTGTTCGAAAAACATTCAGCGGCGAACTTAAGGTAGTTTCTAGCTTAGCGTCAAATCGCCGATATTAAGCGTGAAGAGAGTTCAGCCACAAGCAATTTTGCCGTGAGATCCGGCAAACTTACATCTCAAAGTTAGGTTTCAGCGAATGCTTCTTGTCTGTATTTATTCGTCTTGAATCTCTGAGAATCCCATTTCTACCCAAAAGGGCCCAACGGAGGATTGGTAGGGCACTATGATCTGAATTGGGGCATTGAATATCAGCTTATCATAGTCCTTTTTCAGGACACCTATAGGTCGAGTCATACCGAAATTATGCTCCTCGCTCATTAAGTTCTTGGCACCGCCGGTAACCATATTGGTTATTTCGCCTACTGTATCAATAATGTCATCGTCTATGACACTGAACTTCTCCATTAACATATTGCTGGCAATCGCCAATATTGTTTTATCTTCAAAAGAGATAATGAGCTGACCAACAATCGTACTCGTCGCCATTGCCATTACACCAGCAAGATCGCCTTGAGGGGTATTGGTATTCATCTTAACGGGGGGCTGAGCGGCAACCGTTATTTGTGCCATGGTGGTTAATACCGACTTTACAGACGTTAAAAAGGGCGAAATAAATTCTGCCTTTAATACGGATTGTTTCCCTTGTCGTTTAGGTTGTTCTGCCATATTACAAATATCTTCTATGTGTTCGAAACAATCATTCAAGCTGGCCTAGAGTGACTCTGCCTGACTTGTCTGTTATCGCGAAATCAGTAAACCCAATCAAAATTACTTGGCAGCCCACCAAGCTTTTAAAAAGTAAGAAACACAGCTTTGCTAATGATAAGTATAGAGGTCTTTTTTAATGCTGCGCGCTTATTACTAATGGCGCTAAGGCACACTTTCCTATAAGAACAAACTGGAATACAAACGAGTAAACACCTCATTTTAAACGAATAAAACAGCAATTTTCGCGCCTCTTTTGTCACAATAATTTTGCTGGAAATTCAGGTCTTAACTTGCTGAAAGTTACTATACTGAGAAGAGAAGAGAAGAGAAGAGAAGAGAGTAGAAAAACGACGCCATGTTTAATGATCAAATATGACTAAAACCAAGAACCTATAGAATGCAATTTGATATAGCAAAAGAGATTCTCAAAGGCTTCACTTTGCCCACACAACCGAGCATCATCAGCTCGATACGTGATGTTGCGCCTAACTTGGTGTTAATGGCGGACATTATTGAGCAAGACCCCGGTCTATCGGCTTCAATACTTAAGGTTACAAACTCTCCTGCACTCGGCTTGAAGGTTAAGGTAACTTCTATACGTAACGCAATGAGCTTACTTGGAACCGAGACGGTTACTAATATTTTAAATGCGGCAGCATTTAAGCGAGTCGTCGGTGGATTTTCTCCCTCGGAAGAGATCAACGCTTTTTGGCTCCAGACTACCATTTCTGCTGTAGCAATTTCCGCGGTCATTCGGCAACTGAATATTGATACGTCCATCGTCTCTGTAGATGAAGCGTATTGCCTCGGATTATTCCATCACTGCGGCATACCTATAATATTTCAAAAACATCCCGACTATTTTAAAATATTACAATCCGCGGATAACAGCCCCCAAGAACTAGTCACGGATATAGAAAATCGAGCCTTTAAAACAAACCATGCAGTGCTCGGATATTACATAATGCGAAGCTGGAACTTACCGAAGCCGTTATGTGAAGTGACTCGCTTACATCACAATCGACAGGCACTAGAAAACCTCGACAACTTGGATGAGCAGCAAGCGATATTACTTTCCGCCCTTAAAATTTCGGAGTATATCGTTGACGAATCTACAGATATAAGTGGCGACAAAGTTTGCTCTGAATGGCAGGATTACGGCGCCGCAATTACTTATTATGTAGGAATTAGTGAGCTCGACCTTAGCGAACTGCGCGATATCGTGTTAGATGCGGTCGAGGAATATAATGTAAAAACATATTGAAAAATACGCGCTACTCAATAAATAAAAATAGAATCTATTTTTAAAATTCTTAAACCGTAGTGAGTACTAATAGATTTTTGAAGAAAAGCCGGCATTACAGATCTTTTAATTGGGAAATATCCAAAAGTGAATAGTTTTTATCAGATATTTTTACGGTTCCAAGTGTTCCTATCTCCTGACCTCTACGCTCTATAACGTCATTATTTATCGATACTTTTGCCCCTATCTTGTCGACAACAATCGCCCGTTCTTCCTCATTATAATCTATGAAAATAACGGCAGATGGATTTTCATATCGAACGGATCTACCCGTACAAAATACATCTTTAAGGCGTGTAAATGGTATGTGTTTGTTATGCCATGTTAGATCACGATCTTTATCATTAACGTAGCACTCCGTTACCGGCACAATAGCCGTTATAAACTCTAGCGGCACTAAAAACGACTGATTATCCGACATCACGGTTCGGCAGTCGGAAAACAGACTCTTAAAGGCAGGGAGTTTAATGATAAAAACAATGCCAATTCCAGGCATGTTTTTAATGAAAAACTTACCCCCAGCTTTTGTGATATCACTTTTCACGACGTCTAGGCCGACGCCTCTACCCGAAATATCACTGATTTTGTCAGCCGTAGAAAAACCCGTCAAAAACAGAAGTTCTACAGCCTCATCATCACAAATCCTACTCGCCTCGCTCTCCGTTATTAAGCCTTTTGAAACGGCTTTTTCTTTTACCTTCGCTATATTGATGCCCGCGCCGTCATCTTGGATCATCAGGCGTATATGTTCATTATGACTATCGGCCATAATGGTAATGCTACCTTCTTCGGGCTTTCCTGCGGCTGCTCGTTCTTCACAAGACTCAATGCCATGATCACAAGCGTTGCGAATAATGTGAGTGATCGGCGCTTCTAAGAAGTGAAAAGTATCTTCACTCACGGCGATATCTTTGCAGTCTACAGAGACCTTTATTTTTTTCTTCACGCCAGACTGATTTAGACTTTCGCAGACCGAACGCACGAGTACGGGTATCTTTTTAGTGAGGTCTTCTAGTGGCGTACTTAATAGCTGCGCTAATTGGTTACGTAGTAATGACGCGGCGTCAAAGCTAGCATCCTCTGATTCACCATATAGGTCATCAGAACCTGGCTTCCCCTGTTTTTTTGTAGGATTACTTAGCGCTTCCTCATTCATGGTATCGCCTAAGGCAGCAATCATACTGACGAACTGATCCAAGTTATCGCGCCGAATTTTGAGCGTTCCCGGTATTTTTTTACCCTCTTTACCTCTATCGACTCTATTAACCTCTCTTTCAGACTTATCGCTGGTTTCATTTTCATCATGGGCATCAGGGACTGGGCTATCATCAATCGTAATATGAGCCAAAAGCTCTTGTAGAATGTCGTTTAACTCAACCTGAAGGGTCTCGCTATAGCGCTCGATACCTGACACCAGTAAAAACACCAAGTCGGCCATCTTCTGACAGACAACTAAAGCATCCCCTGACAGTTTTTCGCTTAACTGTATCAAGGCTTCATTGACACGCTCAAATGTCCCCTTGGTGACCTTGGTTATTGGCGCGCTAATAACATCGTAGGTTATGCTTAACTCGGGAGAAACACAGGTATCACCAAAATAGTAATGGCCTGTCACCCTAAAACCTCGTTTTTTATCCGATTTAGGATGCAGTAACAGAGATAGTTCTTTTTCCAGTTTTGCGAACTCACCCGGCATTGTAAAATTACTTGGAACTGCCGATTTAAATTCGGACAACTTTTTGGCAAAGTGACCTAAGTGAGTTATCGGGTCTAACGTGAGTGCCGCTAGGGTTGAGGCGGCACTTGATAAGCTTGAAAACTGTATAAGATTAAGAACATCGCGGCGTCCACCTGTAATCACCTCATTTACAAATGGATCAAGCAACTCAACGAGAGGGTAGAGTTCATTATTAATTTCGCCTGTGGGCGCGACAAAACTGGCAATATCATTGAGAACAGCCTTTAAATGCTGCGAGTCACTAACCTCCCGTCCTTCTTCACAACTGTTTTCACATATCTCAAAGAGAACGGCAAACCCCGATAGAAGGACAGAAGTAATTTCGTCGGAAAACTCAAGGTCATCATTACGGATTTTTTCAAGTAAATTTTCGAGAGCGTGCGCTAAGTTTTTAGTCTGCAACAAGCCGAAAAATGGTGCCACTTCTTTTAATGTGTGCAATTGACGAAAAAGTGTATAAATCGTAATTTCAGGGTCAAAATCTTTCCCTGACTCGATATGCACGAGCTGAGACCGAGCTTCTGCTATCAACTCCAAGGAACCTTTGAGAAAATTCTCAAACATTTCAGGCGTAAAATCGGCAGCATTATGGGTATACATGAACGGTTCGTCCTCACGACTCTCTTCAAAAAGTATAGTGCATAGGGATTAACCCCAAACGGTAAACCTTGGCTATCAGTCTATGTTTCGGCTATTAAAAACAAGCGCTACAGCGGTTTCAGTAGTAACACGGCTCCTGAACGGTTGAATCTCTTCTTGCGCCAGAAAATGAACTAAAAATGATGACTCGATAAGGCATTTTTATGTGAAGGTTCTAGAATAATAGAAAGACTCTTGATATCCATCAGACAACGCGAAGCATCTATGAGGATGTAGAATGAATGCCCCGACATCGTTTACCACATTTGAACGAACTGCGAATGACGAACGAACGCTTAATTCCTTTTCTAATCAATGGTTTATCACACAATGTAGCTGGAAAATTCCAGACATAAAAGAAACAGAAGCGCTGGATGTAGAAGGTAAAAAATCATTGATCCAAAAATCCGTTATTGGACTTCGCCAGAAAATGACGGCTAATGACAATACGGTAAAAACCTTCCCAAAGTGCAGTGACGCACTTGTTAGCGCTCATCTCGATGCTTTGGCGCTAAAGTTCGGATACGCCCATGAAAACTTGGCAGAGTCGATAAACGCAAAGAAAGTAGAAGCTATGGAAGCATACAAGCAGAATCAAAAGGTGATTGAAGAGCTAAACAAGAATTTGGGCGCACGGGCAGCAGCGGGGGTTTTTCTGATCAACGATGAGAAAGAAATAAATCACCGCCGTAATTTACTGTCGATTATGAGTTTAACGAAATCGAATGAATCTGCGATTCTGCAGGGAAGAATTAAATGTGACTTGCTTAAATTCTCAATTTCGATGTGTAATGAACTGGGAAGGCCAAAATACAAACCGATCATCTGTCAGCTGGAATCAGAGCTTATGGGACTCAATGTAAAGATCAGAAGCTCCCTATCTAAAATACCTGGAGGAGTTACTGCAAAGTCTTCGATTAAAGATTGCATTGAGTTTAAGATTAATAAATTGCCATCGAATTTTGATTCCCAGGTAATGCTAATTCACACATTTGATATCCTTTACGAAATTTACGGCAGCATCAATATCAATATCGCAACAAAGCTTTCGCGGTTTTGCCTGCCAGTAGAACGTGAGCATAAAATATTAGCCATATGCCCAGAAGGGCAGTGATGCCTTTTTTTCTGATTAAAGATAACATTCGTTGAAATTGTAGTTTTTTATTGACGATATTGGAAATATTCTAGTGCAATGTTTTTGTTAAGTATTGAGAGCATCGTTCTGCATCCATCGGTTTTGAGTACAAAAATCCCTGTAGGTCATGGACCCCAAGATTTTGATACGACTCTTGTTGCGCGAGAGTTTCAACACCCTCACCAACAACTTCAATTCCAAGTTCTCTCGCAAAATTGATGGCTGCTTTAAGAAAGTTTTGACTGCTAATGCTTTTTTCAGCGTCTTGAATAAACGATTTATTTAGCTTTAACGTTGACGTGGGGAGAGTAGCAATATCGTACATCGAAGAAAAACTCTTCCCGAAGTTATCAAAGGCAATATTAACGCCAATTCGACTCAATTCGTTAAGAATTAATATCGCGTCTTCGGGAAACGGTGCTTCATCCTCTTTATTTATTTCCAGCTGAAAATTAGACGCCGGGATCCCTGATTCACGTAAATATTTATTCATGGCCAGCACCAGGCTAGGCCGTAGTTGCGCGACAAAAATATTCACGGAAACCACTAGCTCCGGAAAATCATCAAGCCAAAAGGCCATTTGCTCCGTCGCACTTTTAATAACCCATTCCGTTAGAGCATCCATTTTCCCTAGTCGCTCAACAACCGGGAGTATTTTTACTGGCAACAAAACCACCCCTCCAATAGGCCACCGTAACAACGCTTCTAGGCTCAATATTTTTTTTGTTTCCGTGCTAATAACCGGATGAAAATACAGCTTAAGCATATTATTAGCTATCGCGTTGTTAAATTCACAACCCAGATACAGAGACTCTTCATATGTTTTTGCTAACTCTCCGTTAAAAACCTTATATTGGTTTTTTCCAGACCGTTTGGCTTCGTATAAGGCGCTATCTGCACGCTTGACGTAATCTGTAATGGATAGAGAGTTGTCTTCAATAAGGGTAAAACCAATCGAAAGCGTTGAACAAATATAATTATGATCTGTTCGAACCGGATCGTACATTGAACATAATATTTTTTGAGCAATCATGTGGCATTCGGGATAGGTCAGATCATCAATTATGAGTGCGAATTCATCTCCGCCTATTCTCGCCACCGTATCAGTTTTTCGCAGGCTGGCACCGATTCGACGTGAAACGCATGTTAGCACCTGGTCGCCGACATCATGGCCCCAGGTATCGTTTATATTCTTAAAATTATCAATATCAATATAAAACAGAACGGATATACGGTCGCGGGAGCCAGCGGTTTCAATCATTCCCTGCAGTTTATTAAAAAATAATGACCGGTTTACCAATCCGGTTAACGAATCGTAATGCGCGAGTTTATTCAGCTGCAGCCGCTGTTTTTCTGCGTGTAAAGCGTAATGGATCGACCGCTCTAATAGCTTGCGTGTAAGGCCACTTTTATCTAAACAATCAACGACTCCCATAAGTGCAAGTTGATCGTCAATCTCTTCATCATCGAGACCAGACACTAATATTACGGGCATTCCTTGTATGTTTTTTTGGGATACGTCCAATACCGACCAAGCATTTTCACAGCCAATAAAGTAGTCCAAAAGACATATATCAAATGTTTCTGTTTTTAGATATTCAATAGCCGTATCGATTGTGGAGGCAACGGTGTATGAGTACTGCGTTTTTGAGGATTGGGACAATAGCCGTTTTATCAATGTCACATCACAGTCATCATCATCCACCAACAATATGTGAATATCTAAAAATCGGGAACTGGAATCAACTTCAATAAAACCAACAGATACATCGTTATTGGTCATGGGAACCTGCGTAATACAAACTTTGACTTACTCATAATAGCTGAACAATCATTCGAACCTTTATGTAGACTAGATCGTTTTCTTTCTTACAGTGACGTTGATCCAAAGTCTTAAACCTAAAAAGGAAACGCAAGTCCGTTAACAGGAAAGTGTATACTGGGACAATATTTTTTCGCAGCAAGAATGTCCTGCTTTATACATTAATACGATTTAGTCTGTCAGATTAGAGCTTAAAGCCATATTTGGCGCCTAATAACAATACTAGGCGACCAGCAACTGGCAATATAGCTTAGATTATTAATCTATAAATAGCCTACGCAGATATAATGTGAACTTACCGCGGTCTGGCAAACCTTATCTAAATATTTATAAAGAGAGAGGTTTCCGCTTATCTATATGCATCCAAACATTATGGTCCATGACCAAGGAGTGTCAGGGTTTATACGTTTACTAATCCGCAATTATGACAAACCCTAACATTACAAAACCCGAAGATTACAAACCCTAGCATTCTAAAAACCTAAGGCCCTAATTCCCTAATATAATAAGCCGCATAACAATTCAGCTTTTTAAAATAGGGCAGGTGGGTTAGTCCTGCCAGCGAGTTATTTCATCACTAGTGCTAGTCCAGAAACAGCTATATATTCAGTCCTGCCAGCGCAATATTTCTTCCTGTACAATGCTCAAAGCGGGGTCATCCACCTCAGCAGTCAATTTTTCCAATAGGTCCTCGCTTGATAAAACTTCAGTATCCACGGTCAGTTTTGCAGAATTATCGTTAAGATCGACATCCAGTTCAAGGGCCTTAAAATCGCCGTCAACGGCAAAGGGCTCCCAGGACGTTTGGTTGGCAACATTAGGATTCCCAGTATGAGCAAAGGCCGCAAAATATGCGGTAATAGCATTGCTCAAATTTTCTCGGCCTTCCGCATTTTCTTCCGTGAAGAAATAGTCCGTTCCACCTTCAGTAAACCATCGATCCCAATAGCCAAATACAAACGACACATCTAAAACATGATGAGCGCCCAATACGTCCTTGGCAAAATCCGGGTAGGGTGACTGTCCGTCTTCATTTTTTGAGCCCCAGTTAAAGCGATAGGCATATATATCGGGTTGGTCAGGAGCTGAGCTCAATTCAGTAGCAAAGTCGTCAACGCCATATGCTCGCCAAAAGTCGCTCACATAACGACTCACATCGTTTCTGACTTCTTGGCTATGGTCGGGCAAGGAGTTGAGTACCAGCGGGCTGACGTAAAAGTCGAATTCGTCTTTTGTCGAACCGACAATAATGGGTACTTTATTGGGGTACATGCCGGTTTCGAACAAGTTCGTGCCAGCAATGGGAATCACGGTGCCATCTGCAAAGGCTCGTAGAGCCTTAACGCTTTGAGCCAAAACCAATTCACTCGCTGACGTGTTCATTAAAAACTGAGCCTGCTCGTGATCGCTTAACATTAATTGACTGCTATCCAAGTTTTCGAGAAGTTGACGTGATTGATTTCGCGCTTCATCCAGTGACTTAACAACAGGGGAGCCGGATTGAATAATGGCTTTATGGAACAAGCCGCTAGCATGACCAGAAAGCAGTAAGCTCATGATATTGGCCCCACCGGCAGATTCCCCTGTAACTATCACGTTATCAACATCACCACCAAAACTGCCAATATTATTTTGAATCCAATCCAAGCCTTGAATGATATCCAACAATCCAAAGTTACCTGAATCACTGAGGGCATCGCCGGTATGCAGCGGCTCAAAGTACAGCCACCCCAAAGCCCCTAATCGATAGGACATTGCGACTACAATCACATTGGAGTCTTGAGCGATGCGATCACCCAGTGCGATAAAGCTATAGTTTGTTCCGATTGTGTTCGAGCCGGGATGTACCCAAACATAAACAGGTAAATCCGTTTCTTCGGTGTTCGGCCGCCAGACATTAATATGCAGACAATCTTCATCGCCAACGACTTCACCACCAGCAAACTGAGGACAGACACTGCCCGCAACCTGAGTATTGATACTACCGTCCCAAGCCGCCACGGGTTGCGGTGCCTTCCAGCGTAATTCTCCCACTGGTGGCTGCGCATAGGGAATCCCTAGCCACTCTAAAACATCGCTTTCAGAATGAACTTTCCCCACGACGGTGCCGCTGTCGAGTTCAATGGTTATCGGCGGGGCGCTTGACGTTTCTTGGTTACTGTTAACAGAATCGGAGTCGCCACCTGAGCAGGCCCATATTAATGTCGTTAAAGAAAGTACGATCAGTCGTTTCATTTAAAACATTCCCTTAATGTATAAATTGTAATTATTTTTCTACAAATTGGAGTTGTGGTGCGATAGACGTACTGCTTATGTAGGCAATTTTTAAGTTACATCTATTGAATACCCGTCGATAAAGCACGTCGTTTATGGACGGGCATTCGTAAGAGATCAACTTAAATCACACAGTAAAAGAGCAGATGAAAAGCCTTGATGATCATCGACCACAGGAGATAAAAGGCGTATTCAATAGGGCGCTCGCACCCTACTTTTTAATTCCGTTTTTACCCTCTGATCTTGCCGATTTCCCTAGTAACGCTCATCAAGGTGCTCTAGCAGTAAGATATTCAGCCGTTCTGAAGCCGTCTCTGTTACCCAATGCGTAACGCCCTGAAAGATGACGAACTCATACTCTGCACTCACGAAATTCTTTGAGCCCTCCATTGCAACTATACCCATATATAGATCCTGGTCACCCCAGACTTGCAGAGTTGGGACAGTGATAGGGTCCTCTACTTGCAAGGTTGTCCACTCCCAACCTCTAACACGGTAATAGTTTAACGCCGCATCTATGGCCTCTACACTGCCCATTTTTTCGATATACACTTCAACATCTTCCGCCGGTATATCTTCATAAAGCTCACGCATGTAGGCATGGTCATTTGTAACAAAGGTTTCTTCAAAACCGGGACTAGCGAAATCTTGCCCGTAACTGGAGATCTCTTCCTGGCCAGAGCTTTTGTCAAGGAGAGCAACACCAAAAGCATATGGATGCGGAACAGATATGGCGGTCAGCGTAATCACTCGGTCAGGATGTCTGGAACTGACAATCCATGAGACCCAAGCGCCGCTGTCATGCCCGACAAGATGGAATCTATAGATACCCAACTGGTCGGCAATATCGGTAATATCTTCAACGCGTAAACTGATGTGATAATCATCTGAATCAAGCGGCCGAGCGCCTTCTGAAAATCCACGCTGATTGGGCGCGATCACATAATAGCCTCGCTCAGCTAATGCCTGAATCGTGCTTTTAAACTGATAGGCTGTGGTTGGAAAACCATGTAATAAAATGACGGCTGTACCGGTCGTTGGTCCTGCGGTTAAACCATCAAAAACAAGATCGTCAACTGGGATTTCTATCGTGGTAATTTTTCGCCATTCAGCCCGCTGTTGTTCGGTAATTACAGGTTCCTTGGAACTTGAGCTGCCTGATCCGCCGCAGCCAAATAGCAGTAATGAAGTCATTATAAGAAGCGTGATTCGTATCATGATGCACCCTTTGATTTATTGTTATTTTTGTAAGTCCTAAGACAGAAAACATCTGTAGAGTCCAAGCCCTCCAAAATATTTCGCTTGTGAGGCCTGAGTTCTGGTTATGCTCGTATTGGTATGTGCTTATTAGTGGTTGTTAGATAAGGGGCTCACATGCTATGTCCGATACTAAACAGTATTGGACATAGCGAGAGATATATGGAACACTACTATTACGGTCCATCAGAAACAAACGTTAAATCAAGCTATAACCATAAATATCAAAGGCTTAGCGATCAAACCTTATGCCGAATATAGACAACCCAACACCGTTATATCCAACCTACGAAGAACTAAAAGGCTTTTCTTTTCAGGAATTCGTCAGCCTCAAAGCTTTCATCGATTCTGGTGAACCTTGGTGGGCTAAACACTGGGATTGGGGGCAGGAATTCCTTCTCTACATTGGTAGAAACAAATCTGAACATACCTATGTTCGGTTTAGGAACGAAGTTGAGCGCTTTTTACTATGGGCTTTTTTGGTCAAAGAACAGCCAATTAATGAGCTCAAAAAAAGCCAGGTTTTGGACTACGCAGACTTTTGCTGGCATCCACCCGAAAACTGGGTTTGCCTCGCCAATCACGACAAATTCACCTATCGAAACGGGGAGTTCCAGGCCAATCCTAAATGGGCACCCTACCGCTTAAAAATTGCCAAAAGTGACACCCAAACGAAACCCGACAAACGACGTTACCGGCCATCACAACAAACGCTAATCGCAAGCTTTACGGCCATTATTGCCTTCTATAAATACCTCATGAATGAAGAGTATGTTTACGGAAACCCCGCACAAATCGCCAAAAAAGATTGCCGCTATTTTATAAAGGATGTTCAAGTCAAAGAAGTAAGACGCTTGAGTAGTGATCAGTGGCAAACCGCGCTGAACATAGCCAATGAACTTGCCGATGCCGATCCCAAATTCGAGCGCACGCTCTTTATCATCGCCGCACTCAAAACCTTGTTTTTACGAATCTCAGAACTATCCGAGCGTAGCCAATGGTCGCCAGTAATGAGCCATTTTTGGGAAGATGAAGACGGCAACTGGTGGCTAAAAGTGTTTGGAAAGGGCAGAAAGCTGCGTGACACCACCGTGCCACCCAACTTTTTACCGTATCTAAAACGTTACAGAAGTTTTAGAGGATTGAGTCCACTGCCCTATTCTGATGACACCGCGCCGATCGTTGAGAAACTACGCGGTTATGGCGGCATGTCATCACGTCACCTGACACGGATTGTACAAGCGCTTTTTGACGAAACCTATAACCGTATAAAAGAACAAGAAGGCGAAGACAAAGCACGACGCCTAAAAGAAGCCTCCACTCATTGGCTGCGGCATACCGGTGCCAGCATGGAGATAGAACGTGGTCGTGCTTTAAAAGACTTATCTGAAGACCTGGGGCATTCCAGTATGGCGACGACCGATACGGTTTATGTGCAGACGGAGAATAAGAAACGTGCGGAGAGTGGCAAGGCTAGGAAGGTGGATTAAATCAAATGAACCTGAGTTATTTCCATGACTATTCGTAAGCTAGACGAAATCACCTAATGAATTTAGCGACTTTTGTGTCGCTGATACCCCCATATTTGGGGCACCCACTCTTTTAAGACGTATGTGATTCAGAAATTAGGGAAGCTCCAGCCTTCTCCATAAGATGGCTTAAAGTGAGCCAAGAAATGCGCAGGGAAAGTAAAGCTAGCGAGCCTCTTTACCATGTCGAATTTTAAAGACGATCACCTGGTCACCCATAATGCGGTAACGAGCAAGATAGTCCCCAGCTATCAACTCTCGTATATTGCTCTCGTCATCTAATATACGCCCCATATGAGGCTGCCTAATCAAACCTTTGAGTGATTCTTTTAGCGATTGGCTATAGCGCTGAGCGGCTTGAGGGTCATTGACGGCGATAAATTCACGAAGGCGTTTTAAATCATTAAGTGCAACAGAAGTAAATTTCAACCTCATAGAGTCGGTGGTTCCTGCTCGTTTTCGGTACCCCAGCTATCAATCCACGCCATGACCTTTTCACCACTTATTACGCGTCCAGCCTCTATATCTGCCATCCCCGCGTCAATATCTCGACGCTCGATTAGACGATAGATAGCATCATCCAGCGTAGCACCTTTGGGCAGCTGATCAGCCACCTGATGAATAAAGGTTCTTAATTCAGTTTCTGTTTGTATATCTGCCATTGTATTGACCTCTCTATCAATGTAACTAAGCATATCAACTTTTCTCCTTTTCTGCTGCATCTACCCGTGTCGGATGCATGGTGTAATGCGCCACCAAGAGCGATGAAGGACTAGCATGAGCGGTCTACACCAGGAGCTGCGCCAATGTGACAGAAATAATCATATTTTCTATCTGCTCTAGAAGAGTGGTAAGGCTAGGAAGGTCGATTAAATCAAATGAACCGGAGTTATTTCCGTGATTATGCGTAAGCTAGACGATATTACCGATTGAATTTAGCGACTTTTTTTGCCCAGAATAACCCACGTTTTATTAAAAACGCTCAAGTTTTTTCTCCAGCCCCTTCGCCATACATGAATTCGAAGCGAGGGTTATAACTTATGACAAGAACAAGTGGCATTAAACTATATCAGGTAAAAATACTTAATGGTGAGGCCGAGAGTTTTGATCCGATGCGGATCGCCGCAATTCCGCTTCCAACAAATGATACTGCTCCGAGAATTCATCCCACAGTTCTGTCACGTGATCCATCTCTTCCATTCGGGCAAAGTCCTCAATTTTTTTAGCTAAAGAATGCACCCGTAAGCCGCCAATATTCCCGGCAATGCCATTGATCTCGTGTGCGGTTTGAGCAATTTTATTCAGTTGCTTGTGATCTATCACGTCGTGAAGGGTTTCCATGCGTTCAGGCATGTTTTTTAGAAACATATTAATTAATTTGATCAATCTTTCAGGTTTTCCTCTTAATCGATTCATAATCGCGGCTTCATCCCAGACCGGAGGATTTGCTTCGTTTGAGGCGCTATCTGGAGAGGGGTTGTCTAGCGAGTTTTTGCCTATAGAGGCGTTATCGGGGGAATTCGTGTCGGCTTTCAATGACGTTGATGCACCATTAATGTCGACCAAAGCTGACACCGCGACCGACTTGGGCAGCCATTGCCTCAGCGTTTTTTCCATCGTAGCCGGGTCAATGGGTTTCGGAATGTAATCGTTCATTCCAGCGTCGATGCATTTTTTCTTATCTCCGATCATAGCATTGGCCGTCATCGCGATAATGGCAATGCCTCGATATCGCAAACCAGCGGTATCCGAACGTATTTCGGCACTGGCTTCATAGCCATCCATTTCGGGCATTTGACAGTCCATAAGTATTAAGTCGTAGGGAACATCTGCCGGAGAGCTTCGCAGGGCTTCAATCGCCTCCAGTCCGTTTACCACGGCATCGGTAATAAGACCCATATCATCCAAAAGCGCAATCGCCACTTCTTGATTAATGGAATTATCTTCCACCAGCAAAACGCGTCCCGCCATTAACTGAGATTGCTCGGTTTTTCTTGCGTGCTTAGCGTGCTGATCCTCTGCGTATAGGTCTTGTCCATTAACAACCCGATTGAGCACCGAACGTAATTTAGCGCTAGTGGCCGGCTTGCTGAGCTGACCGCTAAACCCCTGTGCCGCATAGTGTTCGCTATTGTGACCATCGCCCATCGTGGTCATTAAAATTAACTGCGTTTGTTTTGTTTTTAGTGCGAGTTCACGGCCTAAATTTGCGCCATCCAGATCGGGCATGTGTCTATCGATGAAGGCAATGTCAAATATTCCTGCAGTAGGGTTAGAAGCGTTTTTTTGCAGTAAATCCAACGCAGCAGCACCACTTGCAGCCACGCTCACATCGAGCCCCCAAGCGCAAAGTTGGCGGTTCAAGGTATTAAGTGCGGCTTGATTGTCGTCAACAATCAAGGCTTTCATTCCTTGTAAAGCTTCCGGGAAAGGTGCATTTGAGACCTGTTCGTTTCGCTGCAGTCTAATATCGAAACTGAAACAGCTTCCCTGCCCTTCCTCACTGGTGACACGAATACCGCCGCCCATTGTTTGACTGAGTTGCTTAGCTATGGCTAAACCTAAACCTGTACCCCCAAATCGTCGTGTAACCGATGCATCGACCTGAGAAAAGGAATCAAACAGACCTTTCAGTTTATCGCGGGGAATACCCATGCCAGTATCACTAATGGCACAGCGCATTAACAGACCGTTTTCTTGAGTGGCATTTGGGTCCGGTGAAAGCGAAACGTTTACAACAATTTCACCAGTGTCCGTAAACTTAATGGCATTACTCACCAGGTTGGTGACTATTTGACGAATGCGACTGGGGTCCCCTTTAACCATCGGGTTGTCCACATCGCAGGTATCCAAAATTAGTTCGAGGCCTTTTTCTTCACTGCGAAAGGCCATACTCTCTACGCAGTCCGCAATCTGTTGGTTGAGATCAAAATCCAAAATCTCAAAATCCAATTTACCTGCTTCTATTTTTGAAAAATCGAGAATGTCGTTTATCAAACTTAACAAGGAGTTAGCGCTGGAACGGGCAACTTGAGTGTAATGACTTTGTTGTTCCGTTTGGCTGCTGCGTTTCAACAGCCCAAGCATTCCCAACACGCCATTCATGGGGGTACGAATTTCATGGCTCATATTGGCCAAAAAATTGCTTTTTGATTTCAGTGCGGCGTCTTTATCTTCCAGGGCCGATTTAAGTGAGCGGTTTTTTTCCGCAAGCAAGGTATTGTCCTGTAATAATATTACTGAGCTTTTATCGCCCAAAACGAATTTTGAGTAAATATAGCTTTTAGGCAGCCCCCCATTATTCACAATTTCGAAAACTTGCTTTGACTCGCTATCATCCAAACGTTCCATCGCAGAAAATAGACTCGGACATTCGGCAATCATGTCTTCCATGACCCGATTAGCCGGTTGCAACGCGCCGTTGCATTCACGCAAATAGCCAATATCCATTTGATCAGATATTTGCTCAAAAAAATCGAGCTGTTGGTGTTGTCGTCGAGCCAGTGCGCTATTGATAATGGCCCTGACTCTTAGAATAAAAATATTGGTCGGGTCGTCTTTATACAGTAGATCCAGTGCTCCGGCCTTGAGGACATGCTCCTGAATATCATTGCGAGACGAGTGTATAACTGAAATACAGTCCAGAGTCTCGGGACTATCAGACAATAAATGTATTAATTCATCGCCCGTTTTATCCGGCATCATGTAATCGATAATGGCGATAAGGGGTTTTATTTTTTTAGCAATTTCAATCCCTTCATCTACACTACCGGCTTGGTGTACGGTGTAGCCCTGTTCTGTGAGAATGCTGGAATATTTCATGCGTTGAGTGATGGAATCATCCACTAATAAAATACTCGTCTCGTTCTCGTAGGCTTGTTCGCTTTCCTCTATTGCGCTCACGTGTTGCAGTGAAAGAAATTTTTGCATTCGGGCGGGAATGCGGTTTAGGTCTGTTTTAAATTGTAAATCGATAAATGAATTTTTCCCTGAGTTTAGCGCGTAGGCTCTGTCTTCCATTTTTTCGCTGTAAATCATAATCGGCAGGGTTGCGAATTCAGCTTCTTCACGCAATTGATTGACCACGTATTCCCCGTCGTGGTCGGGCAAGTGCCAATCTAAAAGAATTCCATCATAGGCTTTACCGTTATCCGCCGCTGCTCGACACATCGCTAAGCCAGACTCTGCATCGCCGGCTTGATCGCTACTGATACTGACATGCGTCATGGCATCCGCCACCACAGAGCAAATTGTTGGTGAGTCCTCGATGATGAGAATGTGGTATAAGGCCTTGTTACTACTCATACATTAACTTTTTCGTTACTCCAACTAGAGGCTCGTAAACAAGTTACGCCGCGGCATACCCGGCCGCATCGCGATTTTATATATTAGGCTTGGGAGGAAGAACACTTAACACCCCTAAATTTTAGACCATTTATTGAACGACACCGATGTAAAACGGACATGATATCGGGCGTGACATGGCATAAGCTATAACGTTATAAGCAAACATTCTGATCCATAGGGAATAGGCATAGGAAGGACAGGAAAAATGAAATGTAACGATCTCAATACAGGGGAATTGCTGCCCCTTAAGCTTTGCCATCTGGTGGCTCTATTGAATTGAGCATCGCATCAATAGCATCGGCTGTAATGGGTTTGCTAAAGTAGTAGCCCTGATAGCTATCGCAACCTTTTTTAGCCAGTAAATTGAGCTGATCTTCAGTTTCAATACCTTCTATAATGGCCTTCATATTCATGGTTTTCACAATCCCGAGAATCACATCGATTAGCTGCTCATCATCTTTAGCCTCGGGAAGGTCCTTGACAAATAAGCGGTCGATCTTCAGCACATCGATAGGAAACTGCTTCAGGTATCCCAGAGAGGCATAGCCTGTGCCAAAATCATCAAGAGTTATAACACAACCCATATCACCCAGCTGTTCAAGAATTTGTAAAATCTTTTCGTTATCCAGAATAAAGAGTGATTCGGTAATTTCAATATCGATACAGGAATTGGGCAGTTGGTGTTTCGCTGCAGCCTTTTCGATTATTTCGACCAGATTTTTTTGTTGATCAAACTGGCGTGGCGAAAGATTAACAGCAAGCAACGCAGGTTCGGAAAGCAGATGCCGCCATCGTTTAAAATTCTCACAAGCCTCATCGAGTAGCCATTCGAAAATGGGGAATATAAGACGCGTTTCCTCCAATATAGGGATAAATTCATCAGGGTAAACTTCTCCCAATGCAGCGCTCTTGCAGCGCATCAACACTTCCAAACCACAAATATTGCCCGTCGAAAACTCCACTCGGGGCTGATAGCACAGGTAAAACTCTTTGTTTACCAGCGCTTTTCGCATGGCTAACTCTAAAGACTGTCTGCGGTTTTTTTTACAATTGAGTTCTTCGGTAAAAAATTGATAGTTATCACGCCCGCTCTCTTTCGCGAGATAGAGAGCAGTATCCGCATTGCCCAATAATGTTTCGATATTCACACCATCCTCGGGATAAATGGTAATGCCAATACTGGCCCCAATTTGTACGGTGCCCTGCTCCAACTGAAAAGGCTGACTTAAGGCGCGAATAATCTTATCGGCTGCAACCTCACAATCGTCACTGCAGTATATGTCTGTGGTTAAAACCACGTTAAATTCGTCTCCGCCCATTCTGGCAACCGTATCGGAACTTCGGCATTCACTCTCCAACCGCTTCGCCACTTTACTGAGCAGATGATCTCCGGCATCGTGACCAAGGGAGTCATTGACATATTTGAAACGATCCAGGTCTATACACAAAAGCGCAATTTTGCTGTTCGTTCTATTGGCAAGGTTGATGCTTTTAATAAATTGTGCGTTGAACAAGGCCCGGTTGGCCAACTGAGTTAAGGGGTCATAAAGCGCCTGATGCTGCAATTTTTTATTGGCTTTTTCCAGTTTTCGAGTTTTTTCTGCAAGCAGGGTATTGTCTTGCAAAAGAATGGCTTGGCCACCATCATCTAGGGTAAATTGGGAATAGATAAAACTCCTGCTTCTATTGTTTTTCTCCTTAATTTCAAATACCTGATGGCCTTCTTTTTCGTCAAGCTTCGAAATTGTTACAAATAAATCGGGGCAATCTTTCAAAATCGATTCCATAATTCGATTTGCTGGCTGGTAGCCGCTGCCTAAGCTTTTGAGAAACCCTATATTCATTTGTTCGGATATTTGCTGAAAAAAACGTAATTCTTGATTTTGGTTTCTCGCCATCGCGCCTTGAACAATTGCGCGGACTCGCAAAATAAAAATGTTGATGGGATCGTCTTTGTACAACAAATCCCGCGCCCCGGCGATTAGGGCAGCTTCCTGAATATCATTTCGGGAGGAATGCATAACCACAATACAATTTTTGGTCTCATTGTTGGCGCGCAGTTTTCGCACCAATACGTCGCCAGTTTCATCGGGCATCATATAGTCGACAATGGCGACCAAAATAGAGTTATCCAACGCAACTTCCATCCCTTTCTTGACCGAACCCGCTTCAAAAACCTGATACCCTTGCTCTCTCAACACGCTGGAGTACTTATGTCTTTGCGTCTCCGAGTCATCCACCAATAGGATTTCCACTTTAGCCGCGCTTTCTGCTAATAGCGAGCCGTCAGATATATCAACATCTTTTAACATCAAGAATTTGAGCATGCGCTCTGGCAAATGCTGTAGATCAGACTTGAATTGCAAATCAACGAGTGATTCGTTCTCAGCACAAAGGCTGTAGGCTTCCTCCTCCATATGTTCGCTGTAAATCATGATTGGCGGTGTAGACGCCCCGTATTCGGACTGCAATTTCTTGACGATATAAATGCCTTTATGATCAGGCAGATGCCAATCCACTAAAAGCGCATCATAATTTTTCGCCTCATCAGAATCAGCGGCTTGATGAACCGTATCCAAGCCTTCTTCTGCACTTCCCGCATAATCGCATGAGATGTTTTTTAGCGACATAGCTTCGCCGACTACCGCAGCAATGGTGGCAGAATCTTCAATCACTAAAATGTGGTAATCACGTTCAGTTTTCATTGTTTCGCTAAATCCGCGACACCGTTGAAATTTTATCTGCTAGTTTACTACTTCTGTCACCTCAGTACTTACCTACCCTCTTTAATGAGTGTAGTCCGATGAAAATAAGTTTTGAATGTCTTTTTCATTGGCCTTGCAACGGAAATGTTAATTCTTTAATAGATTGCGAAGGAATAATATAGGAAAAGTTATAACCCTAAGCTACAAAACCAAACTAACACGCATAAGCCCCGATATTTTAGACCATTCTTTTCTCATAAATAACCAATCGATAGGCCAAGAGCGAACCCCATAATCTTGCGCTATAGTCAAAACACACCTGTTCGAAGAAAAAACAAAGCCATGAAAAAAGCGATAAAAAAAGCGTTATTTATTCCTCAGAACATTTTGGATGAACGCGCCATCGCCTATGCCAGCGACAAAGAGGAAGAGAATAGAAGCGAATGGTCTAAAGACGAAAGTTTGTTATTTCATTTGGGGAATCAACAATTCTCAGTCGGCTTAAATGAACTGGATGAAATCACCTCCATTGGTAGCGGCTCGATATTGCCCCACTCAGATTCCCGCGTGATCGGACTCATGAATCTTCGCGCCGAGATATTACTGCTGGTTAACACCGCCCAACTGGTCGGATTGGAATCCAATATGGCTATCGACGCTCAAAACAATAGTCAGAACAACAGTCAAAACAAAAAACGCAAAAAACAAATTCTTGTCTTCAAAGACAGCCGCAATCAACGCACGGGGTTTCTTATTGACGGGATTGAAAAGGCGCTGGCGTTTGAGGACGATTTTTTTGAAGAAAAACCTGCTGGAAAAAACGGAGACAGCGATATTATCGATGCCATCGGTGATCTAGATGGTAAAAATATCAGCCGTATTAACGTGCAGAAGATGTTAGAAGGTGTGGAGAATATTATTTAACACCAAAATTATAGAGCTACGCCAGAACAGCGACGGGTTTCAAATTACGACAAGTAGCACGATTCACAGGGTCGGCATTCAAAACAATAGAAAGCAACACAACAAGATTGTAGAAGGGGTAAGACATGTCTGACAACGACAGTGAATATGGGCCGCAAAACCCAGAAGGTGACGGCCATGAATTCGAAATGCCAGCCTCCGACGGTATTGAAAGTGGTGTTCCCCTGCCCAACGATTTAAAAGCCATTAAAAACGCCAGCAATTACGAGCAAAAATCCATCGCTGCAGACCTTACACCAGAAGGCCTCAATTCGCGCTTAAAAGCGAGTCAAATGACGCGTAACCAAGGTTCCATTGGCCAAGCCACCGTGCAGGGTACAGAGGCCTGGGCCAGCAAAAACAATACGTCGAGTTTAAGCATAAAATTTAAACTCATCAGTTCGCTGGGCATATTAACCTTTTTAATCATACTGCTTGGCGTGGTATCCATACTGGCCATCGGCAATTTAAACTCGCTGTCAGACAATATCTTCGAGCGCTATTCCCCCCTGGCGCGAATTACGGAAGAAATAAAAGCCACCGTCTACCAAATCCGTCGTGCCGAGCAAGAGTTTCTCCTCAATGAAGAACAATCCGCATTGGATACCTCCAATCGACTGGTGGCCAAACTGCGCGGTCAAGTAGATGAAGCCATCAATCTCGGTGAGGAGATTGCGCAGGAAACCGGAAAAAGGGCTGATATTCGCATAAAAGAAGTCAGCAGTGTTCTCGACCTATACGAACAGACATTCGTTAATCAAGTCAAAAACATTATCGAGGCGAGAACTGATATCAATAAAAATCTGGTCGGCATTGAAGCTCTAAAAGGGAAATTACTGGTCGAATTATCCGCCAACAAACGTCTAGTGCAAGGTATTGTGGACGACTATTGGATCGAGGGAAAAGAAGAGGCTTTAGGTTCGTTGGACTTATCAAAAAAAGTCGCGGAAACCGCCTTAAAAGCCATTCTCGCTAATAAAGAAAGAACCTTAAACTCAAACTCAAACTCAAACTCAAATAGAGTAGCAGAAGATTTAAAAGCCGTTGAAGCTGCTGCAGAAGCTGCAGGAGAAGCATTAGACGTTACCAAAGTCACCGCTGAAATCAATCGCCTATTGGTAGAAAATGGCATTCTTCTGCAAAATTTAAATATCAGCGTAGGCGAAAGTGAAAGTTTTGTAGCGCGTTATTTACAAGAAAATCAAGACCTCTACGCCGACAGCGCCTTTAAAGAAATTGAAACCGCCATCAATATCGCCAACCGTATTCGACGCGAAGTCGACGATGACGGCCTCAGCATAAAAATGGCACAGGTGGTTAAAAGCCTCGATCAATACCGCTCACTGTTACGCGCAGGTCAAACCCGCAACAAAGAAGTCTTTACCGCGAGGGAAGTGGTTGAAGCAGAAATACAACGACAAAAAGACGAGCTGGAAAAAATCGGCGATGAGTTTTTAAAGCAAACCACGGTATTATCCAATGGCGCCTGGGAACAAGTGGCCGAAGTCTCACGTTTACAAATCAGCACCGGTAATTTTAATCAGTTATTATTGCTCACAACTGTGGCCGTGGGTTCCATTATTGGGTTGCTGGTGCTTTGGCTTATCCCCCGCCCTATTCTGGCCAGTATTAATCAACTATTAATCGGAGCCCAGGCTGTCGCCGGTGGCGACCTGAGTCAATCAATAACGGTGGGATCCAATGATGAATTGGGTTTACTGGCCAACAACTTTAATAGTATGCGACTGAACCTGATGCAGCTGGTGGAGCGGATACAGAAAGCCAGCATGCAAATATCAACAACAGTCAATGAAATACAGGCGGCCTCGACGGAACAGTCCGGTACAGCAACAGAGCAAGCTTCCACCATAACTCAATTTTCCGCCACCCTGCGCGAAATATCCCAAAACGGAACAGCTCTATCCGAGTCTGCCAGTAGCGTGGCGAGTGACGCTAACGAGATGACCAACTACGTCAACGAAACCAATTCACGCTCTGAAAACATGATGGCTTCTATGGGCACTATTGGCGATTCCACTGAACAAACATCCGAGCGGATTAAATCACTTAACGACCAAATGGACGGTATCGTCGATGCCGTGAATGTAATTTCAAGTGTCTCGGATCAAACCACCCTGCTTTCGCTAAATGCCGCCATTGAAGCCAATAAAGCTGGCGAGATGGGCAAAGGTTTTTCCGTGGTCGCCACTGAAATTCGCCGCTTGGCGGACCGTTCTGTAGATTCGGCCGACACCATTAATACTCTTATCCGGGATATTCAACGCTCGGCGGAATCGTCTTTGGTGTCGATGGATAAATCATCATCGGAAATTAAGCAGGGAGTCGATTTGGTCGAGCAAACCTCCAATGCAATGGCTTATTTAAATAAAAATATTGGCCGTGTCGGCGAACAGGCTGGATCTATATCCTCCGGGATTAAACAACAGGCGGACGCATCGCGGGATGTTGAACTCACCGCGGCACAATTGCTGGAATCGTCGCGTATGACCGCGCAAGCAGCTGGCCAAACCTCGGCGGCTTCTTACGAATTGGCGGGCATGTCAAACCAATTATCGGAAGCTGTCGCAGCATTTAAAGTATAAATGGCTTTTTTTAGGCACGTGAGTGAGGCAGGTGAGCAAGATGGAGATACTGCATTTTTCAATTGACGATGTGGATTACGGTTGCGACCTGGCCGACATTGATGAAATTTTGAATATGGCAACGATACAGGCCATGACCCAAGGCCCCGATTTTATTGCCGGTCTGCTAAATTTGCGCGGGTGTCTATTACCGGTAATCGATTTGAGCCAGATGTTGGGACACCACCGAGAATTGCCTCCACCACCAATATCCGCAGACGAGCCTCTGTTGGGGCTATACAAAGATAACTGTCGATTATTTGTCATCGAGATAGATAATACAGAATCGTCTATAAGCCCCTCTGAACTAAAATCCACGAACCGGCTGGCCGTAATTATTGATGGCTGGATGGGTTTGAAGGAAATTAATGACGAGGATGAGCAAAGCTCAGTAGTTGAAGCAACGGAACGCTTGGATTATATCCATAAATTGTCTGTCTCTGAGGGCAGTACAATTCAGTTGATTCGTATAAAACAAATACTTGATTCGCAGCAGTTGGCGATGCTGGCTTGAAATCAGCTGTAGAAGGTAACAATGGCCATTGATTTTACCGCAATATTTAAAACCCAACTAGACGCCCACATCAAAACGGTGACTCAAGCCGTGCTTGACCTGGAAACGACAGGAGCCGACCTTAAAGCGGGCAGTGAATTAATCGAGACCCTAATGCGCGAATTCCACACCATAAAAGGTGCCGCGCGTGCGGTCGAGTTTATGGAAATAAAAAACTGCGCTCACCGCTTGGAGGATATCTACCACCAACTAATGCAAGGCGAGGCAACGGCACGTGTACGCGAATTAGCAAATATCACCCTCTATGCCATCGACCTTATTGGCGATATGCTGGACACGCGTATCAATGACAAACCATTGTTGGATAACGAAGTCTTTGATCAGTTGGTGGATGACTACCTCGCAGGAAAAAAAGTTGAGGTTCCACAAAAAAGTTTGGCAACGCCATCAGCTACACATAAAGAGCCTTCAGCGGATGGCACCGAAAAAAAAGAGTCTTCAACGAAGGATACCGAAGATAAAAACCTCTCATCGGCCAATAAAAAACCTTCAGAAAAAACAAAAAAATCAACAAAAAAACCCAAAGAAAAAACGGTCACCACCGGAGACAAAAAAAGCCAAACGCCAACGATTCAGGAAGAAAACACTTCGCAATATGAGCTAAAACCCGCCCCCACAACGAAAGCCCAAACATCCACTGACTATGATCGACTCACCGACACTCTGTTAAATTTAGCCGGTGAATTTTCCGTGGCAATCGGCGGCGTCGATGAGCAGTGGAACAATCTGCGGCGCATGCGCGCAACCGTCAATGCAATTACTCAAAGCACAGGCTTGTTGCTCAATAGCATGGCAGACAAAATAACCAACCTGGGCGGCGAAGCTCCCCAGCAACGTATTAGTGATTTGATGATGCGTTTAAAAAGCATCAGCACTGAGCAGCGCGACATAAGCGAACATTTAGAGCAAACAGAGGGTCGTTTGCGCTACCTAGGCGATGAACTAGACGAAGAAGTGACCCATGCTCGCCTGGTAACACTAGAAACACTCTTTGGCAGTTATCCACGTGTTGTGCGCGACCTTGCGGCTGAACTTGGAAAAGAAGCGAAGATTGACATCAATGGCACACACATTCGTATTGACCGTTCCATGCTGGAAGCCATTCGCGCCCCCTTGATTCACGTTTTAAGAAACTGCTTAGACCACGGTTTAGAGCCCCCCGAAGAACGCGAGGCCCTCGGCAAAGCGCGACACGGCCAGTTGCGATTGAGTGCCGTGCAGATGGGCGGCATGGTCAAAATTAGCTTATCCGACGATGGTCGCGGCATCAATATGGCGCAGGTGCGCGATAAAGTACTGGCACGCGGTGATACCGATTTAGAAACGTGGGATGGAATGAACTTGCACGAGCAAGAGCAATTTTTGTTTTTGCCCGGTTTTTCAACGGCAAACACCATAACCGACATGTCTGGCCGAGGCTTCGGTTTGGATATTGTTAAAACGGAACTGGAGCGTGTGGGCGGTTTTGTTCAAGTGGCGAATAAACCTGGCCAGGGCTGCGAGTTCCTATTCGAATTGCCGGTAACGTTATCACTAATGAATTGTTTATTAGTACGAGGCGGTCAAGATAAGTTCTTTGGTGCGCAAAATTTTTGTTTTCCGTTAAACGATGTGGACGAGATCCATAGACCCGTTCAGGCTGATATTCGTGAGCTGGATGGTGGCTTGGCGATTCGCTTGGGCGAACATACCCTACCGCTGCATGATTTTAGCCATATGATGGGTATCGCCGGGTCATCGAAATCGCTCGAAGAAAAACACTTATTAATTTTCGAACACGGTGAACAGCGGCATGCGCTTCTGGTCGACGAGGTACTCGATGAAATGAGTGCCGTGACACGTAACTTTGAAGAACGGTTGGGATGCGTGCGCGATATGCAAGCAGTAACGCTGTTACAAAATGGTGAAATTGCTTTGATCGTTGATGTTGAAGATCTGCTCACGCGCATGAACGAGGGCAGCACCCAACACAGCAATACCGCAAGTTTGGAATTACTTGCCACAGAGTCAAACAAATTACACGATAAGCGTATTTTAGTAGTTGAAGATTCAGTCACCGTCCGTGAGGTAGAACGGCACATGTTGGAGACTGCGGGTTACTCCGTTGAGACTGCCGTGGATGGTGCTGACGGACTCAATAAAATTCGCAGCGAGAATTTTGATTTGGTGATTACCGATATCGATATGCCGCGCATGAACGGCATCGATATGATTACAAAGGTACGCAGTATCGAAAAATACGTCAATATGCCGATTATTGTAGTGTCCTATAAAGACAGAGAAGAAGACCGCAATAAAGCGCTTTCCGTTGGGGCCAATCAATACGTGACAAAAGCAGCTTTTGACTCAAGTGATATGCTAGAAATAATTGAAGAGCTCACTACCCTTCAGGGAATGAAAACACAGGAGTAAATATTATCGTCATTGATCACTCTTCGCGACACAACAATAGGAGTCTTCGAATAGCCCTATGAGCAACATTCTTATTGTAAACGACTCGCCGATGATCACCGCTGTCCTGAAGGCCATCGTGGAAACCGAAGACGTGTACTCAGTACAGGGCACAGCGGACAATGGATTAGAAGGCATTCGACTTGCTCACAGTCTGGCGCCCGACCTTATTTTGATGGACTTACATATGCCGCGCTGCAATGGTAAAGAAGCGGTAGCGAAAATTGTTCATAACAACCCTGGCTCACGCATATTAATTACCACCGCAACCGTCGTCAGCAATGGGAGTTTGATATTTGAAACATTAGAGCACGGTGCATTGGATTTTGTTAAAACACCCAGTTTACCCTATAAAACAGGCCAGAAAGTAACGCGTAAACAGTTGCAATCTGGCGGTAGTGATTTGCTGCAGAAAATGAAGGGCTGCTTATCAGGTTCGCCGAAGTTGCAGCAAATGAAGTCAAAACAAGAATACAGAAAAACTTTTACCACTGAAAATAAATACAGGCCCGCAGCGGCATCTAATCGAGCGCCAACAAGTAAAATGGCCCCGACTTCAGGTGTACCTTATCTCGCGATAGGCAGCTCTACCGGTGGCCCTTCAACGCTAGCGATTTTACTCAAACATTTGCCACAAAATTTTCCCGGTCCCATTTTTATTTGCCAGCATATCGATGAAGTGTTTGTACATGGCCTAGTAGATTGGTTATGTGAAACCACCGGCTACTCGGTAATGATTGCGAAGAACAGGAGCGTACCGTTGCCCGGTCATGTTTACATAGCTCCAGGAGGTCGTTTTAACCTGACTCTCTCGAAAGCCGGACGAATGATGATAAGCGCAGCTCTAGAAAAAGACGTCTATACGCCTAATATAAACTGCCTGTTTCAATCTATGGCGGAAAATATAGGCCTCAACGCTATAGGTGTTGTGCTCAGCGGTATGGGCAGCGACGGAGCTTTGGGCTTAAAAGCGATTGAGGACGCAGGCGGAAAAGTGTTTGTGCAGCGTCCAAATACCGCAATATTGCCTTCTATGCCTGAGAATGCTCTACAGGCAATAAAAAAGACGAATATCAGTTATCCTGTCGAGCAACTTGGTAGCATAATCGGACGCGGGCGAATCAAATGAGGTTATCCCAACGTTTGAGTCAATGGATTCAGAAAAATACCGGCTTGGCGCTATTAGACAAAAATCAACAGGATAATATCTGTATAGTTTTGCAAACTTTAGCAAAAGAACAAAGCATGTCCGCTATGCACTTAGAACAAATTATTATTTCAAATAATTTACTGGAAAGAGGTTTAATCAATCAAGCGGAAAATAACCCTCATTCCCAGGTATTTGTCGATCGGATTACCACGCACGAGGCTTATTTTTTGCGACACGCTGAAGCGATGAGAACTATTGCCTCGGTCATCGCCCCGCAATGTATTCGACAGTCTGGGCATTTTCGTGTGCTGTCGCTCCCCTGCGCCGGAGGTGAAGAACCGTATTCGCTGGCGATGCTCATGTCTGAATACGGGATTGACTTAAACAAGGTGAGCATTGTTGGCGGCGACATTTCGAGTGAGAGCATTGATAAATCGCGGGCGGCTAAATATTTTAACTACACCTTACGCAAAGTGGACGGGGCCTTTTTGCAACGTCATTTTGATGCTCATGCTGATGGCGGCTACCAAGTAAAACCGACATTGCGCGCACCCGTACATTTTATGCCATTGAACATATTGGCTCCGCAGCAGTTGACGGGGAAATTCGATTTTATCTTTTGTCAAAATTTATTGATTTACTTCGATGACCCCACGCGCATTAAAGCCATTAAAAACCTTATTCGATTCTTAAATGCAGATGGACATCTACTGGTGGATGCGGCGGAAGCCAGCTTTTTGCAAAACAGTGTTCCCGAATTACCCATACATATGGAAGAGATATCGGGTTTGCGAACCTTTGGTTTTAACCGCAAACAAGACTCCGCGGTTAACCCCAAGAAAACACCCAAAACTCGCCCGCCGGGTGAACGCCCACCATCGCTAAATAGTGAGCCTTTGCAGCCCTGGATTTCTGCACCAGAGCGACCGCCAAAATTTAGCGTTAACGCTAAATCTACCTCGCAGAAGAAAAATACTCCATCCGCCTCAAAATCAACGAAAACTCAACCGGAAAAATCGTTGCTTGCTGAAGCGAACGAAGCTTACGAAGGTAAAGCCCTAACAATGGCTCTAGCCTTATATATTGAGGCCGAAGAAAAACAACCCAAACAAAGCGCACGCGCCTTGCTTGGCCAGGCAAAAGTATACGCGGATCGCGAACAGGATATGGAGGCTTTGGAAGCGGCTGAAGCCTCCCTATCCAATGACTCAGATAAGACACAGCTTGAGCCGAAGGAGACGGCGGAAGTTCACGCTATTATGGGTATCATATTGAAAAAAAAGAATCTTAATACGCTTGCCGAAGAGCATTTGTTATTGGTTCAAAAACTTGCGCCGAAACATGCGGCTGTTAAATTGATTCAAAAATAGATACGTTAGCGGTGACTAAATGTTCTTTGCATCAAAGAACCCAAGAAAGGCCAGCCCATAGAGCATAGACGCGCTTTAAAATATTTATCTGAAGGCCTGGAACTTACCAGTACGACCATGACCAATACGGTTTACGTACAGACGGAGAAGTAAGAAACGAACGGAGAGTGATAAGGCCAGGAAGATTGATTCATGGGTTAAAGAGCTGCAAACCAAGAAAATCTTCTATCCTCCACAGAAAGAATTCACTTGAGGGTCAAGAATCTTGTAAATCGCCAAAAAGCGGCTTGTCCATGCGAAGATTAAATTCCCTCATGCCTTAAAAGACCAGCGTGAAAACTCGGACGATTCCAAAATGGAGGCAGTGGTCACGTTTTACGGACGGACGGAAAAACAAGGTAAACGCGCAGAGTAGCGGCTCCAAAATCTACAATATGTTTTGAGATGCGTGATCTGTAAAACAAATAACACAGCGATAATCGCACTGCCGAACCAATTGAAGCCTTTTATTGGATAGCAACTTCTGGAGATTCGCTCGTAGGTCCTCGATATATAAAGTGAGCAATAGAGAAAAGTATATGCCTATTCAGAAGTCCATCAAAAGAAATAAGATTTTAGTTGTCGATTACGACCCTACGTCCAACGCAATACTTGTCGATATCTTGGCAGAATAGTATGACGTTAGTAGTGTGGGTTCAGGACAGAGCCGTCTCGACCTGGTACCCTCATAATACTGGAGCAGTTAGCTAAGTTTGAACTACGCTTTTTAAAAGTTCAAGTAGAACACGATAACCAGACCATATTAAACCCTGCTATAAAGGATAAATGTAGTTAACTCTGTTGCATACCGGATACATCGTCCAATCATTCAACCACCGGCCAGCAGCAAACGGCTACTGCGGCCCTACGATATAAACAACTCGGTCAGCCAGGCTTGCGTAGCCCCCCTTAAAAACCATGAGACATGGGATTCGCGAGCACGACAGGAGAGAATAAAACAACATTAAGAAAATAATTCGCATAGTACTTACACCTAAGTTTCACCTCTATTACGGCTAGGATAATGCTATATCTTAACAACAGGCCTCACTGACCGGGTCTGTAAGGTTTTAAACTCCCCCAAGAGCGCCCCTACCGAACACCACTCATGTAATTTTTAGCTAGTAGACACTTAAAATCAAATTGCACTCAACAAACAAATAAAACAATTTACATATTACATTTATTATAATTTTTAGAGATAACGAAACCACCCAAAAAACAAAACTGTAAATAATTATTCAATAACTTCGAAAATACAGTAGAAAAACCTCACCCAAACATTAAGGCCTACATATCCATTACAAACCCAAACAAATAACACCGCAATCAATTTATTCCCACCAAAAATAAATCACAACAAAACCCGCATGAATATAGATACCCCCTGTAAGCAACCACCAACATAAAATCAATTAATTTGTTATACAACGTTTACATAACATAATAACAACGAATTAAAAAAGTGAAAAACCACTTCAAAAAACTGAGACATTATCGCTATTCATTCCAAACAAAACTAAAAAACCCGCTAAAACGCAAGCTAAAAACGAACAATAAATACAATTCAATATTATTAGTCTACTATTATATTTGTTTTCTCGGGCAACGCTTTACGCGCCAGCGAGACAAACGAAACACTGCTAGAACGCAGATAATAACCATTAAAAAAGGATTTCCACCATGTTGTTCAACAACAAAAAACTATTTTCTTCTGTCGCCATAATTATTTCGACTTTATCAACGTCTACACTCTATGCACAGGAAGTCGTTTGGCCCGACAATCCAACCATTGGGCTCATTGGGGCCAGCTTGGTCGACCCTAATGCTCCTGACGATTCCGCTTTAGCACAAGCGGGTATCGGCGCTTACATAGGAGGTTCATACAAGGGTCTTAGATACCAACTCACACGAAATCATTTGATTAACAATATGGGGTTTGTTGTACAAAGCCGAGCACAAGGAGGCGGCAACAGCTTTGACATACCCGAACAAGGATTTAAAGGCTACGACAGCCAGCTCGATGGATTGCTGAACGCTACTTTCTGGTTCGATGGTCAATCCAGACTTGAATATATCGTGATGGATATTAGTAATGACTGCCTACATACAGGAGGAACCACGGACGGCCAACCCTGCACCCCAGAAACCATGACCAATTACGTCAACCGCTTAAAGGGCGTTGTAGAACGCGCACAAGCGTCTGGCATAACCGTTATTGTTGACGGGTATTCTCATTGGGAAACGATCGATATGGAATTGGCTGGTAACGTCTTTAGCCTTCCGTGGGTTATCAACGAAACAGACTACCGCGAACTGTCGAGACTTCACAAGGAAGTTTTAAGTGCTATTCCCGGTGTGATTTATCTCGATATTTGGGGAACACATATGAAAACAATCGACGGGTTACACCCCATTCACAAAGACACCAAACGAGCGGCAAGCGTCATTGCACGCGCAATTTCACGGGAAAGACACAGCAAGGGAGAATAAAGCCAAACTAAAATACGCATATAGCTGATTAGTTTCAGCTATATGCTTTTATAAAAAATCAGATTGATTAATGAAAAAGCCAAAAACAAAAATGGATTTAAACCGGTTGATCGATTGGCTAACTGAAGGGAAACTATCGATATGCATGAGGTTAGCAGCGTGATCTTAAACAGAGGGAGCACCATCGAATTTTGTCGAGCTTAACCCCAAAAGACTTTTACAGTTTTCATGTGCACGGAATAACATACTCATGGAATGCCATGCGTAGCGCGTCAATACTCTTTCCTTTAGCTTTCTAAGAACTCGTACAGACAGTACCTACCCCGAACAAATACTTTTTTGGTTGTACATTTACATTAGCAAAGTCGTCAAAGTGGCTCTACTCAATAGCTACAGAGAAATGATGTACTTGGATGTTGAATTCGCCTAAAATATTTACCCATCCCACGTAGATAAGGGTTTCTCCACCAGATATGGACAATCTTTTATTAATGGTGGAAACACCCAGCAATACGGTTACTTCCACCTATTATCGACAAATGCTATAATTTGGTGGAACAACCATATAAAACGGGCCTATTCATATGTTTCGCAGCACAACCCCCTTCACCGATGACCAATCCAGACTCATTGTCGATGCTGAACATCACTATTCGCAGTGGCTGGAGGCCAAACGCAACAGCTTAGAAACCCGTGGATGGATGAGATGGAAAACGACCCGAGGCAAAGAATATTTGATTCATGGGCAATCAGGAGGTACAAACCAAAAATCATTGGGGCCCCGATCTACAGAAACAGAAGCGCGTTACACCCAATTCCAAAACGACAAAACGACCCACAAAAATCAATTGCGTGACATAGAGAACAGGCTTGCGGAGCGAGCGCCTCTTTTAAAAGCCGCCCGCTCAGGACGAATGGTTTCGGGGGTTGCAAAAGTCGTTCGAGAATATGCTATCAATGATTTAATCGGTAACTTTCTTATAGTGGCTGGCACACACGCGATCCATGCGTATGAGACTATGGCCGCGCGCTGGTTCGACTCTGAATTGGCGGGGACCGAAGATTTGGATCTGCTGTGGCACCCTATAAATGACGATGTCGAGTTTATGGTGCGCAGGCCGAGCGTTCAGCTCCTCACGCACCTGAAGGCTATTGACGACACCTACACAGTCAATGCTGAAAACCGATTTCAGGTAAGAAACTCACGAGGAATGGTCGTGGACTTCCTAACCGGCAATAACGTCACATTTCCCACCGCAAAGGGATTTCTGAGCCCCATCCCCCTAGAGGGGCAGGACTGGCTTGTCATTTACCCCCCAGTTAAATCAATAGTCATAGATACACAGGGCTATCCCGTAGAGCTTGCCTGCCCTGACCCGCGCATTTTTTGCCTTCACAAGCTCTGGGTCTCGAAGCGGAACGACAGAAACCCACTCAAGAAGAGAAAGGATGAGAAACAAGCCATCGCGCTTTCTCTTTTACTTAAGCAATATTTGCCACAGTTTTCATTCTCAGACGATTTTCTATCCGCACTACCTGAAGAACTCACTCTCCAATATGAAAATACGATTCGGCCACGGTTAAGCGAAATCAGCACCGACAACTTTTCGGGGGGGATGTGATTTACAGAAAAAATATACCGCCAGCCATTGCCCTAATCAAAGAAAACGGATTACACCAAAATAATTCAGACGAATTCAAAGGCAAGAATAAAACAGATATTATCATTGCAGCACGGCTTCTTGGATTCAAATTCTTGTTGGAGGAAAAGAGCCATTTGAAACTGCCGCGCAGAAGCTAGGATATAAACGAATACCCAGCCGGGCTAATTGTATGGCGCCGCTGAATTAGCATGCTTAAGACTTCCCCCTAAAAAAATATCTACTGAATAAGCTGCCAAATTATTTTTATGTTTACAGAATATAGATCAAACGCTCCTACCTAATCTCCGCATCCTTTCGCAAATCGGCAGATATGGAAATATTAAATTTAGCAGCCTTTTCTTCATCGATAATAATACCAAACTTCTTCGGCCGCTCAGGGAATATGGAGTCAACCCTCTCGCCACTAAAGACACGTTTTATCATTTCAGAAGCCTGCATCCCTATACCATCATAATCTAGAAAAATCGAAGCCACACTTCCCCAATCGTCAACGACATCTTTTCGTCCTAAGCCGATTAAGGGCTTACTTGATGATTTTGATAAGGATTCGGCAAAAGGTTTTTGCGCTCCCATCTGGTCACTAGCAGCCAGAAAAACATCCACTATAGGATCGAGTTCTTTGATATATTTTGTCGCAATTTGAGCCATGCGGTGATGGCCGCCATCGCTGGGAATAAAGTTAACTTTACGAAAGTGTACGGTAATTCCCTTCCACTCATCAGTCTTAAGAAGCTCTTCCATCCAGGCCCTATAACTATGAGACTGTGCCATATCGGCATAGATGAACCCAATATTTTTGACGTTCGGCATCAACCGACGAATAAAGCCCATACGAACTTCAATTGGGACATGGAATGCAACACCCGTAAAATTCCCGATTGGGGCAGCATCATATTGATCGACAACCCCCACACCAATGGGGTCCGTTACTGTTGCATAAACAAAGGTGAAATTCGGGATATTCCAGGCAATGTCTTTAAACGATGAAACCGCCAAGGTGCCATTCAGAAAAATTGCATCATAATCAACTTTTTGCATACGATGCCGCCACAAGCTTTTAGCTGCGCCACCATAGTTCCCTAATGAATAGTATTCTGTTGTGAAACCCGCGGCTTCGGTATAGCCAACATTTTCCAATTCAGCCAACAAAGCCTCCCGCACTTCGACATAAGGTGAGCTGGCCTGGGAATCAATGAGTAGTAATTTCTTTTTGAAGTCGAGTGTTTCTGCGCTGACCGCAAGCCCGGCGGCGCATAAAACAACAACCAACAAGGCCTGCCCAATCACAAAAAAATCAACTCTAAGCCTGTTCGACATAACACCCTTTAATACTCAACAACCATAACCAAAAGTTTAGTCGCGCTATAATTATTCACTACCCTTGATATTAGCCTACGAGACATCAAATAATCACAAAGATGACACCATCAGCGTAACTTTTTGCTTTTGTTCATCTGAAATGATAATTTCAAATTTTAGCTCACCCTACATCAAGAACAAAGCAGCACGCATTCGCGTGAGAGGGTGAAACGTTCTTACAGCCTCATCAGTACCATTGCTGTGGCCTGTTCACCTTAACAGCGTCTCATCTGGGTATAGCGAATGTTTATTACTCCTGTCGCCAAAAAGAACAGGCAACACCCTACCCATAAGCGGTTTATCCACTATCTAATCTACTAGTCTAGCAGGCCCTCAGGGGCAACAGAGGCGAGAATTCAATCGAAGATTGTGGCTTGAGCGCTTTAGACGATTGCCCTCTGCTTGTGACGGATGGTATTAGCCCAATCGCCTAGACTAAAAGGTACCTCACAAACCCAGAAAGACTGACGTAACCGAAGCTCAAACTCCCGATAAAACTTGCTGATATCCCCCCTATACCACCACCCTATCCCAACGAGCCCCCTACTCCATTCGGCCTATGCCGGTTTACATGCTTATTCAGGCGTTTATGGCCAACAACAGCAAAACAAGAAGACAAAGAACGAAGATTAAATAAAGCGTCTAATCATGGGGTGCTGAATACAAAGCATCTGACTTCAATGGGGAATATAGCGTGAAACAATCGAGGACGGTTAAACGCCGCTACTGAATCTCCGCTTCCTTTCGCAAATCAGCAGATATGGAAATATTAAATTTAGCTGCCTTTTCTTCATCGATAATAATGCCAAACTTCTTAGGCCGCTCTGGAAATATGGTTTCAACCTTCTCACCGCTAAACACTCGCTTAACCATTTGAGCAGCCTGCCTTCCAATGCCGTCATAATCTAGGTAAATTGAAGCGACTACGCCCCAATTGTCAACGACATCTTTTCGCCCTAAGCCGATTAAGGGCTTGTTTGATGATTTTGCAACTGCCTCGGCAAAAGGTTTCTGTGCCCCCATCTGGTCACTGGCAGCCAAAAACACATCCACCAGAGGGTCTAACTCTTTAATATGTTTCATTGCAATTTGTGCCATGCGATGATGACCACCATCACTAGGAATAAAGTTCACTTGACGAAAATGTACGGTAACGTCCTTCCACTCGTCGGTCTTAAGAAGATCTTCTATCCACTTCCGGTAACTGTGAGATTGAGCCATATCAGCATATACAAACCCAATATTCTTAACGTTAGGCATCAATCGACGAATAAAGCCCATGCGAACTTCAATAGGAACATGAAATGAGATGCCGGTGAAATTCCCGACTGGAGGAGTATCATATTGATCGACAACCCCCACACCAACAGGGTCGGTTACTGTTGCAAAAACAAATGAGAAGTTCGGGATGTTCCACGCAATATTTTTAAACGATGAAACAGCCAAAGTCCCGTTCAGAAAAATTGCACCATAGTCAATTCTTTGCATACGATGCCGCCACAAGCTTTTTGCTGCACCACCATAGTTCGCTAAAGAATAGTATTCTGTGCTGAAACCAGCGGCTTTGGTATAGCCAAGATTATCCAATTCGGCCAACATAGCCTCCCGCACCTCGGCATAAGGAGAGCTGGCCTGGGAATCAATGAGCAATAATTTCTTTTTGAAGTCGAGCGTTTCTGCGCTGACGGCAATGCCAAAAGCGCACAAAAACACGACCAATAAAGCTTGCCCAATCACAAAAAATTTAACGCTAATCCTATTCGACATAAAACCCTTTAATGCTAAACAACTATAACCAAATGTTTAATATTACGGCACTTCGTCACTATTTTCGATATTAAGCTACATACCACCATTTAATCACAGCGATGAATCAATGAGTGTAGCTTTTTGTTTTAGTTCATTTGAAATCACAATTCCAAATTTTTTCGCCCTCAAACTATCTATAGCAATACCGTAATCCTTCGCTTGAGCAGGAAAAACGCTCTTGATAGGCTCGCCTTGTAATAACCTATTGGCCATCGTTGCCGCTTGAATTCCCAACGCTTTCTCTTCAGGGTAAATCGATGCGGTGGCACCCCAGCTGTCAAAAACATCATGGCGCCCGATACCAATTAGCGGTTTAGTCGCTATCTTATCTACTAGTTTAGCAAATGGGCTCTGAGCGCCCATTTGATCCGATGCGCTTAGGAACACATCAACAATAGGATCCAGCTCTTCAATAAATTTTTTAGCCGTTTGCGCCATCCGCCTATGCCCCCCTTCGCTAGGAATAAAAGGCACCTGCCGATAATGTAAAGTGACGTCCGACCATTCTGGTTTATTCAGAACGGCCTTTAACCACGCATGATAACTGTGAGATTGCGGCATATCCGCCTGAACAAGCCCGATATGTTGAACGCTGGGGATCAATTCACGAACAAAGTTCATTCTGTCCTCTACCGGAATATGAAATCCTACGCCGGTAAAATTACCGCTGGGCGGTTGGTCGTAATCCTTGATGACTCCCAAACCAACAGGGTCTGTCACAACAGCAAATAAAAATGTATGCCCAGTAGACTGCCAAGCAATTTCGCGAAAGGATTTACAGGCTAAAGTCCCGGTTATAAAAATAAGGTCGTAATCTAGTTTTTTAATCCGGTGGCTCCAGAGGCTCATCGCAGCTCCAGGATAATGAGAAAGCGAGTAATACTCATAAGAAAAGCCAGATGCTTTGGTATACCCAAGTCTTTCAAGCTCCAATAACATGGATTCTCTGACAGACTGATAGGGGTCTCCCAACTGAGAATCAATAACGAGTATCCTTTTAGCGAAGTTAACGGTGTCGGCTGTAAAGCCTGCTGAGCTGAGCAAGCTCAAGAAAATTAACAGACAAACAAATCGTAATCCGCCACTCGCCAAACATTTCTTCTGTACCATCACTGTCATATTTACGGCGTTTTAAAGGCGATTAAATGTGTATGTAGCGTGTTCATCTATAAACAATATCTTCGCGAGGTGGAATTTAAATAATTAGGTTTGCGCTACCAGATCAGGGCATTTTCTCATTGCAAATCGTCCTACCCATTGGTGCGCAGATAGCCGTTTAAATTTTAGCGTACTAGGCGCCTGTTTATGGGGACACCATTGCACTGAGACTGGGTAGTTTGGCCTATATTGAGGGACTAGCAGTTACGCGCGTAACAGCTACCTTCACTGCATACCAATAACGATAAAGCCACTACACCCCGTTTTATTTTAGTGCATCTTAACTGGAGACGCACAATACCACCCAGATATTGCAAGAAATGACGCGTCAATATTGCAGGCGCCTGCAGCCCCCACCCCTCATCAATTGATGAAAACCCCATTTACGAGTATCAGCTCACATCACCAGGGTTTTGACGCCTTCTTAGACCAGTAAAGACTATAATTATGATAACCTTGCGCGCATATCGCTAAGCCGTTGATTTAGCTACCAAATTGGGGGAGTTACTGTGCATTCGTCGAACAAAATTTGGCATATACGACTAGCTGCCTATCTTTTTCTCATCTGTATATACGGCCTAGCTAATGCCGAGTCGACCAAACCTATAAAAATTGCTCACGTTTACGGCAAAACCGGACCTTATGAACTTTACGGAAAACAATCCCACGATGGCTTGATGCTGGGGGTCGAATACGCGACCAACGGAACATTTATGGTTCGCGGTCGGAAAATCGAAGTTTTAGTTAAAGACTCGCAGTTAAAAACAGACCTGGGTCGAACGCTGCTTGAGGAGGCCTATGCCGACGATGAAGTAACGCTCGCCGTTGGTGGAATCAAATCATCTGTCGCACTTGCCATGCTCCCCATTGCAGAAGAGTATCAAAAGGTACTTTTCGTTGAACCCGCTGTTGCCGATAGCATCACCGGAAAAAACGGCAGTCGTTATATATTTAGAACTTCTCGAAACTCCAGCCAAGACGCTATTTCAAATGCGCTCGCCATAGGAAAACCGGGAGTTTATGTCGCAACACTGGCACCCGATTACGCGTTTGGTCGAGACGGTGTTGCAGCTTATAAAGCTGCACTCGAAAGTACAGGCGCTAAACTGGTCCACGAAGAGTACGCGCCATCAACAACAAAAGATTTTACCGCACAAGGACAGCGAATTTTTGATGCGCTTCGGCATTACGATGGTGAGCGGTTTATTTTCTTTTTTTGGAGTGGCATGGGAAACCCTCTTGGCAAGATAAAGGGAATGAACCCTGAACGTTATAATATCCGCTACTCCACTGGAGGCCATATATTTGCAGGGTTAGTTGCCTACAAACAGTTTCCAGGCATGGAAGGCGCAACATACTATTACTATGAAAATCCTGACAACGAAGTTAACGACTGGCTCGTTAAAGTGCATCAAGAAAGGTTTTTCTACCCTCCCGATATGTTTACAGCAAGTGGGATGACAACCGGCATTGCAATTGTAGAGGCTCTAAGAAACGCCAAGAGTTTAAAGACAGACGATATTATCGCAGCTGCCGAGGGCATGGTTTTCCAAACACCAAAAGGCGAAATGAAAATACGCAAAGAAGATCATCAGGCGATGCAAGCGATGTATCACTTCAAGATAGCAATTGAAAAAGACGTCTTCTGGGGAATTCCTAAATTGGTACGTGAAATATCCGCTGAAGAAATGAACGTTCCCATACGCGCCCATTATTGATTGAGAGATACTCAAAGCATCATTTTTTTACAAGCCTAATGAGTGCCCAACCATTAATAGCGTCGGGCCAGTCGTTGCGAGAGTACATTTAAAATATCAGGTTTACATCACAAGGGCTGGGCGTTCGGTCATTCCAAACAACGATAATTTGTGGTGTAAAAATGGCGTTTTTAATACCCCCTCAGTAGGCTGCGACTTATGAACAGTCGCTAATCAACGGAACAACTAGAGAGAGAGAGGTACAGGCTAAAACCACATCACTTGAACGTGTATTATAATAATAAGATCTGCGGAGAACCCTGTTTTTGACGACAAATAAAGCGCTTCTATTATCGGCTACTGACCTAAGCATGCAGTTCGGCGGGCAGGTAGCTGTTAACAACGTTAATTGTGAATTTCACTCGGGGCAACTGACCGCGCTTATCGGCCCAAACGGCGCTGGCAAATCCACTCTGTTCAATTTGTTATCGGGGCAACTACGGCCAAGCAGCGGCTCCATTATCTTCAATGGAACAGATATCACCAAAAAGACAGCGTCCCAACGGACGAGAATAGGTATTGGTCGCGCATTTCAAAGGACACACCTGTTCCCCGGCCTTAGCGTTTTTGAAAACATTTGTATTTCCGTGCAAGCCCGCCTTAACCTCTGCCATCAATTTTGGACGCTGAGTAGCAGCATATCGGAAATTTCCGAACTTGCAGAAGATTACTTGTGTCGCGTCAATCTCATCGATGACCGTGAGCTTCTCGCTAAAAACCTATCACACGGGGGGCAGCGTCGTCTTGAGGTTGGCATGCTAATGGCCCTAAGCCCTAAGGTATATATGTTCGATGAACCCACAACCGGTATGAGTATGGAAGAGGTTCCCGGCATCCTAGAACTCATCTCATCGATTCGCCAAGCCAAGGAATCCATTGTTATTCTTATCGAGCATAAAATGGACATTGTTCGAACATTAGCTGAACGGGTCATTGTATTGCATAACGGACGATTGTTAGCCGATGGCGATTTTGGTGATGTAATGAATTCCCCTCAGGTGCAAAGTGCCTACCTCGGGGTTTCAACCAATGCGGGGACTAAATTCGTTTCATGAATATTGCTCTCCAGCTAAACGATGTCAACACATACGTCGACCATTACCACATACTTCAAGGCGTCTCGTTTCAGGTCCCTGAAAACGAAGTGACCATATTGCTCGGTCGCAATGGAGCGGGTAAAACAACAACCCTGCGCAGCATCATGAAAATGGCGCCCTCAAAATCAGGGGAAATCCTTTTATTTGGAGAGCCAACTGAAGCGCTTCACACCCACGAAATCTCCAATAAAGGCATTAGCTATATTCCCGAAAACTTAGGGATTTTTAATTCGCTAACGGTTGAGGAAAATATGAGAATTGCGGCCAAACATGGGGGCCTCGACTTTGAACGATTAAATTGGATATTCGGCATATTCCCAGAAATTAAAAAGTTTTGGTTTTGGCCCGCCGACAGGCTGTCTGGCGGTCAGAAACAAATGTTAGCAATCTCTCGCGCATTGATAGAGCCAACCAAGATTCTCATAATGGACGAACCCAGCAAGGGGCTGGCGCCTTTTATTGTCGACTTACTGATCGAAGTTTTACAAGAACTGAAGCAACTTAAAACAACCATGCTAATCGTTGAACATGATTTCAAATTTGCCACCGATATTGGTGACCATGTAATCGTAATGGACAACGGGCGAGTGGTATATCAAGCCCCTGTGGCGGAATTTTCAGCCAATGAAGATTTGCAAAAAAACTACTTGGGCTTAAACCTGGCCAGTCAAAATGAATAAATTAAAACTTCGCCAAACCGACTTACCCACCCCAATAGGCGTTGAATGGTGGACGCACCAAGATACAGCCGCCTGGCTCTTGCTACCTTGCATTATGGTTGTATTCTTTGGCTGTATACCCGATATCTCTAGCTGGCTAACGCTCACCATAGCGGGACTGGCCACCGGAATGATGCTATTCATCATGACAGCAGGCTTCAATCTAGTATTCGGTTTAATGGGTGTTCTCAATTTTGGCCACAGCATATTTATCAGCTTGGGTGCTTACTGTGGTTTTGTAATCGTTAACCAAAACATCCCCGCATTGATGTATGACAATATTTATCTAAACCTTTTACTCGTGGCTGGCGCTGCGGCTTTTGCCATGATCATTGTTAGCGTCGTGGCCGTAATATTTGAGCGATTATTGATTCGTCGGGTTTATAAAAATGAATTGATGCAAATACTGGTCACCATTGGAGGCCTCATCGTTATTGAACAGATCATTTACATGATATGGGGCAGCGAAAGCGTTATCGTTCCCAAACCTCTCGCACTCAGGGGAGGATGGTCCAGTGATGATTTCATCTTTGAAAAATATCGAATGCTCGCTTTGGTCACCGGTTTACTACTCTTTGCTTCTCTCCTTCTCATATTCAAAAAAACCAAGATAGGCCTAGTCATTAGAGCGGGCGTAGAAAACCGTGAAATGGTCGAATCCTTCGGCTACAACGTTAGTATGCTGTTCACGGCTGTATTTGTTGCTGGAGCTGCTTTAGCTGCCTTAGGGGGGGTATTGTGGAGCTTCCACGAAGAAGAGGTATCCGCCCAACTCGGGCAAAGCATGATGGTCGCTGTCTTTATCATTGCTATCTGTGGTGGCTTGGGCTCTATAATGGGCTGCTTTGTCACCGCCCTGCTGGTGGGCTTATTATCTAATTATGTCGGCTATATCGCTCAGGATTTCGTGCATTACTCCACCATTACCTTGATGATAGTAATATTAATTTGGCGCCCCCGTGGCCTCATCCCTTTAAATAAGTAGGTGCTTGTTAGTGCTTCGTTCGCTATTTTCAGAAAGTCTTCCTAAAAACCGCTTAGTGCAATTGGGGCTATTGCTGGTGATCTTTTGCTTACTACTTAACCCTTGGTTATTTGGCGGGACAAAGGTACTCGGGATTTCAGCAAAAATTTGTATCTTCATTTTGCTCGTTGCCAGCTACGATTTATTGATTGGTTATACCGGCATTATCTCTTTTGCCCATACTATATTCTTTGCCTTAGGCGCATACGGCGTGGCTATGTCGGTTCAGGTTTTTGGTTCGAACTGGCTCGCCATTATTTTTGGTTGTATATGTTCATTAATATTAAGCGCTATCGTTGCGTTTTTCTTGGGCCTCGTAAGTTTTAGAGTCAAACGCATATTTTTTGCCATGATCACGCTCGCCATAGCCAGCGCATTTGCAGTCTTTATCAATCAAAATATTGGCCTAACCGGCGGCGAAGATGGCATGCACATTAAAGTGCCTAGCCCGCTCACCCCAACCTTTAAGCTGCTGGAAGAAAAGTTTTTTGGTGTTTGGATAAATGGCAAATTGATCTCCTTTTACATGGTATTCAGTTTTACCTTCGTCATGATTCTGGCGATGCTGCGAATCACAAAATCACCGTTCGGAAGAATTCTCACCGCTATTCGTGAGAATGAATTTAGAACAAACGCCCTAGGCTACACCTCCAATACTTACGTGATTTCCATACTGGTTATGTCGGCTTGCTTTGCTACTTTTGCCGGTGTAATGCTTGCGATCACCAATCGATACATCAGCACTGAAACCACTATTACCATGCAAATCATGATCGATATTTTGTTAATGGTTGTTATCGGCGGGATGGGTACAATATACGGCGCAGTATTTGGAGTTGCGATTATCATCGTTGCTCAAAACTACATTCCAACTATTTTAAATTTTGCGACCAGTGCAACAGTCGACACGCCCTTCTCTGTCCTTTTTGAGCACGAGCGCTGGCTATTTTGGCTGGGAATCGTATTTATTCTAAGTGTCTATTTTTTCCCCCAGGGAATAGCAGGCAGGCTAGAAAAACGAAAACCAGGCCCCAAAAAGCTAAAATAGCCCTACTCAACCAGGAACTCCTAAACACTTTAATGCCTTAGGTGACTTCACATTTTTTGAATAAGCTCTTCTCTCCTATTCACGGCCTATGTCCGATATCGTGTTTGTAGCACGAACAACAATTTAATCCGTTTTGACGATCGTAGTAATATTGATGGGCGACTGCACCATCAACTCTTCGCCGTTGATCGTTGGGTAATATACGTAATAACCTTTTTCGGGAACCGAGGTTACCTTACCGTTTTTGACGTGGTAGACAGTCTCATGCCCCTGAATAAACACATCGTAATCACCACCTAACATCGTATCCATTGTACGGCTAGCATTGTTAATTTTATCGCAACCAGAAAGACCAGCCAAACCTACTAGAAGCACAATTGATAAACCTTTAATCATATCCAAATATCCCATTCATTTTATTGGGTGCATTCACTTAACCGAGCCAAACAACATTTAACGGGGCTCAGAAGAACAGCTAATGTCGCGTATATATTACCCAGAAACCATATTCAGTACCTACTACCAGCAGAACAAATTGAAGTAACACATCGTGCAACCTCATTAACAGAGTAAGCTGCGAGAATCATACCAGATCTTGAATCGATTAAAATTTCATTTCCCAGCCAAGCGAAAACTGCAAATTATACGCACCAAAAAAGGGTTCAGAAAGATACATTTCCAGTTCCAGTTCTTCATTAGCGCCAGTCGAGTTATTGCGTAGGTATCGACGCCGATCGGCACGGTATCCCCCGTCCGTCAGTCTGTATCCAATATCTATAGCCAAGCCCTGCTGGCGTCGACGGTCAAAAGCTAAGCGTGTACCGATGGTTAACGAAAGTCCATTGTAACTTCGCCTATACCCATTGTTAGAAACCCAAACACGTTCAGAATAGCCCCCTTCACCAGAATGCTCATACTCAAGATAACCATCTTCCATATCGTACATAGACAAATCACCATTCGTACCGTAATTTAGTGCAATTCTTGGTTGCCAAAACTCAGCATTCCTGAATAAGTTGTAACGCAGCCCTATACTGTAGTGATCATCCCGCCCAAAAGCTGTCATCAATTCTATCTGATCAAAAGAATAGCTAATATTAACCCCTACAGTGTTTGCAAAATTTGCCCCAACCCCGGCAGATAGACCTATGCCTTTTAGATCAATAGACATAACCGGACTGGCGAAGCCAATGAGCGCACAAAAATACAGGCATGTTCTTAATCGGGTCATACTAACCTCGGTCACAATTTAGAATGGATACGGCCATACTAAATTGACACAGGGACGAGGAATATACGTAGAATTACGTAAATTAAGAGGGGGACTAAATGAACATTTATTTCGGGTTCAGTGGAGGCTGAAATTAAGGTTAAGTGGGTTCAGATAAGCGTTAATCTATCATGCTGAGAATACAGGCAATGACGTTTTGATTAATACTCACCTTCCCCTCACTTAATTTTACCGCTGACTTTTTAATCTTCGAACGTGAAGTCAATCTTATTTAATTGAACACCCGGTGGTGAATTAAGAGAGAAGGTCATAACGAATTCACCATTATACTCTTTAATTTCATCACTAATAAATGCAGTCTCTTGCGGGCATCCTTTGGTGAAGTTCATGATGATTTTTCGTTTTGGCAAACCGTTTAGAAATCGAAATTCCAGTTTGGTTGGTTTTTGTTCGATGGGATCCTCGTAAAAATCCATCGAAAATGTCCCGCCATTTTCCTCAATCTGCTTTTCCAAATTCTTCGTACAAACATAACCCTGCCCCGATCCTTTGGTGATCATCATTACCGTTTCGACCGACTCGTCTTCAAGAATTTCTTCTAACTCAGCTTCGATAATTTCTTCTAACACAGTCTCTATTATTTCTTCTGGCCCCGCCATAAAAGCACCCCACAACTTCGATAAGTTAATTGCGTCAAGTGAAAAATCAACTAGGGTCAGATTAATATTTACGACATCACGCTGCCAAAAACAACGTAAAACACGCCACTAGCGTTCATCTAACCACAGTAAATTTGAGTAATAATCGCCTGACTCCAATTAATTTAGCACATGACGACAAAGAATCTGAAAGAAGCACACCTTAATCATTATTATGGCTTCATAAGCATCAAGAATAGTGATCAAGCTCACCACATACTACGGCACGAGTTAAGACAAACCTCTTCAGTATTGACCTGCGTATTGGAAACACATAAAGCGCCAAAGAATAACAGCAAGGCACTTTGCTCACAGCCCTCCCATAGCATCACCTCATTTGAGCAATTACACTCTATCAATAGATTGTGAAATACCGGCCTTTAATGATCGTGCAGGTATATGTTAACGATTTTTTATACAGATTCAATCTAAGCTTTAATATTTCAATTATTATCCATTAATCAAAAACCATCTAAGCTTAATGAGTGACCGAACCAGAATTCGGACCTTTTTATTTTTGGAAAGTTACGCCATAAACTTGAAATTATCACTACGCAATACAGTCGCCGGACCATGAAAAATAGCGATAACTAGAGATTTCCTGAAATAACAGAAGAGCATCTATTCATGTCGTTCATGCCCAAACAATAATATTACGGCGTCAGCGACAGGCAAAACAAATACTGTTCGATACAACCATCGTGGATTTATGACAAAAACACCTAGACTAACCAATCAACACTTCTACCTGCGCCTATCACGATGAAAATAAATCTGTTGTCGATCGTTTCGGTGCTGTTGCTAATTACCGGTAGTCAGCACGTATCTAGCGCCCCTCCCTCAGCCCCCCTAAACCCTACGAAGAACCAAGAGCATCAATCAAAAACAATTAACGGCCCGAAACTATACATCGAGCGCTGTATGTTATGCCACGGACTAGAAGGGTATGGTGATGGCTTTTTAGCAATAAAAATAGAGGCTTACCCAGAAGCTAATCTTTTAGCTGGGATCAAAGCAAAAAGCCGAAAAAGTATTCGAAAAGCAATTTTTTTTGGTGGCACGGTTGGTGAACTTTCATCTTTTATGCCCCCTTTTGGTGAAGAACTCACAGGACCTGAAGTCGACGCTCTAATCGATCTGATTCAACTAATGCGTCACAATGTCAGAAATTCATCGGCATTACTCCAGACAGAATACATTAAGTTAAAACCCAGTTTTACAGCGGGAAAAAATCTCTTTTCTACTCGGTGTGTATTATGTCATGGAAAATCCGGCTTGGGAGATGGACGAATGGCCGCTATTCTCAAAAACCCTCCGCCATCCAACCTATCCACAAGTAAAAAATCAGATGAGTACATATACAATATTATTAATCTCGGCGGTAAAAATGTTGGACGTTCAGAGCATATGCCCCCATGGGGAGATCAGCTAACGTACGCAGATATTCAATCACTAATTCTCTATCTAAAGACATTGCGGGAATCAAACAACTAGAAACTTCTTCTCGGGAAAGTGCTACATGGAAGGTTGAAAAATGGAATCCGAAAAATACGTTTTCACACTGAACAATAGGATAACGACTAAGACCCTTTTCAATATGAACGTGTTTGGCTTAACTCAATATTAAATTATTTCATACGACCCTGCAGTGTAACCGAGCCTCTTCTTTGAGAGGAAAAACCTCTTGCGACAAATTCCACATAATTTATTTCCCCCAAGAATATTTAGGGTTTACGCATTATTCTTATGGCACACCCAGGTCTTTATGCGCCAGATTATTTTCAACGAATCACTCCTGGCTATATCCTCAGAGCAATCTTTTAATCTCAGCACTTATTAGTGCTAACATGTCTGAATTGACCCTGAACCACGAAAAATATGAGCGCAGAAAGTTCTAATTAAGTAAGGATAAATAAGCCGGCCTTACCCTGCACTCACGATATACGAAGCTAAGATCTGGCTTTTCCCCCAACAATATACAAACACTAAATAACACAGAGAACGGACGCCATGATAAACCTAACGCCAATGTCTCAGCCAGAAATCGACGCCCACCTTGCTGAAACCATCTCCCACTACGCTGAAGAACTTATCGAAACTGGCTTTTGGTCAGAAAACGCTGCACGCCAAAAGGCTGAAGCAGATACCATGGAGGCTATAGACAAAGAAAACCACAACTTGACTATTTACTGGCGTTTAATCAGGCTCTCAGGCCTTGATCAAACGATTGGCTATATGTGGTTCACTGTTATGGAGCAATACGGCCACACCTTCGCCTTTATCAGCGACATCGAAATAAGAGCCGAATTTCGTCGAAAAGGCTTCGCAAAGGAAACCTTCAAAGCACTTGAACGAACTTTGCAAGATTTTGGTGTTTACGACATAAGGCTGCACGTATTCAGAAAAAATAATGCCGCTCAAGCGCTGTATGCTCAACTTGGGTTCGAGGCAACGGGCACTCATATGCGGAAAGCCATTGATCCCAGTACTCCAACGTAAGGATTATCCAGCAGCAGTTGATCTGGGGGCAGCTTATTAGCGGCGTTCCTGCTACTATTTGATTGAACAATAACAATAGATTTCCACATGAAGAAAACCGAATATAAAGTTGTAAGCGGCCCAGAAGGAATCGCCCAACTAGAAGAAAAAGTTGGTGAATTATTAGGTAAAGGGTGGAAACCCGTTGGCGGCGTAGCTTTTAACGCAGACTGCCCATACCAAGCGCTAGCAAGGGTCATCGTTAAGAAGACCGCCCTCAGCCAACAAGACGTTCCCCCAGAAAGAAAACATTAAAGCTCACCGACTGTTAAAAAAAGTTGTGGGGCTGCAGCAACGGTTCAAGATCCCTTCAAAATGAGCTGTGATTAAAAGATTAGGGCTAAGAACATCAAAGGTCTTGTTTTTTGACTGAAAGCATACTCTTTGGACATAGCAGCAACATAAAGTAATAAATTTTATATTGTCACGAATATTCTAGCCATAAAGCGCTCACAAATATTACCTTTCAGTACCACAAGAAAGTGGATTTTATTACAAAGCACTTCGAGTTCAATACGCCTAATTTCCACCTCCGTCCAAACCTTGGATAGAAGCAGATCCTGGTGCTTCGGGCATTAGAGGAGATTCGACAGCACTTCTCGCAGCCTGGAGAAAGTCAGCTCACGAACATAGCCTACAAATTTAATAACAATTTTGTAGTTTGTAGGGTTACCTGTTGGATTTTCATACTCATTGCTGCAGATCGGAAACAAAAATCGCGTCTCGATTGCCTCTAGCGCAAGCGCAGTTAGCCAAAGAAGCATCCAAAAACAAATCAAAATACCGTCAAAATCACCACCAAATTAACCAAGGCTTGCTAGATCACAAGCCTTGGGGTCAGAGCAATGGGAACAGCCAATGTGACAGTAATTTTATTGGTAGTGATCGCCCAGCATATTGCGAATAACACGATCAGGAACAAGAACAGTATCACTACGTTGATCAACAACACGTTGTTTGATTTTAGTAGACGATGTTCTGGAGTTGTAATTCACCTGAACAATCTGCTTGCCCTCTGACTTTAGATATTCCTCAACCGCGATATTGTGAGGCTTATCGCCCCAATCTTCACCAATAACGAAGATGTCCACGTTCAATTCTTTACAGGCGGAAACATACTCCAGCTCATGATAAGGCCGAACAATATCGATACATCGTAAGGCCCGCAACATCTCTACTCGCTCATCCAAAGGAACAACAGGAACTCGAGGTTTGTAGCTGTTAACAACCGCATCCGAAGCAACACCTACTGCAACCACATCGCCTAATGCCTTGCACTGCTCTAGCAAAGCAAGATGGCCAACATGCAATAAGTCAAATGTACCTACGGTGTATACGATCATTATCTGAACTTTTCCTTTGATTGGGGTCGATTGGGGCGCTACTATACAGATCTAAGACCTCCTCCATAGCACTATTTTCGCGCCAAAGCTGAGCGTTTGGTCGTTTTTTCTTCATTTATGCGACAACCCTAAGAAAGGAAACCTAATGACAGAGGAATATTCCCCCTCTCACGAATTACAGCCACCAACAATCCTATCTTACGTCAAAGACATTCCTAATCTGTGCTCTCTAGCCGGGCTAGCCTGCACCTTACTTGCCATTTATTTTTGTATTATTGGAATCTATTCTGCAGCGATGATCGGCATGGTCTGGGCCATTGCTTTCGATTGGGTCGATGGCCTCATCGCCCGAAAAATGAAAGGGCGAGCGGGTGAATACTCGACCTTTGGCGGTCAATTGGACGTACTAATAGACATTGTGAGCTACGGGGTCACACCTGCAGTCCTGCTTATGAGTTATGGAGAGTTCAAACCTGTATTTTTAATCGGTGCTTTTTTAACGATCGCTGCAGCTGCAATACGCTTGAGCTATTTCAGTACCTACGGCCTCGCAGGCGGTACTAAATATACCGGCTTGGCGCTCGACAACAATAGCTTGCTACTTGTTTTCGTCCTTATGTTTGAAAGTCTATTTAGCCACGAAACCTTTACGATCATTCTTTATTGCGTTTGCCTAACGCTTGCAGCATTGAACGTGTCACAGATCAAAACACCTAAACTCTCAGGTAAACCCATCAACGTTCTATTATTAGGCGTCTATACGCTTGCTGTATCAGCCTTTTGCGGCTGGCGACTTTGTATAGGATAAATTGAGTATTATCTCGTTCTCTGAATAATAACGAGAACGAGATAAATACCAGCCATGTACTTCGTAAAAGATTATTCCGAAAATTCAATACAGCGATATCGCCAGCATTGCATTGTCGCTGGCCATTCATCCTTGAGAAATCCTGCTTTGCTTTTTAAATGACGTAAAAACTCCTCCTTCTCCGAAATCTGTTCCCACACTTTTGGTAAAAACGTCGCCTGGCGGTTCCCGTCTTTGATAATAATCCCGCCTATATCTGGCTGCATCTCGTTTAAGAGCTCCTCCTCACACGTTACTGGGATAGGTTCGCGCGGCGTAAGTAACGATATGCTGATCGAGCAATGCTGAAATTCATCTTTAGTGAGGCCAGGGAATCGGTAGTCTCGGAAAGCAGCGGCTACTGCATGTTCAGCCACGTCAACAATTGTACTTTGATGAGCTTCAAGTGTACCAATGCAACCCCGCAATTCCTTTTTACTATCTAACAACGTAACGAAACTCGCACCATCACGAGCAAGCTCTTCTGGGACCTGTGCAATATCAATATTCAAAGGTACTGAATCGAAGTGGCCTGCAATAGCACGACGTGCAATTTGGAGCAATTGCGCTTGCCCTTCTTTTGAAAGTTTGTGTGAAAGTTTGTGCGAAAGCTTGCTTGAGAACTTGCTAGGCGGTTTATCTGTCGCGTTATTCGAAAGCTTAATGTACGACATAGGCACCATACCCCACTACCCTATCTTTGCTACCGGCTGTATCGCCCGAGTTCCGCAAATCAACATTGGTAATCGTCAGCTGTTTCTTTTGGCAGGTTTGCAAAAAACCATTTAATGGTCGACTACCACAAGCTTGTTCGCCATCAAGCTGAGCGTTTAGCGCCACGATATATTCATTCGTTTCTTTATCTTTTATTTGTGCTTTTTCGTAGGGTAAAAAGTGACTCAAGTCAGTACTGACGATAATAAAGGTTTCGTCGTCTTGCCAAAGCGTTTCGATCAAGCCAGCCACGATTGGCGCGCTAACGTCCCCCACAACAAGCGGAACAATTGAAAAATCGCTTAAGACCGTTTGTAAAAATGGTAGGTGAACTTCGAGACAATGTTCTTTTTCATGCGCAACAGGATTGGGCATAACGTCGGGGTGCTGTTCAATTTCCTGAATAACGTTTTGATCGAGAGACACACTTCCGAGCGGCGTCAGAAATGCATCGCACCCCGGTGTAGCAATTCCGCGAAAAGCTACACAATGGGAAGGGCCTAGCAAAACCACTCGCTTAATCGATGCGCTGGACGCTTCCAGACAGCGATAAGCGGATGCCGCAATTTCGCCAGAATACATATAATCCGCATGGGGTGCGATTAACGCTTTGGGATTTTTTGTCCTCGCTGTTGCAGCACGTAGCATGCCGCCTACACTGCTTTCTAGTTCTTTCGCCTGCTCAGGGTAGAACGACCCACAAACTTCCGGCTGTCGTGTAGTCATAGCCACTCCACATATTTTTAACTGATATTGGTCCAACCTATATAGCACTAAACAATTCCAACCAACTCCAAATAGCCCTAAAACAGCTCAGAATAACTGGGAGTTTCGCCTCTATTGTAGCAATGGAAGCCTTCGGGTTATCTGTCGATTTCAAATATGCTTATCGTAAACCGTTGTATCCACGTTCGTCCTTGGGCTATATAAATATTAGGCTTTTCATTGTGATTTATTTCATAATTGTGACCGTACGTAGGCACAGTTACCAGCGCCAACGTTTTCATTAAGCAACCGTGATAGTTCCCTAGGTTAATTTTCGTTATGCCGAAATCAAATATGTTTGAGAATGCATACCCAACTGAATATTGGCATTCATTAGAAGATGGCCGTGTGCAGTGCGATGTATGCCCCCGAGCCTGCAAGCTACACCCTCATTAACGGGGTTTATGCTACGTACGCGGACGTGAAGAGGATGGCATTTCGCTCTATAGCTATGGACGTTCCAGTGGCTTCTGCATCGACCCTATCGAGAAAAAACCTCTCAATCATTTTTTACCCGGCACTCCCGCTCTCTCATTTGGCACTGCGGGCTGTAATTTAGCCTGTAAATTTTGTCAAAACTGGGATATGAGCAAGTCACGAGAAATGGATACCCTTGCAGATACAGCATCACCAGAAGCGCTGGCCCAAGCCGCCCTGCGCTTTCATTGCAAAAGCGTAGCCTTTACCTATAACGATCCCGCCATTTTTTTGGAATACGCGATCGACACTGCAATTGCATGCCACGAAGTAGATGTTAAAACCGTTGCGGTGACCGCCGGATATATGTGTGAAAAACCCCGAGAGGATTTCTATCGTCATATAGACGCCGCTAATATCGACTTAAAATCATTTGATGAACAGTTTTACCATAAAATCTGTGGCGCGCATTTAAAAGACGTATTAGAAACCATTGAATACGTACACCACGAAACAGACACCTGGCTAGAGCTTACAACACTTCTGATTCCCAATAAAAACGACAGTAACAAAGAACTCCATGCACTAAGTGAATGGATCGCGAAAACCCTTGGCCCCGACGTACCCCTACATTTCAGTGCCTTTCACCCCGACTGGAAAATGCGCGACGTACCACCTACTCCGCCTGACACATTAACCCGAGCGCGAAATATAGCGATGCAATACGGTTTACATTATGTTTACACTGGGAATGTTCACGACACTGAAGGCGGAAGCACTTGGTGCCATAATTGCGGCGAATGTTTAATTGAACGCGACTGGTATGAACTGGGAAAATGGGGAATTAATCAGGCCGGTAATTGTAAAAATTGTGCTGAAAAAATTGCGGGTTTGTTTATGGATGAACCAGGGGTTTGGGGAGCGCAGCGATTGCCGGTGAAGATAATAAATTCGAACGAAGTTTAACGCCTCGAATCAAAATATCAACATAAATTTAGCGCCGCGCCGACCAACCTCCGCCGACTCATTCGCTACACCCACTGACACACTCCCGCCATGGGCAATCATAATCTGACGCGTTAACGCTAAACCTACACCTGAACCTTCACGTTTAGTTGTGAAAAAAGGAACAAATACTTCATTCATGATTTTATCGGGAATACCCGGCCCGTTATCCGAAATCTCCACGAGCACGTAACCCATACGATTCAGCCGAGCCGATAAGCAAACATTAGGATTGAGAATTTTAGGATTCGCATTCACGATAGCCTGCTCGGCATTATGCAAAAGGTTAATGAATACTTGTTCCAGCATTCCTGGGTCGGCATGAACTTGTAGGTCAGATGGATCAGCATTAACGGAAAACGTGATTCCGCTTTTTCCCCACTCAACCGCAAACAATATTTTTACGCGTTCGAAAATTTCACAAAGTAATACCGACTGTTTTTTGGGAACCGCTAACACAGTAAGACTGCGGTAACTTTGCACAAACTGCATTAAGCCATCCGAGCGACGAGCGACGGTTGATACAGCACTCTGCACATCCTCTAGGTCTTCTTCTATTGCTTTGACACTGAGCTTGTCTTTTAGCTTAGTTTTCACATCTTCCACTAACTCGACTGCTGTTTTAGCCAAAGAGGCCACAGGAGTAATACTATTCATTATTTCATGGGTTAAAACACGCACAAGGTCTTGCCATGCTTGCAACTGGACGCTATCTAACTCACTTTGAATATCCTGCAGGCTAATCAGTTTTTCTCCGATAGTACCGGAACGAGCATGTGTTTGAATATGTGTAACTGCCACAGCGAGCTGACGCTGTACACCGTCATAATAAAAGTTAACCAGGCGTCGATTCCCCGGTTCTAATTCACTAATTGAATCACCAAAGACTTGGCCAAACACATGTAGATCTTCAATTTTATTCACGTTCACACGGCCAAATAACCGGCGAGCGGCATTATTTTGCAATTGAATACGACCATCCGCATACAAAGAAAGTAAGGGAATTGGTAGATGCTCGGTTAGTGATTTAAGGTGGCGCAGACTTTCTTCTTGATCCTGCCGAGAGGCTCTAATTTTTTTCGTCAATTCGTTAAATGTCTTCAACAGCGTATCGAAGTGTGCTCCACCATTTCCGCTCAACAATCGACCACTTTTTTCGATAGGTTCAAAACACTGATTAAAATCATCGTAGCGCAACGAATCAAAAAACCGTGCAAGCTCTGCATTAGTTGAACTCACATACCGATAAAGGTCGCCAGTAATTAACAATGCAATGCCCCCCAACAAAACCGTAATACCATAATACCCTGGCGCACTAAAGGCGAAACTAAACCCCAGCAAAACTAGCGTAAGTAAGGCAATCCGCCCTATCAGGAATAATGCAAAACGATTAGAAATCATATTTTTCCATCCGGCGATATAAAGAAGCGCGCGTTAAACCCAGCTCTTTCGCCGCCTTACTGATATTGTAGCGATGTAGTTTTAAAGCCGACTCAACGATACGTTTTTCCACTCGATCGAGATTGAGGTCTTCTGGCGTGCCTGATTCTATTGGCACACCGTTTTCAGTAGGATATTCAAACGCAGAGGCCGGTACTGCATGAACTTTTGTTAACGCTCTATTCGTAAAATCTGGTTTATTATGCGTTCTACGAGAAACATTTAATTGCAAATCCTCAACTTCATAAGCATCACCCTCCGAGAGGATAACCGCCCGTTCAACGGCATGTCGCAAAGCTCTTACATTGCCGGGCCAATCATAAGAAAGCGCGGCCTCTATGGCCATTTCTGAAAATAGTTTTGGTTCCTTACGGTATTTACGTTCATACAGCACCGCATAATATTGTGCTATTTCAGTAATATCGTCCACTCGCTCTCGCAAAGCGGGCAACGGTATTTCAACCGTATTGAGGCGAAAAAGTAAATCTTGCCGAAACTTTTTCTCATCCGTTAATTCTACCTGTGGAATATTGGTCGCGGCAATCACGCGAATATCAATTGGGGTCGACTGATTGGCCCCTAAAGGCGTCACCTGCCGTTGCTCTAGCACGGTAAGCAGTTTCGCTTGCAGATGTAATGGAATATTACCAATTTCATCGAGAAATAAAGTCCCCCCACTTGCGGCGACTAAACGACCGACTCTGTCTTTTGTTGCCCCTGTAAACGCGCCTTTTTTATGGCCAAACAGCTCTGATTCAAAAAGGCTCTCGGATACAGCCCCCAAATCAACGGACATAAATATCTGATCGCCACGCAAACTTTGTTGATGTAATTCCCGCGCAACTAATTCTTTACCTGTACCGTTTTCACCCAATATTAAGACGTTAGCATCCGTCGGAGCAGCACGACGAATAATGGAATGTACAATTCCCATCGCTTTAGAATGACCCAACAAACTTTGAGTTGTTGCGGCCGAGGCTTCTACTAACACTTGATTACTATCGTGCAAGCGCAAGGCTTCACTTTTGAAACGCTTAGCTTCAGAACGACTGTCATGCAATTGCACAGCAGCAGACAACGTTGCAACAACCTTTTCGTTTTGCCAAGGCTTAGCGATAAAATCCGTCGCACCGTGCTTCATCGCCTCAACCGCTGTGTCCACATTTCCATGGGCCGTAATCATCACCACAACAGTATCGGGGTCAATTTCAAGAATGCGCTTGAGCCAAATAAAACCTTGCTCTCCATTGCTCTCCCCTGGGGAAAAATTCATATCCAATAAAACGGCATCGAAATTCTGTGCAGCCATAAGCCGAGGTATTTCCTGCGGCTGATTACAAATAGACACACTACCGAAATGGCGTTTTAACAGAAGCTTCCCAGCAACCAAAATATCTTCATCATCATCTACGATCAAAAGTCGTTTATCGTTCATCACGCTAAGTCTTTACCTTCCTGTGTACCAATAAGCTGAGTATTACTAATACTCAGCACAAATAATCCAAGCACCACAATTATCCGAGTGCCGAGTGCTCGGTGTCCGATATCGTACAGCTTGTTTTGGATTTCGACCACTCATTTGTCGAAAGAAAAATCAACAGACCTGTGCAACACACTTTTAGAAATTTTTGTTCAATTCCGACCACTCAGCACTGTTCAGTATCGTACACCCACCCTACCGAATCATACTTTCCCTTTAATTATCAATGACTTAGATTTTGGCACTTCCTTTGCAATTACCCAATCAGCAACCTTCACTGTGCAACACCCCACGAACAAGCACAGCAAGAAGCCATACACTAAAGCTGGATTTACCATGTCATACAGCACGATACTGATTTTTCACATCGTCACTGCAACCATAGGTTTAGTCGCAGGTGCTATCGCCCTATTTTCGAAAAAGGGCACAACGCTGCATAAAAACAGCGGCAAATTTTTTACCGCTGGTATGGTTATGATCGGTACAGCCGGTGCAACTTTGGCTTACATGGTCAGCCGCCCAGAGACGTTAATAACCGGAATCATGATGATTTATTTAGTCGGCACAGCTACGGCAGCAATCAAGCGTAAAGAAAACGAAACCGGGTTATTTGAAATCTCTGCTCTTACTTTGGCGATATCGACAGCTATTGCTGCAAGTTATTTTGGGTATGCCGCATCCAATGGGGAGATTCAACTTACGGGTCGAACCCCAGCGGGTTTTTACTATTTTCAGGCAACTCTTCTCGCGTTTTTTTCCACCTTGGACATTCGCGTTATTATCCGTGGCGGCGTGTCAGGTGCGCAAAGAATTGCTCGCCATGTATGGCGCATGTGCTTAGCTTTACTAATCGCCGTAACAGCAATATTCCTGGGCAATACTCACATATTCTCTGACGTTATTCGCAACTCCAATATTTTATTCGCCCCCTCGCTTATCGTTATTGTGCTCATGATTTACTGGATGATACGCGTCACATTTACAGACCTCTATAGGAGCGCACCCACAAACGAGACGATAGGTGAAACGAATGCCGAGACGAATAACACCCTAACAATAGAAGCCACCTAATGAGTGAGGAAACTAAACCCAGTTACAACGTTCCAGCTAACCTACATTCCTATAGTGGGGAGCGATTACATGGTACAACTGAGCCTGGAATGGACAGACGAATAGTTAAAAACCGATTTAACCGAAAAACATTTCGATCCCTTATAATCGCCTTTACAGTATTCATCGCGGGCTACTATTTTGTCGATAATTTAACAACTGATCGTTCCTTAAAGGTCATGGGAAACCGACTCAACATATCCAAAGTTATACAGGGAACATTTGAAGATTTTATTCCACTTCGCGCACAAGTGGCCCCACTGAAAACCGTATTCTTAGATGCAGTTCAAGGCGGACGAATTGAAGAAATTCTATTGGAAGACGGTGCGACAGTGGAGGTCAATCAAATTGTATTGCGGCTTTCTAGCTCTGATCTTCAACTTAGTGTTATGAGTACCGAATCCCGCGTGATCGAACAATTAAACGCGATGCGAACCCAGGAATTAAAACTGGAACAAAATCGAACGAGGCATAAACATGCCCTAGTCGACTTAGACTACAACATTCGCCGTTTAACACGTGAATCCAAACGCCGAAAAGAACTAATCGACAAATCGTTAATATCACAATCAGAATATGACGATTTTGTAGATGAATTAAACTACTCCCTAAAAAAACGTGATGTTACATTAGAAAGCCAAGCATCAGATGAAAATCTAATGGCCGCCCAATTACGATTTTTCAAAGAAAAAACCGTCAGCATGGAGGAAAACCTAACCTTTGCCCGCGCAAGCTTAAACAATCTTATTGTTCGCTCTCCCGTCGCCGGTCGGCTCTCAGGTTTTGATATGGAAATTGGTCAAAATGTACCACGTGGTTTACGGATTGGCCAAGTCAGTAACCCCACGACATTTAAACTACTGGCAAATATAGACGAATTTTATCTAGGCCGTGTAAACCTAGACCAAGAAGCTAACTTTGAAAGGAATGGTAAGCACTACATCTTACGTGTTACTAAAATTTACCCAGATGTTCAAAATGGGCAGTTTCAAATTGACCTTAAAATGACAGGAGATCAACCCTCGAACTTACGCCGTGGGCAAACCCTACAGTCAAAACTCATACTGGGAGACTCGGATAATGCTCTACTCATTCCGAATGGTCAATTTTTTCAAGATACCGGAGGGGAATGGGTCTTTGTTATCAACAGTATGGGTACAGAGGCAATAAAAAGGGAGATTCGCTTAGGTCGACGCAACAATCGGTTTATTGAGGTGTTATCAGGTCTAGAGCCGGGTGAGACTGTAATTACCTCAAGCTACGAAAGTTTTAGGGAGATGGATAAATTAGTGTTGAAAAAGGAATCATAGGGAAGTAGAGCGATAGGTTATCAGGCACGTATGGCGCTAATAATACTGGAGCGAAACAGGAATAAAACAGGGCCAGGATTTCATGGATGAATATTTAATGGAGAGTTTAGCCGAAGGATGGGCATTCTGAGGACGCAAGTTGATTCAGGGACGAATCATTTTTTGATAAGATGACAATCACAAATGGGTGACAAGTAGCGTACCCAAAATACAACATAAGGGGTTTAGAATAGAAAATGATTAGCTTACGCAACCTTTACAAGGCATATCGTACAGATGAAATGGAAACAGTTGCGTTAAACGCCGCAAATATTGACATATCCCAAGGAGAATTTGTCGCGATAATGGGACCTTCAGGTTGTGGGAAATCTACTCTACTGAACATAATCGGGCTCCTCGATAAATCGACAGACGGAAATTACCAATTTATGGGGCAAGACGTTACCCATAAGAGCGAAAAGCAACTTGGCCAAATTCGAAAACACAACATCGGCTTTATATTTCAGAATTTCAATTTAATCGATGAACTATCCGTAGAAGAAAACATAGAGCTCGCCCTTCTTTACCACAATATCGGCAGTAAAGAGCGCAAACAACGCGTTGCAGAAGTCATGGACAAAGTGGGCATTGCACACCGCTCCAAACATATGCCGAGCCAATTATCCGGGGGGCAACAACAACGCGTCGCCGTAGCGCGCGCGGTCGTCGGAAAGCAATCGTTAATCCTCGCTGACGAACCCACCGGAAATCTCGACAGCAGCCACGGTCAAGAAGTCATGGAAATGTTACAAGGTCTGAATGAAGAAGGCACGACTATCGTTATGGTGACTCACTCTGCAGCACATGCCGACTACGCCCGCAGGACTATTAACATATTTGATGGACACATCGTATCCGAAAGTATTCGTGACAGTTTACGGACGGCATCCTAAACAAAGTAAACCTCAGATATTTTTCTTGAACAACATCCACACAGAAGCATTTATATGTTCATCAGCTATTTAACACTAGCACTTCGCAACCTTACCAAAAACCGCCTGTATGCGTGCATTAATATTGGAGGCCTCGCCTTCGGAATCAGTATTTTTGTATTCAGCAGTATTTTGCTGAATTACGAAACTAACCACGACAACATGTTCTCAAAGCGCGACAGAACATTTGTCGTGGGCAGTGTTTTTAACCCTGAGTCGAAACTAACCATAAGCGAGCTTATGAATGTTAGGACGTCATACGGGCCGTTATTTGAACTCGAGATTAAAGAATCTGAAGCCGTCGCTCGCGCCTATCTCCGCCATCGACTGCTTTCAATTGACGATAAAGGCTTTAACATTGGATTTCGATTTGTAGACGAAAGTTTCACCCGAATATTTGATTTCAACTACATTTACGGCAATGCCTCAGCGATCGACGATCCTCATGGATTAATTTTAACGGCGTCTACTGCCAAATTAATATTTGGCAGTACCGATGTATTGGGCGAAGTACTAGAATTGGAACACAAGGAGAGTTTACATGTATCAGCCGTTATCGAAGACGTAGCAAAAGACAGCCATTTCAACTCCTCCTTTATGCCCAATGGAACACTATCAGCCATTGCATCACTGGCACTGCTCGCAAAAGTGGAAAATTTTCCAGTCGAAGGTCGATGGACCGACTTTTCTATGTTTGACACGACTTACATACTACTGCCTGAACAGTACGACAGAGAATGGTTAACAGACCGCGTGAACACCGTATCCCATCGCCATGCTCCGAGTGATGAACGCGATTATATCAGCGCATTAAAAATAATGCCTCTCGTTGAAATACACAATTCTGTTTGGGAAAGTATGGGTATTCCAGTCCTTGAATCGGTTCGACTACTGGGGATTTTGGTTTTACTCATCGCCTGCGTGAATTACACCAATCTGGCCGCAGCACAAAGCTTTGGTCGAGCACGCGAAGTTGGCCTCCGTAAAACCCTAGGCGCTACCCCGCTACAATTACAAGCTCAGTTTCTATTGGAGAGTATTACTGTTACGTTTTTTGCCATGGTGTTAAGTGTGTCTATTATTGAACTACTCATCCCCACGTACAATAATCTAACCGGAAAAATCGTAGCGCTTAACTATATCAGCACGCTACCTTGGTTAGCATTAACCACTCTGCTTGTTGGTCTATTAGCAGGCGCCTACCCAGCCTTCCTCATATCACGGCTTAACCCTATCGATAGCTTGCGCAACACCTTACAAAAAGGCAGCAGCGGAAACTTCATCCGCAGCGCCATGACAGCTGCCCAATTTACCGTTTCGATATTTATGCTCGCGATGGTAATGATTATCTTTTTCCAAAATGACAAAATGCGTAAAAACAGTAACATTTTTCCAAAATCAAATATCGTACTGCTAGAAGGCGTTGGTAGCCCGGCCATACAGAAAAGACACAAACTGCTTAAACAGGAGCTAGGTGCATTAGACGGTGTCAGTTCTGTTACCTATTCCAGATATGTACCCTTTGAGCAATCGAATCCGTTTGTACAAATTACGCCAATACGCGGTGATAAGACATTAGCCCTTACCGTCAATTTTCGATCTGTTGATGACGAATTTCTGGAAACTTATGACATTCGCTTGCTCTCAGGCCGAACGGTTAACCGTTCCTTCTCAAACGATGTCTACGATATTAATCGTTATCAGCTTAATATTGTAATTAATGAATTAGCAGCCAAACAACTCGGTTTTGATCGCGGGCAAGACGCAATGGGACAATCTATTTTCCGAATACCTACCCAACGCTTCCCAGAAAACCACCAGTACACCATTGTAGGGCTGATAGCTGATGTGAACTTCAACGGCGAATTTACAGATATTAAGCCCACGGCATTTTTCATCAGCAATGACATGCATATGTACGCTTCAGTTCGCGTCAGCAACCACGATCTAGAAAAAACGCTGTCTGAGATTGACACAGTTTGGCAGCAGGTTATCGGAGATCAACCCATCCGACGGAAATTTCTAGATAATGTATTCAACATCATGTTCAATATTTTCCAAATGATGAACAGCGTTATCGCTGTTTTTTCCGCCGTCGCATTAACCTTAGCGCTTATTGGCCTGTTCGGACTATCCCAGTTTATGGCCCAATGGCGAACAAAAGAAATCGGAATTCGAAAAATCATGGGGGCAAGTACAGCGCAGATTGTTCGCCTTCTAATATGGCAATTTTCAACCCCAGTACTGTGGTCACTCGTCATTGCATTGCCCATTACATATCTGGCTTCGAATGCCTTCCTTAATTTTTTCGCCAACAAAATCACCTTTGTCATTCCTCTGATTTTGATAGCCGCCATAATAGCCATCACGACTGCCTGGGCAATCGTCGCCGCCCATGCGATAAACATCGCCAAGGCTAGCCCTATTCAATCCCTACGTTACGAATAAATGGAAACTACCAAAGGATCAATTATGCAAGCCGCTATCTACCGACAATATGGATCACCGGAAGTCATACATATTGAAGAAATCGAAAAACCCCAAGTCGAGGACAATGAGGTTTTGGTGAAAGTGCACAGTGCTTCCATCAACCCCTATGATTGCCATCACAGGAAAGGGTTCTTTCCTGTGAGGTTAATGACCGGCGGATTTTTTAAGCCCAAAAATAATCAACTTGGGGTGGATGTTGCAGGCACCATTGAAAAAGTAGGGAGTAAGGTAAAACGTCTAAAAGTCGGAGATGATGTGTTTGGTTTTGTACGTGGGTCCTGCGCGGAATACGTCAGCGCTGATGAAAAATTACTGTCCATAAAGCCTTCTAACTTAAGCTTTAACGAGGCCGCCGCTCTCCCCTGTTCTGCCGTAACCGCCTTGCAAGCGTTAAGAGGAAAGGCGAACCTAAAAAAAGGCAGTAAGATTTTAATATACGGCGCTTCCGGTGGTATTGGCCATCTTGCGGTACAAATCGCAAAGCATTTTGAAGCCGAGGTAACAGCGGTTTGCAGTACAGACAACATTGAATGGGTTAAAAACCTCGGTGCAGATACGTGTATTGATTATAAAAAGGAAGACTTTACGTCGCACAATAAATCATACGACATTATTTTTGATGCCGTTGCAAAAACGACATTCTTTCAATGTAAATCGTCACTCACAGAAACGGGGATTTACATCACCGTCAACCCTATAAGTACAGTGCGTCAACCCTTCCAGCTCTTACTCAACAGCTTTGTCGGAAAACAGAAAGCAGCGTCGCTCATGGCAAAACCCGTGACCAAAGATTTAGACTTAATCGCCAAACTCACCGAAGTGGGAAAATTGGTCCCCACTATTGAATCAACGTATAGCCTAGCGCAACTTCCAAAAGCGCACAGGCATTGCGAAACAGGCAGAACAAAAGGGAAAATTGTCATCGAAATTTGTGCACAAGCCTAGCCCCCCTGCTTTACTCTTTGTAAACCGAGGCAACCGATAGAGATTAATTAGTGCCTGTACAAAAATGGCTCGTTGCGAGAGAAAATTTAGAATCTCAGTTACTAGGTTACCTGCACAAGGAACAAGTTTAATTTGGTTCTAGGGGTAGTTCTTACCCCCCAGAATCAAATCAACACCTATAGCGTGGCGACGGGTATAGCCTTGGATATCGGTTCACCAATCAAATCATTGCGAATGTATTTAGCTTGCCCAAGGCTCAAAGAATGGCTGGACAAACCAAATATCGAAAACCCACTCAGCAACTGATCAATTTCGCGTCTATCGGATTCCGAATGGTACTCCAGCACAATAAACTTTATGTGCTGCAGCTTCCCTTGGCTGGAAAGGTCCTGCAAGATAGCGACCTCACTACCCTCGGTATCGATTTTCAGAATATCAATTTCATCGAAGCCGTTATCAGAAAACATCGATACGCCTGCACGTAACTCAATTTCGACTTCACCCAATAGTTTATGTGACCCTTTGACTAATGAGCTTTGACCCGTATTACTTGCATTCAGCTGAATATGCGCCTTTCCGTTAGCATTTGACAAACCACATTCATGCAGCACAACGTCCTTAAGCGGCAGAATGTTCTGATGAAATAATGACAGAGCATTAGGTGCAGGCTCGTAACAATATAACGAAGCGCTTGGGATCATCTGTTTCATATACAAACTAAATACACCAACATTTGCCCCTACATCAACAATAACCGGAGCTTTTAGGTTCTCCATTCCTGGGACATAGTATTCATTTTCGCCAAATATTTCCTCGATACGAAACACCTCATTTTTGGGTATTTTTATGGAGAGTTTTTTGCCGTTTAGATCAACCTCATAGTCAATAATGTCGGATGGGTATTCAATCTCATGTGTCATTCAGTTTTAATCTCTTAAATATCGATAAAATGCCTTTTGACAAAAACACAACAGACACGCTATAGAAAATATTTTTTATAATTTAGGTGTTTTTTGGGTTTTTATTCATTGGTACACCACTGTTTTGATAACACCTACGCATCACAACCTCGTTTTAAGTGTAAGCGTTCATTCCCCGGCG